>WAOD01000001.1 GCA_015521465.1 DHVE2 group archaeon
ATTGCTTGGAAAACCCGTAAAAAATTAATTTATAAAAAAAGTTAAAAACAACATATATAACTAAAACACAGTAAAATAGCCATTTTTAAAAAGATTTCTTCTGAAAACAAAGTTTTTTAGGCATTACGACAATAATCCACTGTGAGAAAGTATCAGGGAAAAAAGAGATACGCAAAAAAGATAGCAAAGGAGAGGATAGAGATACTGTTTAGTATGGCCAATAAAGCCACAAAAAATAACGAGTTTGATCTTGCAAGAAGATACGTGGACTTAATTCTAAAAATATCCCGTAAGTACAAGGTAAGGCTAAAAAAAGAGCAGAAATATAGGATATGCAAGAAATGCCACACCTATCTGGTTCCTGGAAAAACGGCAAAGGTCAGGCTTAAGAAAGGTAAAGTTGTGGTAAAATGCGAGAGGTGCGGTAATTACAAGAGATATCCAATAAAGAGAATGACCTCAAAATAAAAAATTTACTCTGTGATGGTTTCTATCTGGAACAGAACGTTATAACCCTTTAGAGTGGCATGAATTTTATCGGCAAACCAAATAGCTTCGTCCACACCTGCACCATCATCCCACTCGTAAACCATATCATAGGCACCGGTTATAGGCTTGAACCCCAGAGACTGCAATCTGGCTATAACCTCGCTGGGCGGAGCGCCCTCGCTGTTGAAAGTCACCTTCAGGTAAGTCCTCATCATCAGAGAAGAGAATAACTCACCGATATTTATGTTTTTCCTAAACAACTAGTTGAACTTGACGGGACACACAACCGGAGATATCGTACATAAATTTAAAACTCAAAAACACACCTGCCCTACAAAAAATATGAGAAATTCTTAAGTATAAATTCGCATTTGAGTAAAAAGTGGATTCAAAAAACACGCTAATATACGGGGCACACGTGGCTAGGAACGTTAGCATAATAACTCTTGCTCTATCATTTTCCAAGCTAATTCTTGCGTATTACACAAACTCCGTGTCCATCATGGCAGATTCATACCACAGTTTCGCGGACATAATACCCATATCAGCAGCCTGGGTTGGATTAAAAATAGCACAGAAACCAAGAAACGAAAAATTTCCATACGGATACTACAAAGCGGAAAACCTGGCTACATTTGTGGCAAGCATCTTCATATTTATTTTAGCATATGAGATAATCACAAAAAGCATATCCTCGATATACCACCATTCAGAAGTAGCCCATACTCTTTTAGGGTCAGTAACCATGATAGTGTTTGTTGGCATATCATACGCTCTTCACCTATATCAGCACAGCGCTGCAAAGAAAACAGGGTCCCAGGCACTCCTGGCAAACGCAAGGGAAACTAAAATGGATGTGGTGTTTTCTTCCTTTGTTTTAATAGGGTTTGTGCTTGCAAGTATGGGCTACACATGGATAGGTAGCACTGTTGGTTTTATAATTTCATTATTTGTTATTCACGCCGGATGCCAGAGCATGAGAGACTCCATTCTCTCCCTAATGGATGCTGGATTATCAAGAGAAGAAATTGAAAAGATAAAAAAGGTGATTTTGGAAACCCCGCGGCTAAGGGAAGTAAAAAGAATTTACGCAAGACGCTCAGGTCCATTTGTTATGGTGGAAGCAGAGATTTCAGTACCCGCAAACCTGAATGTTAATCAGGCTCACATGGTGGCCACAGAAGTGGAAAAAAGACTTGTTGAACTAAAAGAAGTGGACCATGCATTCGTCCATGTGGAGCCACCCAACAACAGTGTTAGGATAATAGCAATTCCTGTGAGAGAAAAAGGCGTGCCGAGCAAGGAATTTGGCTCTGCTCCATATTTTGAAATATACAGAGAATACAATAATAAGAGGGTATTCCTGAAAAGAATAGAAAACCCTGGAGCATCTCTGGAAAAGAAGAAAGGTGTAAAGGCTGCACTGTTCCTTATAGAGCATGGAGTTGACCGTGTAGAAGTGTTAAACATAGGTGATGATAGCCGTAAAATCCTGGAAGATTCTGGTATAATTATATCTACTGAATAATCGCCTTTGTGCAAAATGTTTAAATATTAATTCGCATTTGTGTAATATGGTGATAAACATGCCATATGGAGATTGCACAGGACCAGATGGAAGAGGCCCGAGAAGAAGATTGCTGGGAAGAGTAGGCGACTTTTTCAGAGGCAGGTATAATGGATATGGATACAATATGTATGATGAAGTCCCTCCCGTGTACGGTTATGGGCAGGGCTATGGACTTGGCAGGGGACGCGGCAGAGGAGGTAACGGAAGAAAATGGCAAGGTTACGGACAGGGCTCCGGCCGTGGAAGAGGATACGGTCAAGGAAGGAGAGGAAGAGGAGGAAGATGGTAAATGCCCAGATACAGAAATTCGTTTGCGTTCGGGTTTCCCGCAAGAACTGCACCGATTGACGCGGTGAGAATATTAATAGATGTGAGCATAGTTGCCGTGTTAATTGCTCTGCTCTTCGTGGCTCTGCCCTACGTCATTATTCTCATAATACTCTTCATTGGCAGGTACATTGCGGGAAACTACAGATTTGGAAGATATTACGGAAGAGGTAGAAGATGGTAAAAACGCAAAAAGGAGGTGATAAAATGTACGGATATTATGGCTATGGATACGGATATGGAAGAGGATTTGGATTCGGCCGCCGGGGACGCGGCATGGGCAGAGGATTTGGTAGAGGCTTCGGGTACGGAGCCACACTCGGATATTGCCCCTGGACAGGTATGCCCCGTGGGTGGAGATGGATGTACCCATACGGAGCTCCTTACGGTAGCTATGGCGGTTACGCAAATTATCCGCAGGTAGTTCCGAGAGCTTACGCACCCTACGGGCAGTATTACCCTTACGGACAAAACTCGCAGCAGCTCCAAGTTGATGAAAAAGCCACCCTGCAAGACGAAGCAAAATTCTTGGAAGAGAGACTGAAAGAAATAGAAGCAAGGCTCAAAGAACTGAAAAGGTGAAAAACATGAGAGTTGCAATCACGGCAGATGTGGCAAGTGAAACAGCACCGGTTTCAATGGTATTCGGAAGATGCCCTTACTATGCAATATACGACACAAATACAGGACACCTCGATTTTGTTGCCAATCCTGGAGGCATGCTGCCCAGAGGTGCAGGAGTGCAGGCGGCGCAGTTCCTTATAGAACAGGGAGTGAATATGCTGGTAACTGCGGGAGTTGCTGGACCTAACGCTTCAATGGTTTTGACACAGGCAGGGATACAGGTAGTCAACGGATTTCAGGGGAGAATAATCGACGCTGTAGAGGCTATCAAAAACGGGAATCTAAAGATAGGATACACACAGGTTGCACCAGCACCGATGGCTCCGCAGTACATGCCTGTGGAAATAAGTCCAGAGGAAGAAATCAGAATGCTGGAAGAAGAAGAGGCAAGAATAAAAGAGAGACTTGAAGAAATTAGGAAGCGTCTTAGCGAGCTTAATAATCAATAATATCTATGTTTTTCTTCTATTTTCATTTTTAATAATCACTACACAAAACTTAAATAATCACTTTGCAGTGTTAGATTATATGCGAATTAGGACAGGAATACTTGGATTTGACAACATCGTTCAAGGGGGATTCATCCCCAACAGGGTTTACATAGTAGCGGGGCCCCCTGGAGCTGGCAAGACCACTTTTGGCGTGCAGTTTTTAATTCAGGGTGCAAAGGAGGGGGAAAGGGGATTATACGTATCTCTGACTGAAGATCCTAGGAATATCATAGAGGACATGTCTTCGTATTCATTTAACATAAGAAGGTACACCCTGGCAGGGCTGGTTCTGTTTGTGGACATGGGCCCTCTGAGCATACAGTACATGAACGCTATAAAGAACAAAGAAAATGTCAAAAGTCCGTACGTTGATGAGGTATTCAAGAAAATAAGCGCTTTAGTAAAACTAAAAGGAGTGAAAAGGATAGTCATTGATTCTGTTTTAACCCTCAAGTACGGAAGCAGAACTAAAGAAGACCAGAACAGGGAGATTGCAAGATTCTTCAGAAGTCTCAAGGACCTCAAAGCCACCACCTTGATTCTTTCAGAAATGACTGACCTGTCCAATTACAGTCCTGAACATTACATGGCACATGGAGTGATATTCCTGCATAACTTCTTAAATGGAAACACCATGACGAGGGCACTACAGGTAATTAAAATGAGGGGGACAAAACACGATTGTGACATGCACAAGATGGAGATAACCACCGACGGAATTAAAGTGTTTAACACGAAGGTGTGAGGTATGAGATGCCCTGTATGTGGTTCAAGAAATGTGAAAAAGTTAAAAACCGGAAGCTACCAGTGCTTAGATTGCGGATTTATTTTTTATCCTGAAAGAGATGCTATCATAGACCTCAGAGATTTTGTCAGTGCAGATGAACTCACAGAGGAAGAGAAAGAAGTAATAGGCGAAAAAATAAAAGAAGCAGGGGAAGAGATGACAAAGGAAACATACAGCGAGAATATCAAACACATGTTCAAGAAGGACGTGTCCATAGAAGACATTGCCACCAGATACAGAGAGAGCGAGTATCTTTACGGTATTTTCATTGATTTTGAAGACAGTGTATCGGGCACGTTACTTTTAATAATTCCTGAAAGCGAAATATCGGGAATAATAAACAAGTACAAAGGAGGAGTAGTATCTTCGCTGAAATCCATGGCAAGAGATTCCTTTGAGGCTTTCATCAAAAAGCTTTCATGGGACGCAAAAATAAAGAACATAGATATAGCATACGATACAATGAATGCACTCATGAACTATCTGTCTTCAGAGGTGGATAGAGATAAGAACATACTCATGCTTAACTACCAGCTAATTTCCGATGAAGAACCAAAGGGAGAGCTTCTATTTCTGCCCTCAAAAAATACATTGAGATTACTTAGAGGATTCATGTAAGTTCTCAAACATTTTTTTAATCTTTTCATCGTATATTATTATCCATGTATCTTTTTTCGAGTTCATGATTAATAATACTTCAAATACCTATTTAAAGCCCCCGCAATGAAAATCTTAGGAGATTATCACTTGTGATTTTTTCTGAGAAAACGGGGAACGCTGAAAAATTTAGGTTGAAAATCTGGAATTTCAATAGCCGCCAACTCTCTCACGGGCATGTTTTTGTGCTTATCAGCTATCTTTCTCTCATCTATCAAATCAACGCTTTTCTTTCGCTCCCCATCAACCTTGCCCCTATCATACGCTTCCCTAACTTTATCCAAAATCCCCTCCTGCACCGCAATACTCTCTATTTCCTCCCGCTTTCTACGAACCCAGCCTACAGATTCGTAATGGCGGTAGTATCCAACCTCAAAGCCTAACTTGTAAGCTTCCTTTAACAGCTCCTTTTTCTCATCAACCTTGTTCTTCTTACTGAACATAACCACACCTCAGTATATCTGAACAAACCTATTTAACATTATTGACGGTATTATCACTTTGACGTAGATTGGGATTCCATTTCCAGGTAGTATTTTCATCGTTAGAACCGTCTGGGGTTCCAGAGAAAGACCAACCTTACGGGCGTTTATGTATATTATAACAACTCCTCCATCTCCAAGTATATAATTACTCCTAAATTCCCCGGAAGGATCTCTTACCACACCAACGGAAAAATGCTTACCATCACTGTAATTAACCCCAAATCCGCTTGAGTTCAATTGTAGGGACGCTTCCACATGTCCGTCGGTAAGTTCAACTATAACATCATTAAAATCCACGGGTTGAGAGCCAGGGCCCAAAGCAACTTTTAACTCAAGAATTTGTATGGTTGATTGGGGATATATTATGTCGCCAACATTACCCGCCCTATCTACAGGGATTACCAGATAATAATAAACCTGATACGGTTGATAAACATAATCTCTAAAATGTGTGGTATTCACAAATGCATAAGGTCTGGAGCTCAGTATTGCATTTGATGTCAGAGCCTCATAATTTAAACTTCTATATATGTAGTACCCTGCAATACCTGATTCATTATCCCGCGATGGCGCCCAGGATATTTCTATCCAGTAATCCCCACTGTAAGCATGCATGCCACCAATATCTCTTGGTTTTTCGGTATCCACCATGGATACATCTATGGAATTTACATTGCTCGTGTAAATAGCAGTGTTGCCTGCTCTATCAATTCCCTCGATGGCATAATACCATGTTCCATTGCTTGGGGGATAGTCCATGTAGCTTCTCGCAGTCCCGTTAAGAACGGCAACCACCGTTGCATTATTTATATTGGAGGCGCTTATTTCTGATCTTGAGCGATAAACTATTTGTTCTGCTATTCCCGAGCCAGAATCTGTAGCAGTCCATGTTATTAATACACCCACTCCTGCAGATTTTATATTATCGATGCTTCCAGAGGGAGGAGTTGTATCTTTTGTACCCGTTGAGATTGTTATAATGTTGTCATTCTCTTCATATAGAAGAGCATTACCCGCATGGTCATATCCAATTATAGCATACCCGTATGTTTGTCCGGAATCCACAGAATAATCAACATATCTTCTATCAGAACTGAAATTACCGGTAAAATTGGCAACTAAAGTACCCATCTCCTTCACGTAATTTATATTACTCAAAATGTACTTTAAGGTGGTATCATCACCGCTAACCCGGTATATCTTCTCGCAGCACATGCCTGATTCATAATCAACAGCAGATTTCCATCTGATTATCACTCCAAGAGGGTTCGTGGAATACAAACTAACGTTCTCAATAACTCCACCAACAGGTGGTGTGCCATCGTGCTGAATTGGCGCTCTAACCGAGATTATATTTGCAGGCTTTCCATCGATATCCCTATCTCCAAGTATATTTAAAATGCGCAGGGAACTTGTTATCTGCTCCGTAGCTTCTTTAGCCACTTCTTCCCCCTGCTCCCTAAGAGTCACACCTACATATATTATTAAAGATGAGGCAATAGCTGCAACTATTATAATTGCAATGAAAAGTATCAGAGTTGCTATCCCTATGTCTCCTTCCTCCTTGCGATACACCTTTTTCATAGTTTAAAATCTCAAAAATCCTTATTTAAAGAATTACACATGATTATCACGTCATAAAATCACAATTAAAACAATTTTTAAAAACTGTGAGGCCTGGAAAAAATCAAAAGACACAAATCATCAGCAAAAATAGAAAAATTTTATATCCTTTAAAGATATTACATCTTACGATGGACTTGGATACTCTCATTGAAATAGAGTTGAAGAAAAAACTTGAAAAACTTATAGATGGGCTCAGCAGCACGATTGTAGAGCTGCATAAAAAGAGATTGGGGCTTTCAGGAAAAGTTTTAAGTAAGGAAGAATATATCCTTTTGATGAAGGACATAAGGGAATCGATTGAGAGGTTTGCAGGAAAGAAAATTGCCGATGAGATATATGATGATATGATAAAACTACTGGAGAATGAGCATGTAGGGTGATGGAAATGGCAGAATATCTAAAAACATATGTTGCAGGACTTGACGAGAAAATAGAAAGAGGAATACCCATTGGGCATATTGTACTGGTTTCAGGACCCACTGGAAGCATGAAATCCACTTTGACCTTTTATATGGGCTACAAATACCTCCAGAACAACAAAAAGGGGAATGTAATTTACGTATCTCTGGAGCAGAGCCGTGAGAGCCTGCTTCGCCAGATGGTAAGCTTAAATATGGATACAGAAAAGTTGCCGAAGGGTGCGGAGTTCAACGTATTTGACTGGGGCTTGGTAAGAAAGATGGTTAAAGAATCGGGAACCTATGATAAAGTTGACTGGATCAAGGCTATAGAAACCCCTATTAGAGAATATGCAAAGGATAAGAAAATAGACATATTGATTTTAGACTCTCTACAGGCGTTGTACGCAATAGCAGAGATGGAAAATCCAAGAAATCAGCTATTCTTCCTGTTCGAGTCACTGAGAGAGCTAAGCTCCACCACGTTTATCATATCAGAATCCACATACAACTCGATGAACTTTGGAACTTACGACGTGGAAGGATTCCTCGCAGACGGAATAATACATCTATCCATGGAAAGAGTGGGCAGAACTCTCGGAAGGTACATATCGGTAATAAAAATGAGAGGCGTGAAGCACAGCACCGATTATTATCCACTGTTAGTTGACGAGAGGGGGTTCAGGATAGTATCTCATTAAACCCCCAATCGATATCTTTTTATACCACGTACAGGATTATTCATTATGGATTGCTCTAGGTGCAATGAGGCTATTATTCGGGACTTGAAGAGGGCTATTAGGAAGGATAGCCTGAAGGTGGAGATTATTAAAATCATCAAAAAATATGAAAAAGGAGATAATGGGGGAAAAGTCCGCTCAAATTATACACTGAATTCTGGAGAATCATATTATATTCAGGAAGAGAAAGCAAGGACAGTATATACTGTTTTTCAGCAGGTCCTGGTGAGAAGATACAGGGGGCTCTGCATAACAAGGACCAACCCAGAAAACATGGCATTTAGCAGCGCATTGAAAAACACTGAATTTTACTGGCTAACTACCATGAAGAAGGAAAATTCGGTTTCTCCCGGAGACCTTCACAAATTATTAGCAATAATAAAAGACTTTCTGAAGAAAGAGGGGCGCGGAGCAATTGTAATTGACGGCGTTAATTCATTAATAGTAAATAATGGCTTTAATTCATTTCTAAAATTCATCCAAACTGCAAAAGATGCTGTTAGCGAAAAACACGGGATACTTTTAATATCGATAAACATGAAAAGCCTTGATGACAGGGAGAGAGCCATGCTACAAAACGAGTTAAAAGAAATATCAATTAAAAAAATAAGAGTTTGACAACGAAAAATTTAAATCATTAAAAACGATGGTTTTGCTGATGTCTGTCCCCAAAGAGATTTCAAAATTTCTAAACCGCAGCGGAGTGGTTCTTTTAATAAGAGGGGAGCCAGGTACCGGCAAAACCAAAATGTCCCTTGAATTGATGAAAAACTACAACATGGCCTATGTTGGAACAAAGAGAACGGTAGAGGAAATTAAAAGAGAGTACCCATGGATAACTGATGAGATGAAGGGGCACATGTTTGCAATAGACGAAAAATACGATTACAGAGAAACAGACAGATTCGGCTCTGTGTTTTATCTGATTCCAGAAGCAATACGCAAGGTGCTGAACCTCGTTGAAGATGGAAAGATAAAAGGGATAATCATAGATAGCTGGCACGGGATAATTAACGAACTGAACATACTCGCAATGGAGGAAAAGGAGAGGGAGAAAATCTACGACTCATCATCATTTTTCCTGAAAATCATAAGGCTATCTGACATGGATGTTAATTTCATCGTGGTAAGGGAGGGAAACGAGGACGATAACCTGTCCTATCTGGCAGATGGAGTGGTAACCGCCTGGAAGAATGTAAAAGAGGGAAGGCTTTACAGGTGGTTCTCAATAGACAAGCTCAGGGGCGTGGAAATAGAAAAAAATGTGTATTTTTTCACATTGAAGGATAACGAGTTCAACTACCTCTATTCAAGCAGGTTCAAGCACCCCAAAAAGATATTAGGATACAAGTCAAGCTCAGAAATTCCAGGTAGCACTTATTTCGATGATATATTCACCGTGCGCAGAAGCAACACCGTAGTGTTTGACTTCGGGGAGCATGTTCCTGTACCCTACAAAGTAGCAAGCTTGATGGGGTTCATCGCGAGTTTCTCATATCACGGCTCCCGAGTCATAATTATACCCCCTAATGGATTTGACATGAGCGATTTGAAGTACAGCATATATCTTTACAAGCTTGAAAGATATTACAAAAACATAACTTATCTCTATGGAGAAGGAGACGTAGAAGAATTTGCAAGGCTCGTTGATTTTTCCAATTCAAAAGAGATAGTTAAAGTAATACACGATGAGATACATGAAAACGTATCCGAATTTGCACCGTTAATAGTAGTGGGATACGACCGCCTTAACAGTTACATGAGCTCACATGATACTATGAAAACTATGTATCGCCTTAAAGACACGGTAAAGGAGTTAGGTGGAGTCACGCTAATTGCAGGCAACATTATGGGTGAAGAAAATAAGAAGTTCAGTTCCAGCATCTCAGACATATACGTGAAATTCAAAAACATAAATGGAGATGTGGTAATGTACGGAATAAAGCCATGGACAAGGGTTCATCATATAGACATAAAATACGAAGAATATCCAAAATTGATTCCGAAGGTGATAGTATGAAAAACATACTGGTTGTAGACGATTCAGAGATGTTCTATCGTCTGCTTAAAAATGCTATTAAAAATGCAAAGGTAGAATGGGCGCAAAACGGGGAGGAGGCAATAAAAAAGTACTTGCAAATCAAACCGGAACTGGTGCTGCTTGACCTGATATTGCCCGACCTAAGCGGAATAGAGGTCATAGAAAAGATAAAAGAAGAGGACAAAGACGCAAGGGTTGTCGTGCTTAGCGGCATAGACAACTACAACGTTGCTGAAGATGCAAAAAGAGCAGGGGCAGTTAAATTCATCTCCAAGAGTGCAGGCATAAAGTACATAATTGAAGAAATAAACAGGGCAATTGACTAAAAGTGCTCTGCAGGACATGGGCCCAGACAATCAAGGCAGTGCACGCATTTGTCCTCGTTTATCACCACCTTATTCTCTTCATCTAATGACAGTGCGTTGACAGGACACCTCCCGAGACATACACCACATCCAACGCACCCAATTGCCCTAACAACTAAGCTATTAGCTTCTTGTTTAAACTGCCCCCTGATAAAAACGTGTTCATTTTCAACTTTCCAGGTGCCCGGGGGCAAAGCGTTTAGGAGGTTTACAACTCGTTTAAGGTCGTATTCTCCGCGAACATTCAGCTCAGTCCATATTCCATCTCCAAATTCCACCCTGGGAAACTCCCTTTGTACTATCCAACTTCCTGCCCACTTTGGAGGATGCCTCCACCTCCACGCGCTCTCGACCCATTCTTCCGGGATATCGTGTTCTGATGCAAAGCGTTTCAGGTAAGATAACCATCGCCCAACACCTACATAATACTTTGCCACAATCTCCAAGTCTGCAATATCAGAAGAGGGGCAAAGATAGCACCCTATTCTCGTCAATCCTCGCCGGTACCAAACATTAAAAGGGGCATTTTTCCACAGTATGTAGAGCCATACTTCAAGGGATGTCCAGTTCTGAATAGGACTTGCTGAGAGTTGATTGGGCACCCACTCATTTTTCCAAATCCTGCCCTTTTTCATTCTCTCCTCACTCTCATATCTTCTCTGTCCAATTAAAGTCAATAGTCCCTCAGGATACTTTTCAAGTATGTACCTTGTGGTTGGCCCAAGCTTGGTAACCTTGCAACACCACCTGTAATCACGAGCAGGAGGGCCAAAAACATCAAGGCTGTCCCAGAAGGCGTTACCTGAGGATATGACGTCTACATCAATACCGTACTTTTTTCCTATATCCCCAACGTAATCCACTGTTTCTGGCAATTCTATACCAGTATCAAGAAAGAACACTCTAAAATTCTCCCCACTTTCCATGGCAAGAAGAAAAGTTGCAAGGGAGTCCTTGCCACCGCTGAAAGAAACTGCAAGAGGAAGAGCATATTTTTTGTGAGTGGATTTTATGAAATTAACAGCCTCCCTTTCGATATACTTGAGATGCTCAATATTTGCGTCTATTATATCACGAATAGAAGAATCCTGCCCAGGATCAAAATCTCCATATCCCGAATGCCTTATCTTCACAGCAACCCCTCTCGTAAACTCCCGCATCTCTTCCGTGCTCATCTTTGCAATACCCACCGCAAAAACCTTACCGTTTCTATCTTTAACTATAACTTCATCTCCATTAAATATGCCATCGCTTGCGCTCACAACACCAGGAACCATTAGATTCTTTCCAGAAAGCACAGGATTTATAGCGCCATCATCTGCAACAACCACGTTTTTCTTGGCACACTTACCCAACAGATAAGCCCCAGGCATCCTCAATGAAACTCTGTACATTCTATCCTGCACGTCGTATCTAAGAGTACATATTACCTTTCCTGCGATAATTACCTCATCCATTCTATCCCTGTGAGGGACCCTATTAAAAAGTATCACGTTCCTGTTAATTTCACACCCAAAATCTCGACGCAGAACGTTGTTCAATATCTCAATATCACCCTCATACCCTATCCTAACCTCTCCAGGCGGAGTTATGGAAACTTTCCGACCTGTTGAACCGCATTTACTACACTTATCTCCGATAAGGGGTACATTGCAGGTATCGCACCATTTCAATCGCAACTTTCCGAGATATACGGGTTTACCCATGTTCCCGAATAAGATTTTATATTACAAAAACACTTCCTACACAAACACACCATTAAGATTCATCTTGGACTGAGCAGCTCTCACCGCTTCCTCAAAATAATCAATATTGACATCTCCGTACTTTGAGAGTTCTCGTATTGCCTCTTTGCCGGCGTGATACACCAATCTGCAATCTTCAATATTCGTACCCAATTCCGTAGCAGATACAAAATAATCCCTGGCAACAGATACATTACCCTGCGCGGCATAGAGACTGCCAAGAGCAACAAGAACATATCCCTCGCTTTTCTTTAAACCAAGACGCCTATATATTGATAGGGAATCTTTCAAATTTTTTTCACCTTCACTGTATTTCTCCCTGAAAACATACCATACTCCAAGCGATTGTAGAGCCTGTGCCTCCATGTATTTAGAACATATCCTCCCGCTGAGACTCTTTGCCTTTTTAAAGTACTCCTCAGCTCTGCTGTCCATTTTCATATAATACGCATATCCTATGTTAAGGATAGTTTTGATAAGCCCCACCATATCTCCCTTATTTTCCATTATGTTCTTAGCTTTTTCAGCATAAAACAGAGATTTCTCATAATCCCCCATGTGCCTATACACAATGGATAAACCGTTGTAAATGTATCCCATCATCCCGTAATCGCCTATCAACTCCACAATATACTTTGCATTCAGGAGATTCTCTTCGGCACCCTCGTAATTGCAACGCTCTGACATTATATTGCTCAAATAATAATACGCCATAATCAGATCTTTCTTACTCACTGAATAAACATGACGGGAAATGACAGAAACAAGATTGCGCTCTGCAACTTCCAGCTCACCTCTTTTTATCAATATTCCAGATAACTTGACTATCACCCTGGAATTGTATCTCAAATCCTCACCCTCAGATTCTTTCATTGCAATTTCATATTCTCCTATCCCTTCATCCCACCTACCCTCAACAATATAGGTATCACCGATTATTCCGTGCATAACCCATGGCTTTGCATATTCATCAGTACCGTTTCTAAGTATTTCTTGGGCAAGTTTTCTTATCAACCCGGGATTTCTGTAAAGGTATTTCTCATAATTCTCATCTAAAATTATGCTCGCACGAATGAGTTTTCCAGCGTGTATAAAGTGATATATTGCTTCAATAGTGTTCCCATTATCTTCAAAATAATTTGCAGCTAACTCGTGGTATTTCTTCATATCCTGAGCATTCATCTCTTCAATAACGTGTTCTTTCACAATGTCATGCAGCTTTACTTTAGAATCTTCAAGCTCCTGGACCAAATTTTTTGATATCAAAGAATACAAAATATGGTACTCAACACCGCCAACCAAAAGCGCTTTTAGCTTAACTGGCTTATTGAACACGCTTAAAAATTTCAAAGCTTCCCACTCCTCAGAGGAAACTTCAAAAAGAGAGTCGCTTGAATAAGCATTAAAACCGTGTTGCGCAGAAACGGTCAAAAGCAGTGTATTTCCCCCAAATTTTCTGTAAAGATTAACTGCATCTTCATATTTCATCCCCCTGTCTTCCAAAAGACGATAAGAGGTCTCCCTGTCCAGCGGTGACAGATGAATTTCCGTAAAGTTACCCGCGTCCAACAATGTTAAAACAGGAGGAATGCCTGTACCCATAATAACAAACTTGCAGTTATTCAAAATACCCGTATCTATGAAGTTTTTTAAGAATTTCAAAACTTCTTTAGAAGCATCTTGCACATCATCAAAAACAAATACAAGATTATTAAGTATACTCATCAAAATTAACATCACACCCTTCAAATTATCTTCGAAAATTTCAAATCTACCGCGATTGTTAAGGTATCTTTCCAGATGCGGACGCCCCGTGGTGGACAAAAACGAAGAAATAGTATTCAAAAAATCCAGAACTCCACCGTAATTTCTTAAACTAACAAAAAATACATCCATCCGGGTTAACCTTTTCTTCACGTAATGAACCATCAGGGAAGTTTTGCCCATTCCTGAATTTCCTGTCAAAAACAGTACTTTTTTAGAGCCTCGAAAAAACTCATCGATCGCATTCAGCTCTCTATCCCTTCCATAAAGATTAGAAACAACCAGATTCTCTTCAAGGTAATGAAAACTGCGGATACGTTTTCTAACCACAGATATTATATCAAGCTTCCTGTTTTTATCAACGTTCAAAGCAGCGGTTTCAAAATCCAGACCGAAGCGCTTTGTAATTTCACCAAGGGGTATTTCCACTTCCTTTCCAGGCGAAAGAACCACGTGAATCTTCATATTTTTTAACCTAACTTTTATTTTCTTTGCCTCTACAATTCCTTTTGGAGTGAGATAATACACATTTCTCCTGTTTTTCAAATTTGCAACGCGTGCCTTTTTGAGTCCTACTATTCCTTCATTCAGAAGTATTTTCAACTCCCTGGGAACATTGTTTCTACCTATACCTATCCCCTCTGCTATGCCTTCCTGAGTTATTCCATAAGGGGCATTATAATAATTTATATCACTTGAGTACGAGTATAGGTGGAGTAGTATACGTTCCCTATTTGACAAATAGTGTCTTACCATAATTGGATAACATATTATAATAGCACCTATTTAACTCTTGCGAGTATATACAACCGGAAAAGATTAATTATTGATAATCACATGCCTTGCTATGCCCACGATAGTAGAGAAAATATTCGAAAAACACACCAGGGAAAAAGTTGAACCGGGAAAAATAGTGTGGTTGGAGTTAGATGTAATAACCGCAAGAGAATTTGGAGGCCCTAACGTGGTGAAAAACATATTAGATGAATTCGGAGAACCGAAAGTAGCAAAGAAAGATTCAACATTCTTTACATTTGATTTAAGCGTACCTGCAAAAACGCTCAAGTATGCCCTTGCTCAGGACAGGTGCAGAAAATTCGCCAAGGAAGCAGGCATAAAGGTATTTGATGTTAACGGGGGAATAGGAACCCACGTGTTAATAGACCAAGGGGTTGTGAAACCAGGAATTACAGCAGTAGGTACTGATTCACATTACAACATACTGGGCGCTGTGGGCGCTTTTGGCCAAGGTATGGGCGACAAAGACATAGCCTTTGCTTTCGTTACTGGAAAAACGTGGTTTGAAGTGCCAGAAACAATGAAAGTTACAGTGGAGGGAAAGTACAAGTGGCCCACCGTTGCAAGGGACTTAACCTTTGCGGTCATGAGAGAACTGGGACCGAGCGGTGCGCTTGGGAAGGCAATAGAATACGAGGGAAATGCAATTAGTGACCTCTCAATAGATGGAAGAATTACCCTTGCATCTCAAACCACAGAAATGGGCGGGATAATAGGATTCCCACCAATGGACAGCACCCTTGTTAAGTTTTACAAAGACAGAGGCGTGGATTTCAAGCCAATAACCGCAGACAAAGATGCTGAATACGTTGAGAAAATAAACATTAATGTTGATAACTTAGAACCACTGATGGCAGCACCACCAAATCCTTGCAATGTAAAACCCGTGAGCGAGTATGATGGATTGGAAATTGATGGCGCGTTCATAGGCTCATGCACAAACGGGCGGTACGAAGATCTGGTGGCTGCTGCAAAGGTGTTGAAAGGTAAAAAGGTAAAAGTGCCGCTCACAATCACACCTACGACCCGGGAAGTATGGAAGAGAATAATAGCTGAGGGAATATGGGAAATATTCGCCGAGGCGGGAGCAGTACTTACAAACCCCGGATGCGGCGGTTGCGCCGAGGGCATGCCCGGATTAATTGGAGAGGAAACATATCTGAGCACAACAAACAGGAATTACCCTGGAAAACAAGGTCCTGGCAAGCTGTACCTTGTATCACCCGTGGTGGCGGCAGCTAGTGCTATAGAAGGAAAAGTAACGGTGCCGAAGGCATAATAACTTCTTTTCATTTTATTTATTGCTCATTACTTCTTTAAACTTCTACCAAAAGTGCCCCTTTATATAGATAATAACACATCCCTTAAAGCATTCATATTTGCATTAGTCTTTATGCCCTGCTGCGAGAAATGAGTGCGGTAAGCTTCATAACCCATATCTCTCAAAGAGGTTATTATACATGATAGGGGCGGCTGAGGGATTTTCAGGGAGGAACACAATTTAGGAATTTCATAGCAAAGGAAAAATTTCTCGTTTTTCCACAGAGAAAGCATCTTCTCAAATTCTAACTTGGATGGAATTTCAGGTACAGTGGCAGCACGCAAAAAATCAAAATCGTGAAGCTCTCCAATCCATAAAGGACCCCCTATTTCTGTAATTTTAACATCATTCAAGGTTTTTTTAGCGGCAGACGAGCCTCGAATTATTTTAACGTAAACCCTATAGGCATGTTTTCTCCAGAAGCTTAATATTGGTTTAATTCCCAAATCAAACCGTGCAGCCATGCGCGCCATGTACCCGAGGAGAACGCGGATACCAATTTCATGTAAGCACTCATTTCCATCAATCTTGGCAAGGTACCTTCTCACTATCCTTCCATTTCTTCCAGAGAGAGTTGCAGTATCTGTGGCACTAACTCCAAGGTACCTGGCGCTTTGCAGGGCAATGTCCAAAAAAGGCACGGGAGAGCCAAAAGGGTCTATGTCCACGTAATCAAATCGCTCTTCAGCAAGTAACGAATTCGCATTTCTGTTGGTTACCCTTGCATTAACCCTGTTCAAGAGCAGGTTTTTGCGAATTAACTCCACGGCACGAGAATCTACATCGTTTATTGTAACATCAATTCCCACCTCTTTTATTATGCGTATGCCCCTCACACCCGTGGCTCCAAGAGCATCCGCTGCATTTCTCACTCGCAAATTGCTAAGAACAAATATGCTTGAATCTCTATTGAACACCATCTCCCTGTTATAAAAAACACCCTGTATCTTTCCAGGGCCTCGCTCGTTAACATGCTCAACGTAAATCCTTGCACTACCCTCTTCAACTATCAAAGCTGCTCCCCTTTTATTAACTTAACCATTTTAAAAGGCAAGAGATTCCTGTTCAGCGGAGTTACTTCTAACATTCTCATATCATCCCTGCGGCGTATTTCCTGAAGAAGTGGATTACGGGATTTTTTGTGAAGAGTAATGATCATGTGCTTGTCCATATCCAATATTTCCCTGACAACAGACACAAATCTCTTACTTACAACTTCCATCTTGCCAACTTCGTCCACTATGATTATATCAGCAGTGTTTATAGCATCTTCCAATGCCTTGACACCAACACGATCCAGAACATCCACATTTATGCCATAAGGGCCAACTTTATAGCGAGATTCAAAATCTTTATGCGCAAAAATCTCCTTGTTTTTGGTTGCCCAGTCCATAACATAAAATCCAACTCTCCTGTTTCCTTCCTTGAGCTCCTCAGTAATCATGCCCCCTACCTTGAATCCTTCCTCTTCAAGCATCTGAACCGTTCTAATAAGCGTTGTTGTCTTTCCCACGCCGGGAAGCCCACTTAAACCGATTTTTACGTACATACTCACACACTCCTTATATCCTTTACATACATGAGAGGGTAATCGAGCTCTTCCACATATTCAAGCTTGCATACTGCTATTTTATCATCATACTGCACTTCAAGCTCAATATTCAGCATTTTTCCTTCAAGGGTGAGGTAATCATAAGTTCCCTGCTTATTATTAAGCCCTTTTCTATCAATATGCACCTTTACACTTTTCACAAAGGGCTGAACTTTCATGCTTTCTTCTATGGCTTTTTCCAAGTGTTCCACATTTTCCATGCTCACGGGAGCACCTACAAACTGGTGATACGCAGCGCCTAATTTTATTCCTGCTTCAAATACCGCACGCTCGCTGGAACTGCAATGGAAATACATTCTCGCACTGTCCTTTTCGTTTACCTTGGTGAGCATTAGACATGGGAATGGCAAACAAAGATATTATATTTTCCAGAATTAAAAGAGATAAAAATTGGGAACTATGTCCAGATATACGCATTGGGTATCTCCTCAGAGTAGCTCTCACCAAATATGAACACATCGTCTATGAACACACCATGAGGGTCATTTGGATAATTAGGATCCCACGTCTCAGAAGATGTGGCATTTGTCACCACTCTGAATCTAAGCAGTATCGTCTGACCTGCCCAGCCACTTAAGTCGCAATTAATTCTCTTCAGAGTATCCGCTGCAACCCAACCATACGAGTTGGTTTCTCCATTGTCAAGAGTGCCTGCATAGTCACCATGTCCGCTAGAACCCCAGCCTATGCGAACACCGTACGTTATTGATTTCCAAGAGAGACCATTGTCGCTGCTAACTTCAACGCGAACTGTTGCAGGTGGGAGCCCTGCCTTTGGATTAAGATTGAATCTTATCCAGAATTCCAGAGTTGCATTCCTTGCGGATGTTAAATCAATCTGCTTAGTCTCCAGTGCAGAATCAACACCCATCGGCAAATTACCAGAAGAATCCTCGTAAACCCATGCGTAATTTCCAGAATGCGCACCAACAGGATCACCAGCAGCTGTAAGGTTCGTTAATCTCCACAGATCATGGGAGGAATCAGAGGTTACCTGCACTTTAACATCATCTATGTACCAGCCCATCTCCGGGTGCCAACCACCGCCAACCGTTAGTCCACCGTACTGGGCAAGCACAAAGTAAATACGTATTGCCTTGAATCCACTTATATACTGTGTGAGGTCTGCTTTGACAAACTGCCAGTCAAAAGTGCCACCGCCACTGCGACCGTTGAAACCCCAGTACGGAAGATTTCCAAATCTATCTTTCCAGAAAGCCCCTTTGGTTTGCACTGCACTGAACAACATATTCCCTGTATATGGCTGTTCAGGCTTCACGTAAGCAAGGTAACTTGCTCCCCAGTTGTAATTCGTTCCATCCGTTGAACCTAATATTTCTATGAACGCACCGTTTGTGCCTTCTGTCATCCAATATTTTGTCCAGAATGTAAGAATAACCGAAGAAGCACCGCTTACTGGAATTGATGGAGTAACCAGCCATCTGAAGGTCACATTTGTCCATATATGATCAGTATATCCAGATGGGGGTTCAGCCACGGATTGCGGAGTATAATCCGCAACAGTCATAACGATTACATCATCAACTTTAGTTGTAGATGACTGTTTATTTATTATTTTCAAATAAAACGGTTTACTACCATCAACATATGAGAGGGGTATAACATATTTGTGATATTCCCAACCGTCAGTTGAAACTGTCGTTATAGTGTGCCATGTGGAGCCATCTGGACTTACTTCTATCCTAACTTCTCCATCAATAGCCAAACTTATCTCGTATTCATCTAAGCTGTAAGATCCCGGCAATGTAGAAAGATAGTTGTCCGGGTTAATCTGAGTTTCAAGATAAGCATTCCTGTAGGAAGTACTTACATAGTACCAATCTCCTGTGGTATAACTCCAGTAAGTATGGTGGCTCCACTTTCCGTATCCTACTGCTGTCCAGTTTGCAGTTCTGAAACCGTCTGAAAATACAACAAAAGGCACATTAGATACAGTATCTGAGGCTCTAATCCCCCCCGTACTTTCAACAACTATACTCCTAACAAACATCTCAAACAATCCTTCTAATTTTGCAGCATCCGACTCGACCACACCATAATGAATATGTCCTGTGGAAGTTGCTGAGATGGCATGCATTCTTCCGTCGGGTGTATTTCCGATAGATACAGTAAACACATCGTATGGTATGCCAAGCATACCGTTTCCGTCTTTAAACCACTGTATAATTCCAGCCTCTTTTTCATCCAAACCGGTACTTGGAGCATAAGTCTCATCCACATTATCACTATTACTCGCACCATCTGTCAATACAATAAGAGCCCCAATATCATTTGTGCCCACATTATTCTTTAATGCCTCAATGGCCACTGCCACAGTATCAAACAAAGGAGTATATATGCCACTCTTACAAGGAATATCCTCAATAGTTTGATTGATTTCGGATTTCCCATCCTTAGTAGCACTGGTGAATTTCAGATACTCTTTCGGATGAGTAGTACCTTGGCCCGTACCTGTAAACGAAAATATTGCCACTTTGTCCATTCCTGATAACATACCCACTGCAGCCTCAGCTGCCTTCTGAGCGTGATACCACCTTGTCTGCCTATCCGAAGTATCTGTAGCCAACATACTACCTGAATTGTCCAGAACTATAGCAAGATAAATAGGCTTTCTCTGTCCCTGCGTAACCGGAGTTTCGGGAAGCCAAAAAGCAGATGGAGATGTATGCGCCGCATTGTGAGTCCAAACACTCACATTTTGGTCATTGGTTAGGAAGACATTTTCACCCGGAGTAAAATCACTACCACCATATCCATGATAATTTCCATCAGAATCATACACACCAATTCCGCTGTAACTCCAGTCCCAGTCGCCGGCGACGTTTGTGCTGACATCCTTTCTCGCGAGGAAATCTAACGGCGTTTCTCCATTAATGTTTACCAGCGTTGCCTCATGCTCCCAGTTCCCATCTCCGTGCTCCATGTTGTCCCAGAAATACCACACCGTTACCGTCTTTATCGCCTCGTTGTTGAACTCCAGTATCTCTCCAAATCCCTTCGCGGTTATCTCACTCACCTGATTCAGCGGGTCCACCACCACCCTGAGGTGCCTCGCCTGCGACGCAAACATCGGTGTCCATATCACTTCTACCTCTGTCTCGTTATCTCCCGCAACGTACACACTCTTCGTCGCTATCCACTCGTAGTCGTCGTAGAATCTCACCACCGCGCTCACTCCTGTGGAGCCGTAATTGTGTACCGTCGCCTGCAGCATGTACGAGTGCCCCACTATTACCTGCGGCAGTTCACTGCTTATCTTTATCTCCGGTTCGTACACCGCCAGCTCCGGCCGGTACTCCAACTGCCCGAACCACTTTAACGTGTGAAACAGTAACTGCGCACGTGCCTGCCTCGCAGGCGCTTTCGGCGCAAACTTGTACCTTAACCCGAATATGCCCTTTAGCTCCGAGTAATCAAACGGCAGGAGCATCGCTTTAGTACCCGTGCTGGTCAGCGTCGCCACTCCAAACCCTCCTTGGGTCAGCGGATTCTCGTGCTCGTTGTATATCTCGTCCAGCTCCCTCGGGTTCGTGCTGGATGGCTTCGCGTCCCTCAACAGCCCGTAACTCACCGCGTTTGTGCCGTTTAGCAAATCTATATCTCCCGCCCCAGAACTCGCCTCGCTTTGCAGCACGTACGCCTGACCGTTCGTTATCGAATTCTTGCTGTTGTACCCGAACACCACGTACGTGCCCGACGTCAAGCCGGTGTGCATCTGCACCCCTAACAAATCGTCTAATAAATTGTTGCCAGTGCCGTACGTGGCGTTCTGCAGCACCTCGGGCATCTTGTCCCCTACGAACATGAACCCCACGGTGCCTCCCTGCACAGCATTAACTATCGCCATGGCATCTTCGTGCCCTATGTAATTACCCGTGCTTCCCGGATTGCACGGCTCTGCCTGTGCCCAGATTACCAGATTGTAATGCGAAAAGTACACGCCGCTCTCGTATCCCCCGGGCAGATATTTACGGTTACTCACGTTCAATGTTTGGTACGCGTATCCTAAATCATTGAACGCCTTGAACAGCGTGCTCAAATTGGGATCCGTGGCATTCGCATTCGCGTAAGTGGTGTTGTACACCACCAGCGTGGAGAACTCCACGTATATGTTGTTGTTCAGTATGCTCGAGTCGAGGAAATTGTTTTCCTCGTTGGTCTCCTTTATCAGGTTGTACGGATCCACGTACACCTCTATTTCGTGCGTGCCCGGCGTGGTGGGTATCCATGTGAAGTTCACATAAACAAATCCCCCATTGCCCGGTATGATTCCCGTGCTGTTCGGGTTCAGCGATTTTATCTCCGGCGATTTCACACCATCTATCTTCAAAAGAACCGTCGTGCTTATGGGCGCTACACCGTTATTGGACACCACCGCCGTTATCGTCACCTTCTGCATGTACAGCGGATGCGTGGTGGATAACAGCAAATCATCCACAGCCACATCCACCCCCACTCTCCCGGTTATGTTGCCAAGCCACAGCAGCACGCGATACCCTATGAAGTTCTGCACATAGTAATGCATCAATCTCGAAAACTCAAAGCCAAAGTACACTAACTTCCCTCCTTCCCTGTTTGTCTCGTACACCGCCACCGTCTTGTGCGTGCTATCCTCCATAAGAACGTTGCCTCCACTGCTTATGTAAGCCACATCCGCCCTGTCACTCGCCGTGCTCCGGTCCACTATAAGCTGATCTCTTATTTCCCTACCATCTGGCAAGGTAAGATTTATCGCACCGTTTACAACACCCTGCACGTCTCCCGTGTAACTATCCTTTGATAACGTCAAATGGAAGTACTCGTTCAGAATATTGCTCGAAACTTCAGGACTGTCTATCCACAACGCACCCCCATTATCGTAAAACTTCGCAAGCTCGCTCATCTGCTGCTGCGAGATCGCAGAGGTGGTGCTTCCATCTCCGTAGTACCCCGTCTCCCATATGACCAGGTCGTAGCTGCTCAGCACACCATCATATGTCAACAGTGTGTCTCCCAGTATGCGCTTCGTGGTGTATGAGTAATCACAAGTGTTCAAAATATACTGGTAGTACTTGCTCACATCGTTCTTCGTGCCCTCTATCGCCTGGTCCGCATCCACAAACAGTATCTTTGGCAATACTGTTATGTTCACGTTCGCCTCGTCCGGGTAATTATCGTCCTCCGGACTGCCGTCCACACCCTCCACGTCTATTACCTTCACGATCAAGTGATGGTCTCCTGCCACACGGCCCATGGATGCTCCGGTGGCGTTGGTGCCCACCCCTTTCCACACAAACGTGATCGTGGTCTGCCCCGCTGGCGCCACGCTGTACGTGCCGCTCTTAGGCATCGGATCTCCTATGTTCGTGTGTATCAAAATCGCCCCACCTGGATACGTGGGGTACTCGTCTATAACCTCAAGCTTGAACGTCGCTCCAACTCCTCCCCTGTTCTGCACCGTCACGCTAACGGTCACATCGCTCATATGTGTTGGACTTCCATCGCTGAAACTCACCATGTTCGGATCTACAAATAAATCCGCCCCCTTTATCTCGCTGCCCCTGCTAACGTACAGGTAACCCTTATAACTCACGTTCAAACCCCTCATATCCTTGACGTACACAGTTACCTGGTACGCCTTCCTCGGGTCCAGATGTATGTCGCTAAACAGTATCTTCTGCGTCTCAAACATGTTGTTGCCCGCATACCTCATCTTCACGTACCTGCTCCCGTTCAACGCACTCAAATCCACTCCCACCTCGTAAGTGCTCGGGTCCTCCCCCTGGTTCGGATCAAACACTATCGCCTTCACACTCGCGTACTTGCCCAGCACTATCGGCATGGGATCGCTCATTACTCCTATCACTATCCCCGGCAGGTTTATGTTCCCGTGCAACGTTGCTGTCCAGATCATCTTCATGTTCGCCTTGTCGTACAGCGCTACCGCCACCGCGCTCTCCGGCGTGACTACCAATCCATCCTCGCTGCTGTTGTACCAGAACTTCTCTCCCTGCGAAAACTCGTTATCGCTCGCAAAACTCTCCCCCAACGCACTCAGCATGTGCCTCTTTACCTGACTGTCCACCACCACTATGAACATCGTCTTGTCCGCCGGCAAACTCTCTCCCCCCACGTTCTCTACCGTGATGTTCGCGTACGTCTTTCCCCCAGATTCCACTAACTTCATGTTCGCGTTGAACTCGCTATACGTCCCCTCCTTCGGTATCGGTATCGTCTCTACATAGTAAAATACTGACGAAAACAACGTCACCGTGATTAATAATACCAGTATGCTTCCCAATACCTCCGATACTCCTTCCTCTTGCCTCTTTACCTTCATCTACCATCACCAGTACCTCTCTCATCTCTTCTTCCTTATTTAAAGGTTTCGGGGTACTTACCGACACTACAGACTGTAGAATCACACAAAAAGTAGTTTATGTGTCCTTCCCCAACCGCACCCTACGATTTATTATATACCCAACCAAAATTAGCAGTATAAAATATAAAGACTGTTGAGTGAACTCGGGGATTGTCTGCTCGTAAAAAAATATATCCGCGTACTCGTAGTGCACATTTCCCGGGCTATCGTCGGACCAGACAATATAAAGATAGCCATTGTAATAATAAACATCTGTAGTAGGTATAGTGACATTAACCTCCCCGTCCCCACTTATTTGTTCTGGAGCACTCCATGTGTGCCCACCATCTTTTGAGAATATAAGATACACAAAATATCCATTGGAAGTGGCATTGAAATAAGAAATGAATATCCAATTATCACTTACCCACACCGCTGGATTTTCTTCCAAGCTTCCTGTATTTGAGGTTAGCTTATGGGTAGTTTGCACAGTCCCAGATTCAGCAGATATATTGGCAAGCCAGAGATCAGATGTGACAAAACTTAAGCTTGAATCATAGTAATCATGCTCCCATGCCACTGGCAGAAATGCTATACACAGATGACCACCAACTCCAATTAGATATGTAGCTTATATACCACACTGGTGCTCCATTAGAATACGAGCCATTTGTATGGTAATGAACCAAGTATTCAAAATAAGAACCAGAAGTGTGATTCTCAAAGAATATGAAAACATCTCCGTAGCCGTTAGACAAGATAACTGGCTTAGACCCTGTTATATTTTTATAACCCCAATCCTGTGAGAAAGAATAAGCTTTCCATGTATTTCCATTATCATTACTAACTGCAAATCCTATTGATATAGGCTCAGTTGTGTTGGGATCTGCATATCCTGCATCGAAAGCAACGAACAACGCACTACCATTTGAAACTATAGAGGGAGTTGTCTGGTTGTATATCCAATCTTCAGTAATATTCGTAGTGCCTTCAAACCTTGTAAAAAGTGCAGTTGAATTATAATTACCTACATATGTAGGATGTACCTCCTTTTTTATTTTGGATTCTTTCTCATTCAGGTTTATCCTCTCCCATAATCCTTCAAAATTTACAAGTCTAAAATATACATTACCTCGGAGATTTATCCCAACCTCCATGGAATTTGTGTTCTTTGCATATTTTATTTTCATATTTTCCGTAATCCATTTACCATACTCCCATTTGTAAACTCTCATCTTTTTTACAGAACCCACCTTCCCACTCATAAGTACCAAGTACTCTGCACCAATCCCGCCTATTCTAAACCCAGTGCGTGAATTTTCATCAGTATCTACATATATCTCCAAAGTATCTTCAGGAAGACTCATATTAGATGTTTCGTTGCCGCCAGTTCCATTTCCACCTTCCACACTTATGTCAGGAGCACCGGTACCAAAAATGGTGCCATACTCAGAAAGGTAAATTTTTCCTGCATCAATGGGTGTTAAGATATTACTAAAATAAAAATATTATTGCAATTTCTCCAAAATTTTTTAATACTCAATTATCATCAAGAATTGGTGATAATAAGATGGTGAAAGTGGCAATAAACGGTTTTGGCCGCATAGGGAGAATGGTTTTTCGCATAGGACACAGAGACTTAGATATTGTGGCAATAAATGATCTCACAGACGCAAGCACTCTGGCGCATCTATTAAAATACGATACCAACTACGGAAAATTTGACGGGAATGTTGAAAGCACGGATAACAGCATAATAGTGAACGGCCGCGAAATCCCCGTTTTCAGCGAGAGAGATCCTGAAAAATTACCGTGGAAAGATTTGGGTATTGATATTGTAGTGGAAAGTACAGGAGTATTCAGATCTATGGATAAAGCGGCGAAGCATCTCAAGGCAGGGGCAAAAAAAGTAATTATATCAGCACCAGCAAAGGGAGAGCCTGCAGATATAACCATTGTTTTAGGAGTGAATCACGAGATGTACGACCCGGAGAAGCACAATGTTATAAGCAACGCCTCCTGCACCACCAATTGCCTGGCTCCCGTGACCAAAGTTCTCCACGAGAACTTCGGCATAAAGTACGCGTTGATGACGACTGTGCACTCTTACACCAACGACCAGCGCGTTCTGGATTTACCTCACAAAGACCTACGCCGCGCACGGGCTGCGGCCATGAATATAATTCCCACGACCACCGGCGCCGCCAAAGCAATCGGGCTCGTGCTTCCAGAACTTGACGGGAGGATGCATGGCATATCCATACGCGTTCCAACGAGCACCGTGTCCATCGTAGATTTGGTTGCTGAGGTAGAAAAACCAATAACCGAGGACGCGGTGAGAGAGGCGTTCAAGAAAGCTGCGGATGGGGAATTGAAAGGAATTTTGCAGTATGTGGACGAGCCTCTCGTTTCTTCGGATTTCAAGGGCAATCCGCACAGCGCCATGTTTGATGCATCAGAGACATACGTTAGAGGAAATCTGGTTAAAGTCCTTGCATGGTATGACAACGAATATGGTTACTCTGCGCGCGTGGTTGATTTGATAAAGTACATATCACAGTGGCTTTGATTCGGAGAAAAGGTTAATATGCATGAGGTATAGAGCCAGACAGGTGATTGATTTGGCCAAGAAGAAAGATGAAAATAAGGAATATACGATAGAAGATCTCCCCGGTGTGGGTCCAGCCACTGCCGAGAAACTGAGGGAGGCAGGATATACTGACCTTATTGAGCTTGCTGTGGTGTCTCCAAAGGACCTCGCAGATTTAGCAGGAGTGGGCGACGGTACCGCTCAGAAAATTATAGCTGCTGCGAGAAAATATGCAAACGTTGGAGATTTTGAGACGGGAGATGTTATATTAGAGCGCCGCAGCCAGCTCACAAAACTGACCACAGGGTCAAAGGAATTTGATACTCTTTTAGGTGGGGGATTAGAAAGTCAGGCAATAACAGAGTTCTTTGGGGAGTTCGGCTCAGGAAAAACGCAGATTGTTCACCAGTTGGCAGTTAATGTGCAGTTGCCAAAAGATAAGGGTGGCCTGGAAGGACACGCAATATTCATAGATACCGAAAACACATTCAGGCCGGAGCGCATAGTGCAGATGGCAGAGGCGCTGGAGTTGAATCCTCAGGAAGTGCTGAAAAATATCCATGTGGCTCGTGCTTTCAACTCACATCACCAGATGCTCTTAGTAGACAAAGCCATGGAGCTTGCCAAGAAATATCCCGTGAAACTTCTGATTGTAGATTCGTTAACTGCCCATTTCCGCGCAGAGTACGTTGGACGCAGCTCTCTGGCAGAAAGGCAGCAGCTACTTAACAGGCATATGCACGACCTTCTGAAATTTGCGGACATAAACAATGCAATCGTGGCAGTCACAAATCAGGTATCCGCAAAGCCGGATATGTTTTACGGAGACCCGACCTCGCCAATAGGCGGACACATTGTGGCGCACAATGCAACTTATCGCCTTTACATAAGAAAAAGCAGGGGAAATAAGAGAATAGCAAGGCTAATTGATTCACCAGCTCTGCCGGATGGCGAAGTTGTTATTGCAATAACCACCGAAGGGATCAGGGACCCGTGATTACATACCTCCAAGAGACATCTCAATTATTTTTCTTATTTCTATCACAAATTCAGCAGGTATGTCTTTCAGGAGCGGGTCAACGAAGCCTTTTACAATCAATTGCGTTGCTTCTTCTTCCTTCAATCCCCGAGACATTAAGTAGAACAGCTCTTCCTCGCGTATTTTCCCTATGGCAGCCTCGTGGCTTAGCTCGGCATCATCCACCTCCGAAATCAACCCCGGATATGTCTCCATTTTTGCCTTGGAATTGAGAATAAGAGCGTCGCAGCTTATGTGCCCCTTCGTCTTTGGAGCCTTTGCTTTTATAAGGCCTCTGGTTATAACCTTACTCTCGTCCATGAGCACACTTTTACTTGTGTTTATTCCCCTTGCGCCTTCACCAACAAGCTCAATCTCACCGCCAATATCCACATAAAAATCCTTATTTCCAAGAAGGATGCCGTTCATCTCTGCATAGCCATTTGCATCAACAAAATATCGGGGATTTGCAATGTTGCTGCGCCCTGTTCCCAGGCCTACCGTGGTGTTTATGAATTCTGCTTTCTTTCCAACTATTGCTCTTGTCATGGGCCTCGTATGCACGTACTCAGGCCAGTTTTGAAGCACGCTGAGCATCACCTTTGCACCGTTACCAATGTATGCTTCCGTCATGTCCAAGTGAAGTGAATGGCGCACCAGAACAGGTGAAGTGCAACCCTCTATGAGATGAATGTAACTTCCCGGCTCGGCATCTATGATTATGTGAGGTGCCTGAGCCATTGCACTGTTCTGAATGATGAAAAATAAATGCATGGGCACCGGTACCTTCAATCCAGATTTGACGTGAAGGAAAACACCCCCGTTCCATACAGCGGTGTGATACGCTGCCAACTTGCTCTCGTACGGATTGAACATCTTCATAAATTTTTCTTTAACTGCGGGAAATTCACGCACGGCATCTTCCATTGAGACCATAACAAGACCTTTTTCTCTCCACGCTTTCATGAAATCGTTTAGCACCATGCTTGTGTCGCTCTGAACTGCTATGCCTGCAACGTATTTTTTCTCCACCTCTGCAATTCCCAAAGAATCAAGAAGCTTTTTCATATCCTCTGGAAGCTCGTTGAGGTTGTGTATTTCAGGAATCTGCTCGTCCTGAACTATGAAATCCAGGGGGTCATTTAAAATAGGATCGCTGTGGGGTGCTTCCAGAAACGCCTTTAGTCCCTTGTATCTAAGCTCTGTTACCCATTCAGGCTCTTTATTTCTCTTTTTTAGCGTCTCAATTTGATCTTCAATTATTGACTTTGCATCCTGCATAGTGAGCTCACTCATCGCAACCACACTCCTTGAAAAGAGAGTCAAAACCCTGCTCTTCAATCTTCCTTACCAAATCTCTGTGCCCAGATAGCACAATCTTTCCCTTTCTCATAACGTGAACCTTTACTTCTGATGGCTCAACGTGCTGAAGAATTCTTCCGTAATGGGTTATGAGCAACACCGACTTTCCAGATCTCTGCATCTCGTGAAGCTTTTTTGAAATCAGAGATAATGAATCAACATCAACACCGCTGTCCGGCTCGTCTAAAATTACTAGGTCTGGCTCCAACAGGAGTGCAAGTAGAAGTTCTATCCTTTTTCTCTCGCCCCCTGAAAATCCCACGTTGATGTACCTTTTCAATTCTTCCTCATTGAGATTTACTTCCCTGCCTTTCTCCACAACCATATCGTAAGATTTCTCTCGGGGAACCGACCTGACCTTTTCTAAAACAAGTCTTGCGTAGTCAATTATTCTCACACCTTCGATTTCTGCAGGGTGCTGAAACGCTAAAAATATACCCCTGCGAGCTCGCTCGTCCACGAATAGTGATTTCAGGTCCTCACCCTTGTATTCCATTACTCCCTCTACCCTGTACCCCGGATGTCCCATTATCGTGAGCGCAAGAGTACTCTTTCCTGAGCCGTTTTGACCCATGAGCACGTGAAACTCCCCAGAATTAACTTCCAGATTTACCCCGCTAAGAATTTCTCTGTTTTCCACGAATACCTTCAAATTCTCAAGCCTGAGTAATTTATTCATGATGCGAGGATTGAGTAATCATTTTTAAGTGTTACTCCACAAAAATGGGTATTTATTTCTCTTTAAGTGCCCTTATGCCCTTCTTCAAGCAGGACAGTGACGAGTTAAAAGGCTTTCTTGAACGGAGAAGCTCACAGTATTCAGGAAACTGCTCCAAAGTCTCTCTCTCTTCAATGCGCAAAATGAAATAAATTGCAGAAAAAGCGTACCAGCCAGCGATGAGCAGGGCATAAATGTTCCCAGTGAGCAATGAGATTCCGATACCGAAAAATATTGAGCCGAACTGCGCGGGGTGGCGCATGCACGAGTATATGCCCACAGTAACCAATTTCTCAGGCTTTTTTATCCCTTTCGTGATTTCGAAGTGCCCGTATTTCTTCAGGGTTCTGCCTGCGATGGCGTTGAGAGTTAGTCCGTAGAACAAAAAGAAAGTACCGAGGGGAATTGAAATAATCCCATACCACGAAGGGAGAGGATTAGGTGCGTAAACACCCACTAAGGCTATGACAAGCCACCATGTGAGCCAGAACGCAAATTTCGATGCAAAGCCCATATTAAACCTCTCTGAGATTGTAGAATGCCCTCTGCACAACTTCGTTCATTGCAGGATGAATGTGGATTGCGCGATACATTGCGCTCGCCTGCTCTCTGGTATACATTAGATTGATGATTTCCTGAATTAGCACCGAGGCCTGCGGGCCGACAATGGTTGCACCTAAAATATTGTACGTGTCCTTGTCAACGATTACCTTCACAAAATAGTCTTTGAGACGCATCGCCTCGCCCATGGCTGTGTTCTCGTACTTGTACTCTCCAACGAGAATATCGTGTTTCTTCTTCGCTTCCTCTTCTTTCATTCCTACGCCCGCAACTTGGGGAGTTGTGAAAATCGCATGCGGTATTGCATGGTAATCCACTTTCGCTTTGGCGTTGCGGAATGCGTTGTAATACACGATTTCGCTCTCGTAGTTTGCCACGTGCTTGAATAGGTATTTGCCGTTTGCGTCGCCACATGCCCATATTCCTTCCTTGGTCGTTCGAAGAAATTCGTCGGTTATTATCCATCCTCTTTCATCCGTTTTCACGCCCGTCTTTTCCACATTCGTCTCCTTCCACGGCGCACGGCCGGTGGCAACCATTATCTCGTCCGCTTTAATTTCAATCGTTTCGCCTTCTTTGTTCTCTGCAACCACTATTTTCTTACCCATGGCTTTTCGAACTTCCTTCGCTTTGTAGCCCAAATGGAAATGAATATCCTTTGATAACTCTCTGCGCACCAAGGCGCGGGCTTCGGGCTCTTCGGTCATAATTATATCAGGGAGCATTTCAATCACGTGCACCTCGGTGCCGAACATGGCCATGAAGTGCCCAAGTTCAAGCGAGACGAATCCCCCGCCAATTATGGCGATGCTCTTCGGTAATTTTTTCAGCGAGTAGAAGAATTCGCGATTCGTTATAAACCCTGTTTCTTTCAACCCGGGAATCGGTGGCACGAGAGGCTTTGAGCCCGTGCATAGTAGAATCTTCTCCCCGTAAATCTCCTTGCCTCCAACATCAATTGTGTAGTCCGAGACGAAGCTCGCCGTCTTATCGTAATAATCTATGCGGGGATGATTCCTCAAGCTATGCTCAATCATCTTGCTTTCTTTGTCCACGTCCTCCTGCACCCTTCTGAGGAGCGAATCGCCATCCACGCTCTTTATTTTCGCATCAATGTAAAATTCCTTCGCCCTGCGAATATCGTGCACCAATTCCGCTGGATAAGCTAACATCTTGCTCGGAATGCACCCCCGCGTTAAACATATTCCCCCCGCCTTCTCATTCTCAATCACAGCCACCTTTAAGCGAGGGTTCCTCTCAATTAGGGGGGCGACGATGTTCATCGCGCTGCCCGTGCCGAACGCAATCAAATCGTACTCTTTCATGCCCGTCACCTCGCTCGCATACGCTTGGTTATATTTATTTCTTTTTGGACAAAAGTGGTTAAATTAATGAGGCCAGATTCTTTATGTCTTTATTTGCCACGTGCGTGTATATCTGCGTGGTTTTGATGTGCTTATGACCCAAGAGTTGTTGGATGTACCTTATATCCGCACCCCCTTCCAAAAGGTGCGTGGCGAAGGAGTGGCGCAGGGTGTGAGGAGTCACATTTTTGTTTATTTTTGCTCTTTTTGCCGCGTTCTTCACGATTAACTGAATGCTCTTTGGAGAGTATTTCTTTCCCCTCTGCGAGATGAAGATGTACCCCATTTGCTTTTTTCCATATATTTCCAGAGTGTTCTTTAGATTCGGATGCAGGAAAACCACTCTATCTTTGTCGCCCTTTGCCACCTTTATATGAATTATTTCCCTCTCGAAATCCACATCTTCCCAGCGGATGTTACGAACTTCGTTCAATCTCATACCCGCATAATAGAGAAACATTAGCACGAGGCGGTGCTTGAGGTTCTGCGTTCCGTAAATCATCCTCTTTACCTCATCTCGCGAAAGCACCACGGGCAATCTCTCTTTCTTATTGGCAAGAGGTATTTCCTCATCAAATCTCTCATGGAGAACGTTGCGGTAGAAGAATTTCAATGCGAAATAGGCTTGACGAATCGTGGATTTGCTCTTATCCGAATAGTACTTAAGAAGGAAATCCCGCGGCGGGAGCCCGGAGCGGAGGAAATTTTTGACTATGTAAACGTACGCTTTCCCTGTTCGATATGAGTATTTACGAAGTTTCAGCTCTTCTATTAACCTCCCGATCAACTCGTACCGCTCTTTCGGAGTAAGGTTTTTATTCTCAAATCCCATACTCTCCTCAATGAGTTATGGGGTAATAAAACTTCCGAATAACTCGCAGAACAGGCAGATTATGCAAATTACGCATAATCTAAAGTTCCACGGCTGAACGCCCAAATTTTGCCTCGCCGGTTTTAGTAAAGAAAAAATAAATGAAAAGGAAAAACTTCTATTCAGAAACTGTAATAGCGTTGGGTCTGTAAAATATAGAGACCATTAGGAAGTATATTCCTAAACCTATTGTTACTGGCACTAGGACCCATAACAGGTTAAAACTCTCTTTTTGACCCATGCTTAACACAATCCCTCCCACTATACCTGCAGCCAAAGTAATACCTGACGCTATTGCTAATGTTCTTCTATTTTTTTGTGTATTAACTAAATCCTTCCATGTTCCACTTTTTTCAAAATAGTAAAGAAGATAAAAAATTGGTATCCCTGCAACGAGAGCTCCCATAGACATTACTAACATTGTTATTATCTCTCCTATCTCCATTTTAACTACTTCTCCTTGCTTTTTTGTAGTATATGCATATTCCTACTATAGATGCACCCACTGAGACAATTAT
>WAOD01000002.1 GCA_015521465.1 DHVE2 group archaeon
ACTAATTATGGTAGCTACCCCTTATATGTAACCACCTCGTTACATTTATTAGATGCACCTCCGAACAATGGCGTCCGTCAAAAGCAAGGGAGACGATGCCACCAAGTGGATAAAATACATGAAAAACAAGCACTTGGTGGATAATAAAAGAATTCTCCCTTGCCCTACACCATTGGAGGAGTGTCTTATCCTCTCCCTGACAAATCACGAAGGTCTTTAGAGCCTTCAGTGGGGAAAATTTTTGAAATTTGGGAGCCACTGAGATAATGAGGTATACAGTATTGGTACCCATAGAACGAAAATACTCGCCTTCTCAGCTAGTGGGAACATACATGGATGTGCCATACGAATTTGAGAAACTCATAGGAAAGGATAACATAATCACCATCTATGCATATCATACACATTCCTCTTACCCCCATCTCCATATTTTTCAAGTATCTAAAATACCTTCAAGACTTTACATCAAGCCCTCTCAGCTGGAAGCTTTGAAAGTTCTACTATTCAAAAGATTAGATGAGCCTGTTGGAAAGAATGCCCATGTAATGAAGATTGAGAGAATAATCAGAAATACCAAAGATGCCAGTAAAATTCTTGATTTGGAGAAATACAAAACAAAGATTATACGAAGATACAATGTTGTGGAAAAGGAGATGTGTGAAGAAATTGCGGAGATGAATAACCATGGAAAAAATAGATAAAATATTCGGAGTAACGACTAAAGAGCTGGTACCATATCTTGGGAAGGTTCGGTGGCTCAAGGGAAATAGGCCAGCATACAGACATGAAAAATATGTGGCTAAAGCTCTAAAATCTTTGGCCATTCCTCCAGATACTGCTATTGTTTTTACTACCGAGAAAAGACACCCATTCAGTATGGCAGAGATTGCTCAGGGAGAAGAGGAAATTAAGGGAAAGAAACAGGTAATCTATGGAATTTTCATTCATGAGTTCAGCGTAGGGTATTTAGAGGCCATATACAGGCAACTTCTGGCATTAATCCCTTATTTGGAAGGGAAAAACATGGAAAATATGATTGTGGCGTTCATTCAAAAGATACTTCTCCACGAGCTTGGGCATAGAGCATACTGGAGAGACATACATCTAAAGAGCTCCTCTGGCATATCCGATGCCGATGAATACGCAGAGATTTACGCCTATGAGAAGTTAGGTGAGCTTTATGACGAAGACCTCCTGAAAGAGTTTTTGATTTTCAATTACGCTGTAGCTCACAGGATTTCATAACATATAGCAAATGCAATGAGAAGAAGATAAAGAGAAGCTAAATTTCCCATCCGCTGGTGTATTCTTTAATTTTCCTTTTTGTATCTTCTAAAAATGGCAGATTAAGATAGTGTTTCATTGCAGTTATTGCCGTATGCCCTTGTGACATAGCAATCAGGAGGATTCTCTCAGGATATGGGGCCAACAACCAACTCTCCCATGTCTTCCTCGTAGTCTTCGCAGATATACCTATGGGGTCTATCCCTGCACTCTTTGCCCAGCGCTTTAAATTCTCATTCCATGTTATCCGTGAAGGCACGTTCTTCTCTATTTTCAGGAATAATGGAACGATGGCTTTTCCTTGGGATGAGTGATAAAGATACCTCTCTCTTTCAGTGTTCTCTTTTTCTTTCTTGAGGCCTCTTTAGGAAGAAATATGTACCCTCCTTTTGCCTCATACCATTCTGGATGCTTTTTGAATCTCTGTAGCTCAACCCATCGCATTCCAGTCAGAAGAGCAGTATCAAGGATTATCTGATGCTCCATGCTCTTTATAGCATTTCTAAGTGAAACATACTCATCTGGTCTGAGTATCCGCACTCCTGATTTCAATATTGGGTTCATAAGTACCTATCATTTTTGCACAATATAAGGGGTAGCTACCCTCTTTTTATATACTCCGCACCTGATTTAGGCCTGTAAAAGGCCATAAAACCTATCGTTTTAGAATAAACGACAGGGCTCTCATGCATTATAATTTTTCTTTCTATGTCCTCCACCAACAACCAAAACTACAAAGCGATAATATTAAAAATGATGAAGTGCATATCTTCAATGTGGTGAAAGAGAATGGACAGGGCCGAGATACTCAGGCTGCTAAAAGAGCACGAAGCGGAGATTAAAAAATTCGGCGTGAAAAGGATAGGTTTGTTTGGCTCTTTTAGCCGAGATGAGGGCACAGATGACAGCGATGTAGATATTGTTGTTGAGTTTGAGCCGGGAAAGGCCACTTTTAAAAATTTTGGTGGGTTGGTGGAGTATTTGGAGAACTTGCTGGGCAGAGAGGTAGATATTCTAACTCCTGCAGGTATTGAAAACATAAGAATAGAAGAAGTGAAACAGAGTATAACAAGGGAGATTGCGTATGTCTAAAAGAGGGGATAAAGAGTGGTTAGAAGATATACTCCTTGCTTGCGAAAATATACTTGCATACAAGGAGGGCTACGATTTTGATATGTTTTTGCAAGATAGGAAAACACAAGATGCCATACTAAGAAACATTGAAATTATAGGCGAGGCGGTGAAAAAGTTATCGGATAATTTGAAAAGCAAATATGAAAGCGTAGAATGGAACGAAATTGCAAAAACGAGAGATAAGCTGATTCATGCCTACTTTGGAGTAGATCTTGACGTTGTTTGGGATATAATCAATCAAGACATACCTGAGCTTAGAATTCAAATAAAAGAAATAATAGAAAAAGAGCTTTGAAATATCACAATTCCAGCTCCTTTTTAACTTCCTCGTGGGCGTGAATTCTCCCTTCTTCTATGTCTCTGTATGCCTCTTCTAATTCTCTTTTTGTTTCCTCTGACAGCTCCTTGTTAGCTTCTATCAAATCCCAAATCACGCTTTCGTAGCTTTCTTGAGGGTACTTTTTTAGTTTTTTCAGCTCTCTTTTCAACTCCTCGCTAACCTGTACTGTGGCAACCATAGCTATATGCAGATGCCACAACATATTTGGGTTTTGTCTTTCAATTTACAGCTTGGCGAGCTCCACCCTCAGCACCCTAATTTTCGCATTTACTTTTTCCATCTCTTTTTTTCAGTCTCTTTTTCTTTGTCCTGTATGTCGGCATGTACCTGCCCATTTTTTCCAAAGATGCAATTTCATTCTCTATAATTCTATTTTATTCTCTCTCGGGCCTCGCTATTACTGATAAAATCAGATTTTCAGCTCTTATTCTTACTTACTCCGTACGCTTTACTGTTCATCTCTTTTAGTTATGCAACAAAGCATCCCTCACCTAAAAATCTTAATATGAGAGTACAACCTTCCATTGTAACATTCACATTCTAAATCCTAAAAATTATATAAGATGAAGATATTATATATGTGTTCAGCATGAGGGAAATGCCTAATAGGGCAGGAGGAAATAGAAATGAAACATAGCAGGATCTTAATCGGTGTTATATCGCTTCTTGTTGTGGTGATACTCGTAGGTGCATATCTTTACGCAACAGGATTCTTTGACAAGAAAGATAAAAAGGCTCTGGTAGTGCTGCCACCAAAGCACATAGACAAACTCTACTACTTTTATGATAATAGTTATTTTACCTATAGAAAAGGTACACCTCTAACTCCATACTGGATTAAGGAATATTACAAAACGCATACCTGGAGTATTCAAAAAGATGGCTTGAATTTGACTATTTATCCAGAGTATGTAACAGGTACCTTTGTAGAGGAAATGATATCCTTTGTAGTAACACTGAACGCAAGCAGATATGTGGAGAAGGTGAAATACATATCCGATGCAATAGGGATGGCAATGGAAAATGGTGGATTTGTGCTCACTGATATAGTGGCCGAGAATTATGAAGATAAGAGAATATCTTATGGGGATGTGAATTTGCCCGAAGACCCATCTGTTGGAGAGTGGAAGATATACAAATTCAACATGGCAAACTTCTCATTTTTGTGCCACACCGGGGTTACTAATTTTGGTAAAAACACGAACTCTTCGCTTCCGTATAATTTTACTGCCTACATTGAAACTCAAAATAAAATTTACAAGATGGAATTCATGTTCAACATAACAGACAAGCATTATCCGTATCTGAATTCCTACTATGACAACAT
>WAOD01000003.1 GCA_015521465.1 DHVE2 group archaeon
CTTTTCTTTTTCACCCCTCATTTCACCTGCATTGGGTTTAACACTTTTAAGTTCTATCATAGTAACCTCTTTAGAATCCTCAATATATACATCTGCTGTAAAATTAAGTCCAGGAACATAGTATGTGTTATTTTCACAGTATTTAGTTATTCTCTTTCGTAAATATTTACCTGTTATGTTACTTTCTCCGCTTTTAAGAGTGTTTATTATTTCCGAAATCAACTCTCTTTTATCTACACATATTTTATAATTTTCAAATGTTCTTTTTTCACCATCGGACAGGATATGTGCAACTTTCTCAAAATAGCTCTGCCCCAAAGTAGTACTTAGGCCATGAAACCATTGAGATAGAGTTAGAAAATTAAATACATCTTCATCGGATTTCACATTTAAATATCCATAAAAAGCTTTTAAAAATGCAGTATGAAAAGGGGCATTTCTTAATTTTGTATTTAAATTTGGAAGAACATCAAACCTTTTTTTGAGTACCCTTATTGTCTCAATCGCTATGTTATTTTCTTTAACACAGTTCATGAGTATCACCTAAAAGATAACATAAATATACTCTCATAGTAAGGATTCCTATCACGAGAGGTTCTATTTAAAACTGGCCTTTTATACTCACGTATGACATTTAATTCAGCCATCTTAAAAATTTCACCATAAAGATCTTTTTTATCATTAACTACAATAAATATTTTTGCATCGTCACGCATGTATTTTCTCATATTAATGAGTACTTCTGATATGCCCTCTATATATTTTTTCTGTGATTCCTTGCTCTTCCCCAAGAATTTAGGGCCTATTTCACTATCGTCGTATCTTTCCAGAGACAAAAGTTCGTAAGCATATGCATGCTGCTCATGATAATCAATCTGACCAAGATAAGGTGGTGAAGTAAATATGCCATTAATCCTGTTCTCAGCATAAACACTATAAATTGGGTGTTTTTTTAGCTCAGAATCAAGGTGTATATATCTTGAATCACCCCACAGAACAGCATAATATGTACCTTTCTTTTTAATTTTCGAAAACTCCTCTATTCTTGTAAGTACATCAAAAGTATATCTTTTTATATGCCTTTCAATAGAGGTTACCGGCTTGCATATCTTCTTATGCTTAAAACAATAATATGGCTTAAATACCGGTTTTTTAAGAGTCGCCAAATCCGAATGTGTCGTAGCCCTACATGACCTGGCCGTTCTCGACAAAACAATCATAGCTAACTTTCTTATTTTTTCATCATTAATTTCATCAATTTTATTTCTGTAGAAAAGAAGTTCATTCCTTACCTTTGGATAATACCACTTATCTAAAAATCCAGTATCGGTATTATTTTTAAGTTCATGCCCCTTATTTCCAAGTACGGCATCATACTCCCTATAAAACATCTCCATTACTTTAGAAGAGTATTCTCTCTCATCTAATTCTCCATTTACTATTTCTTTGCGATAATCATGATTAAAATATTTGCTGTTATATTTTTGAATAAGGGCATCTATCTTTGCCTCTTCTTCATTATTATCCTGCTCTTTTATGAATTTAAGTGTGTCGTTTAAAATAGACAACAGCATTTTTCTGGTTTTTTCAATATCATATTCCTGTAATTTTGTCTCTGCAATAAGACAGTTAAATGGAGATATATCGATTCCTATAGAATGAATACCCATTTCCATAGCCTGCACAAGGGTTGTACCTGAACCCATAAAGGGGTCCATAACTATATCCCCCCGAGAAAAATATCTCTGCAAAAAATACTCAACCAATTGAGGTATAAATTTTCCTTTATATGGGTGAATACGATGCACATGTTTCGTTCTTTCCCTTTCAGGTACCCACTCAAAAGATAACTCCCAGTCAAGTTTTACTCCTATCTTCTGTTCCCACTCAGCCCTCTTTTTAAATAAATTCTTGTCGTAATATTGCATTACCTCTTCAATATTTACATAAGTGCGTCCATTTGATTTATACTTTGAAATTTTCCCATATTGCACCAAATAACCAATATTTGTAGAGGTAACATTCAATCCATACTTTGAACTCACCTCTTCAGCGGCTTCACTAAGAGTAACGAGTCGCTTAGTATTGCTTTCGGCTGTCCATTTCTCTAATGTAATTACCGGCATGATATTGGCCTCACAGATAGCATATACATCCCCTTTTTAAAATTTACCCCCAATGTTCCACATAACAGTTAAATAAACATACCACTTTTTCCAGACATGCACCCCGGAAAGCTCGTTAGAGTGAACCTGACTGATAAAAAAATAACGATAGAAAAAATACCCGAAGAAATCATGAAAAAATACCCGGGGGGAAAAGCTCTTGGATATTACCTCATCTCCATGGAGGTTTCTCCAGGAATAAATCCCCTTTCAGAAGAGAATAAACTTGCCTTCGTGCCAGGTGCGCTTAGCGGGTTGGCCCCGGGAGCAAGCAAAACTGCCGTTGTTGGTGTATCACCTGAGACTAACCTTATTAATGACAGCTACGCCGGAGACAGATTTGGACCATTTCTAAAAAGGTGGGGATACGACGCCGTGTTAATTGAGGGGAAATCAGAAAACTTTGTGTACATAACAATTGGTGATACCATAAAAATAGAGGACGGCTCGGAAATAAAGGGTCTTGGAGTGTATTCCGCAACGGAGCATCTATGGATGAAACACGGGGACGGAGCGGTAGCGTGCATAGGTCCAGGTGGAGAGGATTTGGTAAGATTTGCAAATATAATATTCGACACGGAGAGAGCAGCTGGCCGCGGAGGTCTCGGCGCAGTGATGGGCTCTAAAAAATTGAAAGCGGTATTTGTTAAGCCAATAACCCTCAAAGATGCAAAAGTGGAAATTAAGGAGCCGGATTCATGGAATGAAACAAGAGAAAAACTTTACAGGGAACTGGGAGAGCGGGCATCTCCATCCTTGAAAAAATACGGAACTACAAACGCTCTTCTCAGTTCTGGAAAGAGCGGAATGAGCCCTGCGTACAATTTTCAGAAACCGTACCTGAAAGAAGAGCTGGCAGGTAAAATAAGCGGAGACACCGTTAAAAAATACGAGATAGAGCCAGAGAGGTTTATCCATGGCCATTCCTGCCCGGTAAAATGCGCAAGATATGTTGAGCTGGAGAGAGATGGTGAAAAATTCAGGGTAAAACCAGAATACGAAAGCATCGGAATGTTGGGGGCAGCCACAGGTGTATTTGATTTTGAAAAATTGGCATATCTTATCCATTTATCAAATGACCTGGGTCTTGACGCAATAGCTGCGGGGAATATAATAGGGTGGCTATTCGAACTCGTGGAGAAGGGAGAAATAGGTTTCGAGGAAACTGGCATTGAAATAACTGGCTTTGGAGATGCAGAAAGTGAGGAAAAATTGCTTATACACATTGCATATCGCAGGGGCATAGGAGCAGTTTTGGCAGAGGGGGTCAAGAGAGCCTCTGAAATTTTAGGAAGAGGAAAAAACGCTGCGGTTCATGTTAAAGGTCTGGAAGCGCCAGCATGGGATCCCAGAGGTCTGAGAACATACGGGCTTAGCTACGCTACCGCGGATGTTGGTGCGTCGCATATGAGAGGCTGGCCATATCCAAAAAGCAAACCAAATGATGGCCCTGCAAAAGAGCTCGTTGCAAATCTAATAAATGCCCGGGACAAGGAAGCACTTTTCGACACTCTGGGAGTATGTAAATTTGTGCCTTACGAGATAGAAGACTTTGAAAAAATTTATCGTGAAGTTTACGGATGCGAGCTTGACACAAGGGTTGGGTGGAGAACTGAAAACATAGCAAGAATATACGGTATCCTGAGTGGGCTTATTCCAAAAAGGGACGATGCCGTTCCACCAAGATGGTGGGAGCCTGAAGAAGAAGGCCCCGCTAAAGGAAACGCAGCGTTCAGAAACATGGAAGATTTCTTAGATGCAAGAGCGGAATTTTACAGGTTAAGGGGGTGGAACGAGCACGGAATACCGCTAAAAGAAACTTTAAAAGATCTGGGCATGGAAGATTATTTAAAGCAATTAGAATATGTGGAGTTAGTAGCAAGCAGGTGGTAAAATGATAATAGCAGTTGGCTTTGAGAAAGAAGAATTGCAAAAGTTGAAAGAATATGACACGGTAATATGTGCTTCAGATGACATGAGAACATGGAAAGTAAGGGACATCATAGAAAAAGCACAAAAAAATGAATATTGTAATAAGATTAAAGCACCCCGAATAGTCATAATGCACAATGTGCCAAACGAGAGGATATCAGTATTGATGAAGGGAATAAGAAGTACTGTGAACGAACGCGTAATCTTCGCAACTACCACGCCCACATCCTTGGATTGGAATCTCGATAACCTGATTGCAGAGTTAGAGGAAGAAGACGCCTTTTTCAGAGGAAAAAGGTAATCACGGAAAATCTATTTTCTTTCCCATCCTTAAAACCATGCCATCTTCCGCAGCTATTGTTTTTACACCCGTCTCTTTCCATATCCAGTCCGCCTGGTACTCTGGATTTTCATTAATCATTTTAAGCCCGAAATGAGTGAGGATTGCTATTTCTGGTTTGATAGCGGATATAAGCTTAGCAGCTTCCTTGGTACTCAGATGATAAGGAATCTTTGCCCCAAGCGGTCTGGTAACTGGAAGCACTAAAACACGTGCGCCCTCATGCCACGAGATTAGTTCTTCTGAAAAATCAGTATCTGCAACGTAAGAAATTACGCCATCGTCATTTTCTATTCTGTACCCCACGGTAGTAGGGTCATTGTGAAAAGAGCGCGTGGCTTTCAAGGTAACTGACCTGTATCTAAAGGCATTCCCCGGCTGCATGGCAAGAACAGTATCAACCAAGCTTTGATGGTACCTGGAAATTGCAGGACCAAATAAATCATAGCCATTGATTACGCTAACGGATCCTAACAACGCCCCTTTTTTTTTCGTACCACCATTGGTCATGCCTTCTATAAGAACCTCTCCATCGGTATAATGGTCAGTATGAGCATGTGAGATGGCAATCACATCTGTTTTCGTTGGGTCCAGCCCCCAGCGATGCATTTGGACAAGGGCACCGGGACCTGGGTCTATGTGTATCTTTACTCCGCCATCTACATACAAACCGCCAGTGGCCCTTATTTGGTGTATCGTTGTGAATCGGCCTCCGCCAGTGCCCAGAAACGTTATTTTGGTACTCATTTTTGCCGCTAATACCATTATCACATATAATTTTTGGCGTACCTACATTTGCGGGAAATATTTACTGAAAATGGCCACTATGGTCATATTGTATAATTCACCCTCGTAAAAATGCTGAGAAACATATAAATTCTGGCATCTATTCCCCCAGGTTATGAGCATCCTGATTAAAAATGCACTTATTGTGACCCAGAACAGTAAAAGAGATGTGAAGGAGGGAGACATATATATTGAAGACGGAAAGATAGCGGAAATTGGAAAAGTGAATGTTGAAGCGGATTTTGTTATAGATGGTAATAAAAGGATTGCCATGCCTGGACTGATTAACACGCACAACCACGTGCCAATGACCTTTATGCGCGGAATTGCAGACGATGTAGATTTATTTGAATTTTTAAATCGCGTATGGAAAGTTGAGGAAAATATGACAAAAGAAGACATATATCGTGGCTCATTGATGGGTATAGAAGAAATGCTACGAACTGGCACAACCACATTTGTGGATATGTACTCTTACGAAGATGAGGTAGCAAGAGCCGTGAAAGATAAAGGTATAAGGGGTTTTTTGGGCTGGGCAGTTGTGGATGAAGAGCTAACCACACAAGGAGGAACACCTGTCAAAAATGCCGAAAATTTCATAAAAGAATATAAGGGAGATGAACTGGTTACTCCCTTAATTGCACCCCACGCGGTTTACACATGCGGAGAGGAAACACTTTTGAAATCCAAAGAAATTGCAGAAAAACACCATACGCTGATCACAATCCACATCGCAGAGACGAGAAAAGAGGTTTATGACCACAGGAAAAAAACGGGAATGAGACCTGTGGAATGGCTTGACAAAATTGGATTCTTAAGCAATCGCGTTATAGGTGCGCATATGGTTTGGCTAACATTACACGAGATTAAATTGCTCTCCAGCAAAGGTGTTGTTGCTTCGCATAATCCCACAAGCAATATGAAACTGGGCAACGGTGGAGCAATGCCCCTGCCAGAGATGCTTCAAAACGGAATGAATGTAACTTTGGGCACTGACAGTGTTGTTAGCAACAACAACCTGGATATGTTTGAGGTTATGAAATTCGCCGCTCTGCTCCACAAAAACGAGAGGTGGGATCCGAGGGCTACAAACGCCCAGATGATACTGGATTTTGCCACAGTGAACGCAGCAAAGGCACTAAAGCTCAACGCAGGCTCAATAGAGGAAGGAAAACTGGCAGATATAGTGATTCTGGACGCAAGAGAGCCAAATGCACAGCCCTTAACCAAGGACAATGCAATATCTAACATCGTGTACTCAATAAACGGCTTGAATGTAGAATACACCATAGTGAACGGAAAAATAGTGTACAAGAAAAATTAAGGATTTGGCATGTCCCGAATATGCACATCCAGCTGTGGGAAAGGAATCTCTATTCCTTCTTCTTTGAATTTATTGTAAAGGGCTACTCTCAACTCATGAGCCACACGCCACTGGTCCATTATGTTTGGAATCCACGCGATCACCAGAATGTCTAACGATGATTCGCCGAAATCTGCAAGTCTTATCGTGGGTCTCCTGTCACCACTCTTGACAATCTCCGGATGATTCTCTACCACATCTTCCACAATCTTGAGAACCTGTTCTACGTCCACTCCGTATGATACGCCAACAGTGAACTTTACCTTACCCATCTCGTCAGGCTTCATCATGTTTATTATTTTATCGTTTGCAAGTATTTTATTGGGAATTATAACCATTTCGTGATTGAAAACATCGTAAGCTTGGGTTGAACGAACACCCACCTTGTCTATGCGATACACAGTGTTTATGCCTTCTAACTTGATATAATCTCCAATTGAAAAAGGATGATCCATCAAAATGTGCATACCTGCAAAGAAATTGGCAAGTGCATCTTGCGATGCAAGTCCTATTATGAGACCCAGACCACCAAGACCTGCCAGGAATATTGTGATATTTATATTCAAAGCAGAAAGGAACCAGAGAAATCCAGCTATTATGATAATTGTATCACCAATTTTCTCGGTAATGGGTATGAGCACATCATCAAGCTCACTTTTAGTCTTGGCAGCTATTTTACGCCCCTCGTAAAGCATCAAATCGTGAAATACCCGGTAAGCAAGGTAGGTTATCATGATTATGAGAAAAAGCTCGTATATCTTGTTTATCAATGCAAGGTAGTTTGCACCGATTGGGAGAAGATCAGCCGCAGCCACAAAGCCGTAGAGAAATAGAAACAGGATTATCGGCCATTTTAAAATATTCCAGATAATATCATCAACTTGAGTCTTTGTTTTTTCGGTAAGTTTTCTTATTACCGGGGAAATTACCAGCACACTCAATAACCCAATTGATAGCCAGAATACAACAGTTATCACAAATTGCCATACCCAGTTTCCCTCTAATCCGAAATGTGTTATCACTGGTTGCAGAAACCATGCAGGATTTATAAGTAATATGGTCACATGCTCTTCCTTGGTTTCCACAGGATTTACCTGGTCAACCTCGTAAATGAGAATTTTTATGACCAAATCTATTTCCAAGCGCTCAATTCCTTTGTGGGGATAAATAACCACCGATACATTTTTCACTCCGTATGGCGGCATGCTAATGCTCTCTCCGGGATAAACTTTGTAGGAATAATGAGAAGAGTACGGAACCTGAATTTCCACATCAAGGGTCCTGTTAAACACATTGGTAAATGTGTAATTGAGCCATATGGGTGAGTTGCCCCTGTGCAATATCTCCGTGTTTCCATGATAATCTACATTTACGGACCTGCCCATGGCTGGCTGCACAACCAATAATGAAATCACAACAAATATAATGCTCGCCACAACCAACCTTCTCATGGGCCAAGGATATAAAAAAATATATTTAATAGTTAACCACTCATTTCTTCTTTTTCTCAAAGAAGTATACCCTAACATCACCCTCATTATCTGTCTCTTTCAAGAACATTCCCTTTAAAATACCGTAATCAATGGCAAGTATCACCTCACGAGGC
>WAOD01000004.1 GCA_015521465.1 DHVE2 group archaeon
ATACATAGGTATACGAAATGTATACAAGAATCATATAATCACATATCACGATGACGCCCCTCCTCCCCTTTTTCTTTATCGCTTTCAAAAAATGCGGAGACTTCTTCTGTGATTGATTCACTTTTTTTTGCGGGTATCTCCTTTGTGAAATACCTCGCTCTTTTGTCCAGAATGATTGCCACACCTCTATCATTTTCCCCGCGGATTAACCTTCCAATTGCCTGCTTCATTTTTATGGTTGCGGGAACTTTGTATGCGTAATCCCATCCTCTGCCGAATTTAAAATCGTAATATTTCTGCAACATTTTCTGCCGGGCAGTGGGCTTTGGATAGGGAATTCCTGCAATAATTACTACTTCCAATTGCTTTCCTGGAAAATCTAAGCCTTCTGCCACACGGCCCGAAAAAACAGAAAAAATTACTCCGCCGAATTTTCTGAATTTTTCCACTTTTTCGTACAGTTCGCTTTGTTGCATACCTTTTTTCTCCGAGATATGTGGAAACGGGACGAGGTTTGATACTCTTTCCAGTATCGTGTATGATGGAAAGAAAACTGCGGTGTTTCTTCCAATTTTTACAATATCCGTTATGTATTTTGTTATTTTTGGTAAGTTATTCTCCACCTCGTCGTACTTGGTAGTTACATCATCTGCGTATAATATTTTCAGATGCTCTTTTGGAAATGGAGATTCGTATTTTTTAAGCATGGTGTTGCGAGGTAATCCAATTAAATCCCTGTACACTTTCAAATTGAGAGTGCCAGACATATGCACCGATGCATATACAGAATTAATAATATCTGTGATCTCCGAAGGATCCAGGCAAAATATTTCAAGGCGTGTACTTTCACCAAATTTTGCTATGTGCAGGTAATCATAGGAATATGTGTCTTTCCAGTTTAATAAGAAGTTTCCAGCGTGGAATACATAAGACCTTGGCAATTTTCTTCGGTTTAATCTCTCCTCGCGTATTGCCATACCATACTTCAAAAGATCCATGGCTACCTGACCTATTTTGTTGGGAGAAATTTTCATAAGGGTTCCCAGCTCCTCTTCAAATAAATACTGTGGAACGATAGCCTCGTCACCATCTGAGTATTTTTGCATGCGGAACATAGCCTCTTTTATAAATTCCGCAAGGTCTGCACACTGCACACCAAAAATTTCTCTGTTGCCATATTCTAAACATTCTTTTTCCATCATGTCAAGACTATGCTCGGAGAGTTCATCGCTTCTCAGCTCCCTTGCGAAATCTGGGAAATTATGTGCTTCATCTACAATTAGAATAACGTCTCTGAACGACACATCCATCCTGTCAAATATGGTGTTTCTCAATAGTGGAAACAAAAAATACACATATGGCATGGCAACAACCTTAGCTTTTTTGAGAGTGTCTTTAATTGCCTCGTAGGCGCAAACACCGTATTTCACGCTTTTGCTCAATACTTCCTCCGATGTATGCACTTCTTCCACGAATCTTCTTATATCCTCCCCGTTGTTAATGTAGTTGTAGTAAAAGGGACAAGCATCTGCGTTTCCAGATTTCACATCCTCTTTAACTTTCTTGCAATACAGCGATAGCTCTTCCGCGTTGCCATTTTTCAGCTCTGCCTTGGTGATTGAAAGCGGGCACATGTGGCCGCGCCCCTGCAGTCCTATAGCCAGCACACCCATCTTTTTTGATTCTTCTATTACCTTTTGTTCCTGGGAGTTGGTTCTCACAAGATAAAGCACCTTTTTTCCATGTTTCAAAGCGAATTTTATTGAAGGATAAAGTGATGTGGCAGTTTTTCCAAATCCAGTAGGTGCTTCTAAAACAATGTGCATTCCGCTCTCTAAAACGCTTTCGATATCATTGATCATAACTCTCTGCGAATTTCTAATTTCATACGGAAATTCCACGGGATAACAATTGAACACTAAATAAAAAGATTTGGTTTTTCTTCGGATTATACTTTTCTACCAAAAACAAGAAATCCCGTGTGTCCCACTTCTATATTATCTGGGCGAGTACCCATGGCACCCACATGGATTTTTCTCTGAATTAGCTCTGATGCTTCCAAGTCCTCAAATCCATGTTGTTCAAGCTCTTTGTAAACCTTCTCAACCTGGTTGCATGTTGGAACGTACGCGAAAAAGCAGCCACCTAATTTGAGTGCACGGTATCCTATTTCCACGGCGTTCCATGGATCCGGGATATCGAGCACAAAGGCATCGATATTTCTCTCAGAGACATCTTTTCTGACATCACCATTCTTTATGAGCCAGTGCTTGTGGTCAATTCTTTCAACGTTTCTAAGAGCAAATTCTTTGAAATCCTTTCTTATCTCGTATGTGATTACTTTCCCTCCCGGTCTCGTATAGTAAAGGAGTGCTGTTGTTAGTGAACCAGAGCCCACGCCCCCTTCAACCACAATACTTCCTGCTCGTATTCCACATCTTGCGATTATATACGCTGCGTCCTTTATGGAGATAATTTGTGCGTTTCTTTTTATCGTGCTCATGTAATCATATAAATTACTTTTAACGACGCGAAACTCATCGAGGCCCAGTACCACTTTTCCCAAATCTATGTCTTTAATAATTGCCAAATCATCTACTCTGTACATGTCCCCAGATTTCCAGGCTATATATCTTTTCCGATTACCAAGGAGTGTGAACATAGCGGGATTAATGAAAGTTAGAATTTAATTATTTCTCAGAGAGCTCTATGACAAACACGGCGCCCCTTGGCGTGTTGTCTTCCACCCATATCTTTCCTCCTAATAGGTTGACTACGTGCTTGGTAACTGCAAGACCTAATCCCATACCAAAGCTGGATGATGAACTTTTAAATCTTGTAAATATGATATCCTTTAAGTCGTCTGGTATACCAAACCCTGTATCATACACTCTAATCTGTATCTTTCCTTCTTTTTCCAGACACTTAACTCCCACCATTCCATTTTCTGGAGAATGCTCGATGGCATTGTCAATTAAATTTATAATTGCTTCTTGGATTAGCGGGTCGGTGTACAATTTTTTTGTTTTGCATTTCAGCTCGTAGCTCATATTTTTATTTTCAAGTTTTATCCGGTGGCTGTAGATGATAGCAGATATCATCTTTTCTAAGTCTATCTCATCTTTTTTTACGGGTTTCTTTTCTTGGGCCATCACGGTCACTTTTCTAAATAACTCTTTAATCTCTGACAAGACTTCTCGCATGTCCCTAATGTTTTCTGCGCTGTATTCTTCGTTTTCGAATAATGTTAGTAGTCCATCCATAATGAGGACGTAGTTCTTAACATCGTGAATCACCAATTCTGCAAGACGTATCCTGCTTTTTTCTAAATTTTCCAGTTCTATGTAATTCTTATTTAACTCATCTAACTGATTAAGCATGTCTGTTATCTCTACGCAAACTATGTATTTGGACACCGAACCGCACCTATATACTCCCGATGACCTATAAAACGTGAAAGATTCACTATCTTTTTTGTGTATGTTAAAATACTCACGTTCCTCTTTTGTAAGAGATGGCATCTCTGCTGATGACCCTATAATCTCTATATCTTCATCTACTTTTAGTAGAAAAACGCGATTGTTTACATCCCCTGCGCATTTACCCATTGACATGCATACAGCCATAATAGTATATTAAATCTTCTCCTTGTGTACGGGTCTGTCTTTTTTCGTTTGAATATTGCATAATTAATGTTGGCTGTTGCGAATGGATAAGTGGTTTATTTTCTTCAAACTGAAATGCATCAAAATGTCTTAGACTGTGGGGGTGAGTTGCAACCCTACGAAAAAATAAAATAGAAAAGATTAATGCACAAGAACAAGAAATTTGATTTGATAAAGAGCAATGGAAAGAGCAAGGAAGAGAATGAGATTGAAGAAAATCCCGCACAAAGGCACAAATTAAAACGGGTTAAAAGAATAACCGAGCACAGGATTCGCATAGTTCACAGGGAAGTGGTGAAAATAGTAGGAATATCTAATAATTTTGCCGTGGACTCTACAGGTATTCAAATTTCTTATCGTTCGTATTACTACACCCAGCGAATTGGAGAACTCGGAAAGATAAGATAAGGATTGAAATTGCACGCTGCTGTTGATATCGATTCCAAACTCATTACCAATGCAATAGTTACAAAATGGCATGCTAATGATTCTCCTTATCTCATCCCTCTTTTGAAAAACGGGGAAAAGATTGAGGAAGATTATTAGAAAAGAGCAAATTTCTAAAATGGAAGAAAAAATATTTGCATAGAAATATCGTGGAATCTGTGTTCCACTCATTCAAAAGAGAAGTTGGCGATTACATCTTTTCCCATTATTTCTACATCGCTTCTAAGCTCCTTCTCTTCAAAGTCCTTGCTTATGACATCTATATTTAATTACTTCCTTATTTTTATCTCCCTTTTTCCTTGTTTTTCTAAGGAATTAAACCTGTCCTTTCAGATGGCACCCATAAACACCAGCAGAGTTAATAGTAGTCCAAATACTATAATCGTCTGAGGAAATGCAGAATATATCATCAATTTATGAAACCCCTTTTGCCTGAGATCAATTCCCTCTTCTTCTAGTCTCTGCAGCGTGGCTTTTATTACCCATCCAACGGCTATGCCTCCGAGTAGAGATGCTAATCCCATTATCTCCATACCCATGATGAATGCTCTCGGTGAAGTTATTAGAGATGCCCAGTCATTGTTTTTAAATGCAAGGTATCCGAGCAAAAATACAAGCAGGGAGAATATTGCTCCGTTTTCCATTACTGCGTTCATTACAGTGGCTATTCCGTTGTTGTTTTTATCTTTCCTTACCTCTTTGATTAATGGAGGGTCGGCAAGTACCCTTCCTATGTTAGCTCCAATTGATGCTATTGAGACCATAAGCACGGATATATTGAGGTAATTGTCAGGCATAACATTGTATCCCATTAAATAAGCCAGAGTTGCGTATATGGCTGATGAGAACCCCATTATTGATATGATTTTTATCCTTCCATCTCCATTCGCATATTTTAGTGCCGTAACTGTTACCCACACTGCCCCTAAGTACGCTATCATTAATCCTATTATTCCGAGCATACGCCGGTATAGTGTTTGGGATAAAATTTTTTACTTTCTCGTACATACTCCCGCATGGATTTCAAGAAGATAGAGGAGAAGTGGCAGAAAGCATGGGAAGAAAACAGGGTATTTGAGCCGGAAATAGGCTATAAAAGAAAGTTTTTTGTTACCGTTCCGTATCCTTACATGTCCGGTTCTCTACACATAGGGCATGGAAGGACATTCACTATGGGGGATATTATTGCGAGGTTCAAGAGGTTGGAAGGCTACAATGTTCTTTTTCCCATGGCATTTCACGTGACCGGTACGCCTGTGCTGGCAATTGCCGATGCTATAAAAAACGGTGATGAGAAGGTAATTTCCCTTTATAGAGATTATATTAAAATTTACGAAGATGACGATGAAGAGGTTGAGAGAATTTTACAATCTTTCGTTGAACCTGAAAATATTGCCAAATATTTTGCGGATAAGGTGATAAAGGATTTCAGGAGCATGGGGTATTCTATAGACTGGCGTAGAAAATTCCACACTGCAGAGCCGATTTACAATAAGTTTGTGGAGTGGCAATTCAAGAGGCTTTATGATAAGGGCGTTGTTAAAAAAGGGAAGTACCCTATAACATACAGTCCTATTGATGGGAATCCCGTTGGGGAGGATGATATAGCAGATGGGGATGTAAATAAAGTTACCATAATGGAATTTACCGCAATCAAATTTGCCTTTGAAGATGGTTACCTGATTGCTGCCACTCTACGTCCGGAGACCATATTCGGTGTAACGAATCTCTGGATAAATCCAGACGGTGAGTACTGCGAGATATTTGTTGATAATGAAAAATGGTTTGTATCTCGAGATGCAGCGGAGAAGTTGAAGTACCAGAAGGAGGGGTTGAATCTTGGAAAGTGCTACTCGGGTAATTATTTTGTGGGTAAATTTGCAAAGGACCCTGTACTGGGAAGAGAAGTTCCTGTACTGCCCGCTGAATTTGTGGACGTGGATAATGCTACAGGGGTTGTGTACTCCGTGCCCGCCCATGCGCCATATGATTATCAAGCGTTGGTGGATCTCCAGAAAAAAGAGGATGTGATGAGAAAGTACCATCTAAATGTTGATATGGTTAAGAGCATAACCCCCATAAAAATAATAGACATAAAGGGCTATGATATGCCCGCTCGGGATATATGCGAGAGGATGGGTATAAATGACCAGAATGACCCCCGATTGGAAGAGGCAACTCAAATAATATACAGGGACGAGTTTTATTCAGGAGTGCTCAACGATAAATGTGGGGATTTTGCAGGTATAAAGATAAAGGATATCAAGGATGATGTTAAAGAGTGGCTCAGGGACATGGGCAAGGCAGACGTGTTCTACGAGACATCGAGAAAAGCTGTGACGAGAAACGGGCACAAGGTAATAGTAGCGGTTCTTCAGGAGCAGTGGTTTATAGATTACTCTCAAAAATGGTGGAAGGAGCTTGGACATAACGCTGTGAACAAAATGCTGTTTCATCCGGAGAAGTACAAGGATATGATGTACGGCATAATTGACTGGCTGGACAGGAGGCCATGCGCTAGGAAACGCGGTCTTGGCACGCGCTTTCCATGGGATAATGAGTGGATCATAGAAAGTTTAAGTGATTCAACAATTTACATGGCATTTTACACAATAGCCAATGTAATAAGAGAAGAGGATATCCCTCCTGAAAATCTAACCGAGGATTTGTTCAATTACGTGTTTTTGGGTGCTGGCAATCCTGAGGATGTGCAAAAGAAGACAGGTATATCAAAAAGTACCATTGAGCGAATGCGCTCGGAATTTCTATATTGGTATCCAAATGATTTGAGGCACACTGCTCCTGCACACATGAGCAATCACCTTGCGTTTTTCATAATGCACCATGTTGCCATATTTCCGGAAGAACACTGGCCTAAAGGCATATCTTTAAATGGCCTGATGATTCGTGAAGGTGCAAAAATTTCAAAAAGCAAGGGCAATGTGATTCCTCTTGCACACATATCCGATAGGTACGGTGTGGATTTATTCCGCCTTTACTGTGCTGTGGCTGCGGATATGGATACATTAATGGACTGGAAGGAAAGCGAGGTATCATCTCTTCGCAGGAGATTTGAAAAGCTTGCATCTCTTTTTGAGGAAAGCATTGGTGTGGAGCCGTTAGATGATTTTAATCACTACGACCGCTGGTTTCTATCAAGATTTTACAGGCAGTATAAGAATGCAATAGAGCTCATGAGAAATCTCAGAATCAGAGATGCCATGCTGAACATGTTTTTCCATATACCCAATGACCTGAAATACTACGAAAAGCATGTGGGCGAGGAACGCAGAAGTAGAATGGTAAGAACTGTTATTGAGGATTGGGTAAAGATGATAAGCCCGGTGACACCTCATTTGGCCGAGGAAATATGGCACCTTCTTGGCAATGATACGTTCATTTCCCTTGAGACTATAAGGGCACCTAAAGAGGAGTTCATTGATGATGAGATTGAAGGGGAAATGGAGTTTGTTGATTCTGTGATCTCTGATATCCAGGAGATTCTCCGCGTTGCCAAGATAAAGCCAGAGCGCGTTTATATTTATACCGCTGAGCCATGGAAATGGAAGGTATTTGATAAAATCAAAGATGCAAATCCGAAGGATGCCATGCGTCTTGCCATGAATGCTGATGTTGAAGTAAATAAAGGCGAGATTGCAAATTTTGTGAAGAGACTGCTCAAAGATAAAATAAAATATTTACAACTGAACGAAGCGAAGGTTCTTGAGCGAGAGCGGGATTACCTGTTCAGAGAAATTGGCGCCGAGGTAGTGATTAATAGTGATTACGATCCCAAGAGCAAGAGAAAGCTGGCCATGCCACTAAAGCCTGCCATATACGTTGAATAACAAACCTAAAATACCTCTTTTCATTTCTCCACTTGAGCCGGGGTTGCCGAGAGGTAAGGCGCCAGCCTGGAGAGCTGGTTCCCTTAATTGGGAGCGTGGGTTCAAATCCCACCCCCGGCGCTATGGATCCATGGATGGGCATATTGCTCTGGTTTGCGGTGTTTATGGGTGGAAGTATTTTGGGTGGATTGTGCCCGTCCAGAAACGCAAAAATCGGTGCTGGATGCACATCCACAGTCTTCATAATATTAAGCCTAATGGTTTTTCAATTCACCGGTGGATTTGAATATTACGGATTGAAAATAGACGTTTTTTACACAGTGATATCCATTTTCACGGCGTTCTTGGTAGCATTTCCTCTTTCACTGATTGCATCCAGAGTCGCGGAGAATACTAATGTACGGAATGATCCATTTGATTTCGGTAATCTCAATATTTTTGAATTTTCATTTCTGCTTCTCTTGCTCGCTCCACTGGGCGAAGAGTTACTTTTCAGAGGAGTTCTTGAATCCTCCCTGCTTGAATATGGAATTCTAATCGCTACAATAATCCCGGCGCTTTTATTCTCTCTTATACATTTTTTACCTTTCAGAAACACACCGCGTAAATTTTTGGCTATCATTCTCATCTCTGCGTTTATTTTGGGATTACTTACGGGCTATTTTAGAGCCATCAGTGGTTCGTTGCTTCCTGCATATGTCACCCATGCAATATTCAATCTTAATGGCAAAATTGCTGAAAGATTAACATGCACCAATAAAGAAACCGTTATACTTTGTAGATAATACTGAGAGAGATATTGGATTGTAGAATTGGTTTTCAATTCAATAGGCGTGGGTTCACGAGCATCGGCAGATGCGAGCAAGCCCTCAATGGAGGGCGCTGAATTACACATCGGCGCTCGCATTTGCTCGCTTCGGGGATTTACTCGCAAAATTCTTTTATGATTTAATCTATATGGAGTTCCTGCTTGTGGGTTTTATTATTGTATTCTAAAAAATTTATGGTTGCTTTAATTGCCCGTTGTAATTTCCGCTTGCAGCCACGCATTTTTCAACGCAAAACCTGCCGAAATCTGTTAGTGAATATATTGCGTAATTGCCATTTTTCTCGTATGTAATCAAATTTGCGTCTCTTAAAATCTTCAGATGGTACGACAGCTTAGAATACGCAAGGGATGTTATTTGTCGCAACAAACACACGCATGCTCGCTGCTCGTGGAGGAAAAACATGATTTTCAATCTAATGCTGTCGGAGAGCGCCTGGTGTATCCCTGCTATTTTCTTTAAGGATTTTTCGTTAGGTATATTTGAAATTATGCTTTCTATACCTCCCTTCTCGTTTATTTCTCTCTCCATATCTGCGGGGATGTTATCTGGAAGAGGCATATTAGTATATCTCCTGTTACTATTTCAACTTTTTTTATTATATGGATACTGCCACGCGGGACCCCTCGCTTGTGGCTGCGTATATGCTCCTGACGCTCTTTGCATCACCTATGATGTGTGTAGGTACGTTCTCTACTGTAAATGGGACGAATGGCCTTGAACCAAATGCAGCTATTAGCGCGTCGGCTTCCACAATCATTTGATTTCCGTTTTGCTCTATGACTATCTCCCCACTGCGGGATATATCCACAATCTCCGTGGAAGTCATTATTTTAACTCCTTTTTCCTCCAGTTCTCTAATTAGGTGTTTTCTTGTAAGTGTCTCTACTTTAAATGCCACTTCCGGTGCTCTTCCTATCAATATTACTTCGTTATCCTCTGCCAAGAAATTTGCAGTTTCGCAGCCCACCAATCCTCCTCCTCCAACGGCTATTTTTTTTCCGCTGAATTTTACTTCTCCTCTCAAAATATCTCCGTATAAATACACAAAATTGTGCATGGGGGGGCACGGGATAAATGGCCTGGAGCCGGTGGCCAATATAATTACATCAGGGTTTAGTTCCAGAACATCCTGTTTTAATGCGCGTTTATGGTGCAACTCTAAATTGTCGTACTTGGCAAGCTCGTTTTTGTAGTATTCTATTAACCACCCCAGCTTTTCCTTGCCTGGAGGAACCTTTGCTATGTTCAAAGTGCCTCCAAATTCATCATAGAATAAATGTACATTATGTCCCCGGATAGAAGAAACTCGAGCTGCTTCAAGTCCGGCGGGGCCTCCGCCCACGATGACAACCGTTCTTTTATCCAATGCAGGTTCTATGTCTATTTCCATACCAACTTGTGGATTTGCGCCGCATCTTATACGCGTATCCTCATCATGCCTTGCTTTTATGCACTCACTGCAGCCTATGCATCTGCGTATTTCTTTAATTCTTCCTTCTTTAACCTTAATTGGCCAGTATGGATCCGCAATGAGCGTGCGGCCTAAAACTACCAGATCTGCTTTGTTCTTTATTATGTCCAGAGCAACGTCCGGTTCCCTGATCATGCCTACTGCTGCCACTGGCACTTTTAGTGGCCTTATTTTCTCGGCCAAATATGACCTCCAACCCTGCTTGAAAGATATTGGCTCTAATCTATATTCCTTCGGCCCGAGGCCAATATCCGCCTGAATCATGTCGTAATGCTCCTGCAGTACCTGAGCAATCTTTCTTCCGTCTTCTAAAGTTATACCCCCTTCTTTGAAATCGTCCACCGCAAGGCGAATGGTTACAGGGAAATCGCTACCGCATCTCTTCTCTATTTCCTTCCTGATTGCTATTGCAAACTCCAGGGGATTTCCCCATTTATCTTTTCTGTTATTTGTCAAAGGGGATAAGAACTGGTTAACTATCAACCCATGAGCCCCCTGCACCTCCACCATATCAAAACCAGCCTTACAGGCAATTTCCGCTGCAGTTCCGTATTTTTCAATAATTTCTTCTATCTTATCTTCGCTGAGAAATCCCACCCCTTTCTTTTTCCAGCCTTCGTGGGTTAGTTCAACGGATATTTTTGAGTCATACCTTTTTAATCTTTCTGCCAGTTTTTTCCAGTCTTCGTAAAATTCCCAGGAATCAATACGCGGTTCATAAGCCCCGTGTTTTCCTTCTGGAAATGACACGCATGAGTTTTCAATGATCAATAGCCCAACTCCACCCTTGGCCCGGGTTTCGTAATGACGCATGAAAAGTTCTGTTAAGTGTCCATCTTCTTTACCAAAATTTGTTGAAATGGGGGGAAATATCGTTCTATTCTCTACGGTGATTTTCCCTATGTTTACCGGTGTGAATAGCTCATCGTACATAGTTTTCGGTATGCCTAACAAGTATTTCAAATTATCTTAAAACATTTGTTTGGGAAATGGTTGGGGAAAATAATGAAACATTACCTTTTGCGGAGAAGCCATATGACCCATATTATTAGCGGAAGAATAATGAAAGATATCATGTCGCCGGTATCACCTGCGAATGCGAGTACATCTGCAAAGTTTTTAATGCCTCCCAGGTAAACTGCAAGAGGGGGTATTGTTGTTAGGCTCCATGCTATTATTTTTCTCATCTTTAGAAACTCCACGGTATTGCTCTGCTGTGCCAGACCTATTCCGATGTAGCTTGTGGTAATGGCAATAAAAGGAATTATGTTGCCAATCAGGTATCCAGGATATCCATACATCTGGCTCAATCCCTGTGTTGCAATTTGGGGCGTTCTATCTCCGAAGGCAAATATGAACGAGGTCATGAACAGTGCATATATTATTGTGGGTATTAAAAAGGCAAGTACTACTACGCGCTTTGTTTTCTTGTAATCGCCAATTGCTTTGTAAACATCAGGTATTACCGTATGGCATCCAAGTGCAAATATGGCTATGCCCACCATGGCCATTGTTCCTGAGAGGGATATGTATGTGGCGTTGGACAGGTTGGCATAAGGCGCGAGCATCCCCATGACTCCTATGAAAAGTGCCAGCATGAAGTAGTACATGAATAGCTCAACTTTGCCGCTTGCCTGCAAACCCCTGTAAATCAGAAAAGATGCAAATATCCAAAATATCAGAGCTCCAAGATTCTCATCAATACCAAATAGTTGTGAGAATACATTGCCCATTCCAGCAATGTAAGCAAGTAAAGCTCCAAAGCTCATTATGCTTATGCTTAAATACATGGTCCATCCGCCTGCTTTTCCAAGGATTTTCTGGGTTATTGTGCTCATCTGAGCACCGCCCATCTCCACGGATAGTTTTAAAACGATGAGTGCCGTGAAAAGAAGCAGGAGCATTACTCCAAAAAGTATGAGAGAGCCGAAAAGTAACCCGACTTTTGCAGCTGCGTATGGCAACCCGAGCACACCTGCTCCAATCTGGGTTCCTACTAAAATAGCAAGGCCTTCCTTAGGAGTTATTTTCTCTTTGTACACGTGAATGTAGTTTCTCCTAAGTACGACCCTTCTTTTTCTACGCTTTAAATATATATGAAGAAGCTGGCGCCTTCTTCGTCTCTTTCTTATTTTCTTGAGGTGAGCGTATCTCTCGGCAGTGATTTTGGAGTTTGTCATCTGAATCTCACTTTATTTTTTTGGAATGACTATGGCTGTTGTCGTGTCTATCACGCCATCAATGGTGAATATTTTTGGAAGTATTACGCGAGTAAGTTCCCACAGACTGGCTGCCTCCACACGGAGTATGGCATCGTAAGGGCCGGTGACGGCGTTTGCTTCTTTAACGTTTTTAACCTTCTTCTTTATTTCTTCAAGTGCGTCTTCCACTTTGTCTATTTCCGCTGTTAGCAGTACGTATGCCTCTATCTTCTCGCTCATAGCTACGGGCATGGTCACCCACTATATAAAATTAAAACAGAAAATCGTTAGGGGTGTGGTTTGAAAAGACAAATATCTCTATGCACTCATCTCCCGAACCAGGATTTCTTTTTCTCCACACTTAACTCTTTTGCCAGCTCCTTAATTAGCTCCTTTGCTCTCTTGGTAAGCTTCTTGGGCACATCTATTTCTACCCTCAGAACCAGATCTCCGCGTCTTCCACCGCCGAAGGGAGGGAGCCCTTTTCCCCTTAGAACAATCTCACTTCCACTTTCCGTACCCGATGAGATTTTTACTTTTTGAGCGCCGTCCAGTGTTTCCACTTCTATTTCACCACCGAGAGCTGCGATTGGGAAGGGTATGCGCTCCACCTTTAACAGGTCCCTGCCGTTTCTTATGTATCCCTTTGGCATGTTTATGTGCACGTAAACATACAAGTCCCCGGGTATGCCTCCTCCTTCGGGAATTTCTCCCTTGCCACGAATTCTTAAAGCATCTTCGTTCTCTATTCCGGGAGGTATGTGCACGACTATAGTTTTTTCCTGAAGCACGCGTCCCGTTCCTCCGCATTTGGGACATTTTTTCTCTATTACCTTACCCGTGCCGTGGCACACGTTGCATGTGGTTACCGACACAAACTGAAATGGTCCCTTGCGCACCACAACTTTTTTCTTCCCAGTTCCTCCGCAAGCGGGGCACGTCTTCACCTCGCTACCCGGTGCAGCTCCTGTTCCGTGACAAACGGGACATGTGTCGTATGTTTTCACTTTTATTTCTTTATCAACACCGTTAATCACGTCTTTTAGCTCTATGTTCACCCTCACCGCTATGTCTCTACCCCTCCTTTCTTCCCTTGGCGGAGAAAATCCGAAAAAGTCCCTGAAAAATCCGCCCATTCCTCCAAAAATGTCCCATATATCTGAAAAATGGGTGAAATCGTTCCAGGTGAATCCCTCGTCGCTGAACACTCTTCCCTTTAGACCTTCTTCGCCGTACTTGTCGTATATTTCTCTCTTCTTGTCGTCCATCAATACTTCATATGCCTCGCTGATTTCCTTGAACTTCTCCTCAGCTTCCTCTCTATTATTCGGGTTGAGGTCAGGATGGTATTTCTTTGCCAGTTTCCTGTACGCCCTCTTTATTTCTTCCTTCGTGGCGTTTCGCGGAACTCCCAATATCTCATAGTAATCCTTGCCCATATTAATTCACTTTTTCAAGCTCGTTTTTGAAATACGCATATAGTGCATCGTAGAGAGGGAATTCATTTTTTAGTGTTTCGTAGTCGTCCTTTGCTGCAAGACGGTAGCCCCTCGCAAGGATTTTAAGGGAGATTGCGAGGGGTGACGGCTCTTCCACATGAGTGTCTGCCTCGTGCACTATCTTCTGAATCTCCTTAATCGCAGGGTCTTCAAGGCCGTATTTTTCAACAAATGCGTCGAAGGAGCAGTTTCCGTTGTGATGTCCCAGCTCTACGCCTTCCATATCAAAAGGTATGCCCTCTTTGATGCTCATTGGGTCGGTTTCCCTCGGCACGAATATAAACTCGGCTTCGGGGTCGATGAATCTCTTTATCAACCACGGACATGCCACGCGGTCCACGTGCACATGTTCCCTTGTTACCCATTTCATTTTTATCGCCGTGTCCATTAGGCTTGCATACCATATATAGTTTCACTTCTCGTCGTAGCTGGCATCGTGCACCTTTCCACCCTGCGTGCTCTGCTCTCCATTCCCCGTATTAGTCTGGCTGGCTTTGGCCTGCTGTGCTGCTTGCTGGTATATCACTGTGCCTATTTTCTCTACTTTTTTGGAGAGAGTTTCCAGTTCTTCTTTAATCTTGTCTCCATTTCCCTCGTTTAGCACATCTTCTGCCTTTTTGATTTCATTTTCAATATCCTGCTTCTCGTTTGCTGGAAGCTTGTCCCCGTACTCTTCCACAGATTTCTTTGCAGCGTATATTAACTGCTCCAGTTTATTCCGATTCTCAATTTCCTCTCTTCTCTTCTTGTCTTCCTCTGCGTATTTTTCGGCTTCTTTTTTCATTCTCTCAATTTCCTCTTTGGAAAGCTTTGTGCTTGCCGAAATGGTTATTCCAGTTTCTTTTCCTGTCCCAAGGTCCTTTGCGCTTACGTGGAGAATACCGTTTGCATCTATGTCAAAGGTAACTTCTATCTGGGGTACCCCACGGGGTGCTGGTGGTATGCCTGTAAGGTTAAACATGCCCAGAGAGACGTTGTCCTTTGCCATGGGTCTCTCCCCCTGCACCACATGAATGGTAACGGTTGTCTGGTTATCCGCAGCAGTGGTGAATACCTTGGATTTGCGAACGGGAATTGTGGTGTTTGCAGGAATTAATGGCTCAACGAGACCGCCAAGGACTTCAACGCCAAGGGTTAGTGGTGTAACATCTAAGAGTACGATGTCTTTGACTTCTCCCGCCAGGACGGCACCTTGGATCGCCGCTCCGGTGGCCACGCATTCCATTGGGTCTATACCTCTCTCAATCTTCTTGCCCATATACTCTTCCACAAATTTTTGCACGATGGGCATGCGCGTGGGGCCACCCACGAGAATTATCTTGTCTATGTCTGCCTTTGTTAGACTTGCATTTTTCAAAGCGGTATCAATACTATTAGCGGAGCGCTCCACTATTGGCCTAACAAGTTCCTCTAACTTTGCCCTCGTGAGAGTCATATTAAGATGTTTTGGCTCTCCGTTTACGATGGTTATGTATGGGAGATTTATGTCCGTCTGGAGCACCGTTGAAAGTTCAATTTTTGCTTTCTCCGCAGCTTCCTTTAACCTGATGAACGCGTTTTTATCGTTTCTCAAATCCACCCCGTTTTCTTTTTTGAACTCTTCAGCAATGTAGTCGATTATTGCGTTATCCATATCAGTACCGCCCAATTGCGTGTCTCCCGCGGTGGAAATGACTTCAAACACACCGCTGCCGTATTCCATAATCGTAACGTCTAAGGTGCCACCTCCGAAGTCATAAACCATTATTTTGAGCTCCTCGTCGCTTTTATCAATTCCATATGCAAGTGCTGCGGCGGTAGGTTCGTTGATAATTCGTACCACTTCCAGTCCTGCGATTTCTCCAGCGTCCTTTGTAGCCTGTCTCTGATTGTCGTTGAAATAAGCAGGTACGGTTATTACAGCTTTCTTGATTTCCTCACCTAAATACGCCTCGGCATCTCTTTTAATCTTTTGCAATAAGAATGCCGAAAGCTGCTGCGGTGTGAATTCTTTTCCCCTAATTTTGTATTTGTAATCGGTTCCCATCTTCCTTTTGAACGCGTAAACCGTTCCTTCAGGATTGGTCAAAGCCTGGCGCCTTGCTGGCTCCCCAACTAAAAGCTGACCATCTTTCGTAATTGCCACGTATGACGGAAACGCCTTGCCGTACATCGTGTTACCTTCCGCGCTGGGAATTATCTTTACGGTGCCATTTACGTAGACAGCGGCCGCAGAGTTGCTCGTTCCCAGATCAATGCCTATTATTTTCTCACTCATTTTCTTTCACCTCCTTTTTAGAAACCAATACTTTAGCATGGCGCAGTACCATGCCGTTTAGCGTGTATCCTTTCTGATACACCTCAACAACAATATCATCTTCGTCTCCATTCACTATTCCAATCGCTTCGTGAAGCATGGGGTCGAATTTCTTGCCCTTTGCATCTATCTCTTCAAGACCTAAATTTTTTAAGGCCTTATTCATTTGTTTAAGCACTAATTCTATCCCTTCCCTTCCATCTTTAATGCTGTCAAGTGCCCTCTGAAGATTCTCGTAGGGCTCTAAAAATTCTTTTATTATATCTGCCCTGCACTTCTCAATTTCTATCTTCTTCTCTCTTTCAAGCATCTTTCTGTAGTTGTCCATTTCAGCGAGCTTACGGAGATACTTGTCCTTGTACTCGTTTCTCTCTTTAATAACCTCTTCAATTTTTCTGCTTTCGCTTTTTTCCTCTTTTTCATTCTTCTTTTCATCTGTCACAAGTAATGCAAAATAGTTCTTCTATATAAAAGTTGCTGAACACATGTTGCCAACATGCCCGCTCCTAAGGGAGACAATCGCTCTTTAGACTGTCTATTTCCTTTGTTTCTTGCTAATTTTCATGTACAAGAAAATTGACTTCAGGGAGTATATTGAATATAGAAGCAATCCAAATACCGGAGCAAAGAAGTAGCGGTTCTTTGGAGCTTTTATGTATCTCTTAGAAGCGAAGAATATTCCGATTCCCGCGAGGATGAAAAGAACGGTGTAAATGAGGAGAGGAATGTAAGAAAAGGGAATTAAAAGACCGAAAATCAAGAAAAAAAGCACCGCGAAACCCCATACCAAATTGTCCCACGGCTTCACTTCTATATTCTTAAGAACCTGGGCAACTCCCTTCGCCCGTGCCCTCTGCCATGCCCGGACCTCTTTGAAATCCTCCGGAAGGGAAACTTCCACTATGGAATCTTTCGCCACGTCCTGCTTAAATTTTACGCCCATCTTCTTCGCTAAGAGTGAGAATCCATAATCTTCTGATCTAAGGGTTTCCGGATACTGCACCTTCTCATAAATTTCTACTTTTTCAGCTTTGTTGTTTCCCGGGATATGAACTTTGTACAATCCGGGGAAAACTAAGTGCAAAGCATGGTACCACGCAAATGCATGTGCGTAGAAATTTCCTCTTACAAGGGGTATTCCTCCAACGGCATCTTTATCTGCCAATTTCTCCAGTATTTTGGTTGCGTATTCCCTATGATATACATTTTCCGAGTCGCCCCAGATAATTGCCCAATAGCCATTATCTCGAGCGTAATCGCACGCTTCCCTTCTCGCGAATCCGGTACCTCCCAACCTCTCCTGTACTTTGAATTTAATACACGGATATTCTTTCTCATATTTTTCAGCTATTTCCCTTGAATTATCCTTTGATGCTCCGTCCAGTATGAGAACATCAAATTCTTCGCATAATCCGTCCATTTTTGAAATAGATTCAAGGCATTCAGCCAATGGTTTTGCGTTGTCCTTGTTGAGAATAACCAAAAGAGCCTTCATCTAATCCCCCTCAATGCCCCGCTCATCTCTTTAGCTCTCTTCCACACAGCGTCCATGTTCAGGTACTCCCAGTTGCCGTGGCGGCCCAGCGTGAGAATTCTCTTTTCCTCCAATCTCTTTCGAATTTCGGGCAGTATTTTGAAGTAATTTTTGTCGGTTACCACGTAAGCGTAGTGGTTCACCCATTTCTTCGCAATTTCCACTTCCACATCAATTCCAATTTTTTCCAATCCTTCGATTGTTCTCTCTATCACGTCCTTTGGCTCTTCGCCGGGCCTGTGAGATATCTCCGCAATTATGTTCCCTCGATTCTCCGGAGCCATGTTTGGGCTGTAATTGCTCAGGAACGCAATGCGGTGAAAAATGATATCCTTGTCTGGTATGTATGCCCAGTGGTAATCTGGTAAATTGCCTCGAACTCCGAGACCAACAACTGTTACTGAATTGTAATCCAATTCATTTGAGAATTTCTCTAAATCTCCACCCAGTATTTTCAACAGTGATGGAAGAGGAATCGCAGAAATAAGATAATCGTAAAACTTGCCGTTAACCTCGATTCCCTCTTCTTCCGGTTTTATTCTCCTCACCGGATTTCCTACCTTTATATTTTCTTTCAATTCTTCTCCGAGTCTTCTGGTAATGCTCTCAATTCCCCCGTTGAGGGGATAGAAGAACCGGAGCTGATGCACATAGCCTTCGGTTTCTATGCCTACCGTCGCCCTGAGAACATCTTCCACCGGCGGCTTAGGAAGGCGGTCATCGGACCATGCCATCGCTATATTCTCTATATTTCTTTTCCATATCTTCTCGTTGTACGGCCCCAGGTATTTATTCACGATTTTCTCTCCGAATAGCTGCACGAAGAAATCCTTGAGATTTTCCGGCTTTTTCTTCTCTTTTGCGAGATTATTCACAAAATCCAGAAGAATTTCGAATCTCTCCTGCGGGGAGAGCATGAATATGCCGTTCTCAAAGGGATACTTTATGAATTTTCCGCGGTAATGGATAACGGTTATGCGGCGATGCATGACCACATTGCCAACTAAATTCACCATTTCCCTGAGAATCGACTCGTCCTTTGAGAACATGATGTGCGAGCCACCCGTGTCGAAGATATATCCTCGATGAGTTTCGCTCCTCAATAGACCTCCCACTCTTGCTCCCTTTTCTAATATTTCGAAATCAGCGCCTTCTTTTTTTATGTGATGCTTTATGTGATGCCCAAGGGCAAGGCCTGCCAGGCCGCCTCCCGCGATGGCAATTTTCATACCGCGTAATCTTGGTGATTTATTTTAATATTGCGTTCTTTGGACGCATTCCCGTGAATTTTTTCTAACCATGGCATTTGAAGGCAAAAATTTAAACTTTTGACACAGTCCGGTTTATATGAATGGCTTTAGAATTTGCGGACGCAACGCGGATAGGATAACGTCCAGGGGTTATGGGGTGAGGCAGGGCAGATGCGTAATTCTCGCGTGGGAAGAGGCTCTTTACTTAGCAGAAAATGAAAAGTTCGGACTTGATTTCAGGGATGTATTTTCCAAAGCTTCCCAATTGGATGATTTTGATGTTCGTTTTTTCGTTTACCGCGACCTTCGTGCGAGGGGCTATGTTGTGAATATAAGGGGGGAGTATTATGACGCAAAAAAAAGTGTGCACATGCCGTTTTATCCCATGAGCGATATGGACATGTTCTATTTCGAAAAGGAGATAAAAAAGGATCTGCCTCATATTCTCTCTGTTGTTGACGGGGATGGGGATGTTACATATTATCTGGTAGATGAGGCAAACCCGGAGGGAAATTGCCAGGAAAAGCCGGTGGTGGAGGGTTTTGTCGTGGCAGGGCGACGGGTATTCATTTTAAATGCCAAAAGTCTTGGGACTTATGGTAAAACCGAGGGTAAATTTTCCTATCTCTCTAATATGGAAGCGAGATATTTGAGCGGTGCAAATGTTGATTATAATGGGGAAATATACTCTGTTTACGAGGACTTGAGAAACAGGGGTCTCGTTGTTAGATCCGGATTCAAATACGGCACGCATTTCAGGACTTACACTGAAAGTATGAATGAGCATTCCAGGTTCCTGGTGCATGTGCTATCCGATAGTGAAGAGATGCAGAAGATAAGCAGGGCGGTGCGCGTTGCCCATGCTGTTCGTAAGGAATTGCTTCTATCAAAGGAAATAGATGGGAAAATAAGATATCTCCACATTTCATGGATTAGGCCATAGGTTTTAATATACTAATTGTCATGTGCCAGCGGTATGCTCGCTCCTAAATACAAGGCTATGCTGCTTGTGAGCCTTCTTGTGCTCGCGATAGGGGTTCCCGTGATAGTTTACGCATCAATTGAACATACAAACACAAATGAAAAACCCGTTGCAAGGATATCCGCACCGGGGTACGGATTTACAAACATGCCAATTTTATTCTCTGCTAAAAAATCATCGGATGCAGATGGTCATATAACTATGTACATCTGGGATTTTGGAGATGGTACAACTTCTGCGGGGGAATATGTGAATCACACTTATATGAAGGTTGGTAACTACACTGTAAAGCTAACCGTTTACGATAATGCTGGTGACAAGAGTTCAGCCACGAAGAAAATAGAGATATCTTACTACGAGGAGAAATCAGAAAAGGCAAGTGTTAACGAGCTTATAAAGAACCCTGCAAAGTATATAGGGAGAGAAGTGGTTGTTAGAGGTGTTTTCGTTTACGGACACAATTATAGCTTTTACATGGTCAATGAGTCTGGGTACCGGGGGTTGCATGTTTATGTTGAGCCTGGTGGAAAGAAGCCTGGTAAAATGAATTACGGCGATTTGATAGAGGTGGCTGGGCGCTTCACGGCGTATAACAACGAGCTTGAAATGAAGGTTGAGAACAATACCCATGATTACGTTATAGTTTTATCTCACAACGCTAAAACCACATATGCACGGGTAAATGAATCAAACTGGATGAGTTACAACAATTCATTGATTGAAGTAACTTCCAAGGTTAGGGATGTAATTGCATCTTACCGCTACACCTTGTTGAATTTCACAGTGTACGTTTCCTACGGTGCAAACCATACTGGAACTCCAGCTGTGGGTGATATATTCGATGTGAAGGGATTTCTCACATATTATCATTCGTCAAAGTACAATTATGGTTATATGGAACTTTACGTGAGGAACAATACTGCCGATTATTCCCGTTATGTGTCTTCAAATTATGAGGCAACAACTATCAAGTCGGTATTGGATTCACCGGATAATTTTAACAATACCGCTGTGAACATCACCAAAGCATGGATTACCTCTGTGACATCATCTTGGAGCTTTACCGTTAGTTACGGGCAAAATTCAACTGATTCAATTAAGGTTTATGTTGAAAAAGGTGCGAAGGTAGATGGGATGGTATTCAGAGGTGCAAAAGTATCACTTAGAGGTGTGGTTGTTGAGTACAAGGGGAACTGGGAGCTAAAGATACGAAGTGGCACTCCAGACATAGTTGTTGTTCTTACAAAGCCTGTTTATGTGGATGTAGATGTTAGCGAACTGGAGGAAAATCCCAACAATTATAATGGAACAAATGTGCATTCGTGGGGAATTATATCGTGGAGTTATCACAATTCATCATCGGGGCTCTGGTTAATCGGCCTGTTTTTCAATGGCTCTGAAGTAACGGTTGTGGGTTTTGCGGGCTCCAATATAAGCAACATTATTTCCGGTTACCACGCGGACGTTTACGGTATTTTTACGTATTACAGCGGGAACTGGGAAATCAAGATTAGGCCAAACTCATACGATTTTGTAAAAACAAAACCTCAAAATTACACAAACGTGAATATAACAGACATATTGAATTCTCCACAGAGATACAACAATACCCTTGTTCATATTCCGTACTCAAAAATCGTTAAAGTTTACAGAACCTGGAAGTTCTGGGTTAGTAATTCCTCTGGGAATAAAGACATAGTGGTTTATGTGGAGAAAGGTGGCGAGGTAAATGGGATACCCACAGTGGGATTCAACGCGGAGATATGGGCGATGGTAACCGAGTACAACGGTACGTGGGAATTAAAGGTAAGAAACTCCACGGATGATAGGGTCAATGTTACAGGAGCGGTGAATTATACAACGGTACAAATCGAAACCCTTTTGCAGAATACCAGTGAATATAACAACACCTTGGTGCACGTACCCCTTGCCGTGGTAACCTATGTTTATAACTCATCGTGGCTGTTTTACGTGTCAAACAATACCAATAACACAAGCGATATTTCCGTTTACATAGAAAAGGGTGGTAATCTGAACGCAACGATTTACAAGGGTGCAAAGGTTGAAATCTGGGCGATGGTTACACAATATAACGGCAAGTGGGAATTAGAGGTTAGAAATAACACTTCTGACCGCGTGAAAAATGTAGAGACTGTAAGTTACGTGAACGTATCAATTGAAGAGTTGCTGACCAACGAGTCCAAGTACAACAATACCAATATACACATTCCAAATGCAACTGTGGTGAATGTTCATGCTGCGTACCTTTTCTGGGTTTCTAACAGTACCAATAACTCCAATGATATTGCAGTGTATGTTCAAAGTGGAGTATCTGTTCCTGCTGTTGGTGTGGGGGATGTTATAGAGATATATGGTAATGTTACCTATCACAACGGTAGCTACGAGATAACTTTACGAACAGGCACACCTGATCGGATTAACGTGCTGAGTTCTTCCGCAAAATATGTGAATTTCTCCTATATTCATGAAGTTGATGAAAATGGAACTCTTGTTCATATTGGAGAGCAGGTTATAGTTAACGGCACGGTTATAGTACCTTCAAATATCTATTCATACACCACATCTTCCGGGACACACATACTGAAATTTTACATAGAAAACATCACTGGTGGAGTGCAGGTTTTTGGTTATTTGAATTACAGCCGGTTAAATCTTTCAGAGGGTGATGTGGTTAAAGTTAGGGGTACCATTGACCAGTACAACGGAGAAACAGAGCTAAAAGTGAGCAGTTTGGAGTACATAACTGTTATAGGTCATGGTGAAAACGTATCTCCCAAAAATGTCACAGGGGCAGATTTCAGCAATTGGACATACATGGAGAAGATGGAGGGAACACTGGTCAGGATAAACGGTACTGTTAGCGATGTGTACACAGGGACATCTTTTGTGAAAATAACCGTGGATAACGACAACACATCAATGGTGGTGTTTGTGAGGAATTCATGGGGTATAAATACCACCAATATTTCCAAAGGGGATAATATCACGGTTGTGGGTATTGTTGGCCAGTACGATTCGACTTCTCCATACACTTCTGGATACGAGGTATTTCCAAGGTATCAGAACGATATAATTGATTGGAATGATACAAAATCCAAGTCCAAGGATGCGAAAATGGGAGATGATTCGGTTAATATGAATAATTTTGATGCCTTTAATGAGGTGGTTGCCATATGGAAGAGGAGAAATATTGTCCTAATTGCGGAAGGTACGTGGGTTCATTAGAAGTTTGCCCCTATTGCGGTACAAAAATTCCCAAGCATACTTCGTACTATTACGCGAAGTACGGTTCTTTAACGTTTGCGGTGTTTGGTATAATATTTTTGCTCCTTTTTGCACAGAGCACACCTGTCCAATACGTGCATATAGGCGATATAGGGCCTACGTACAACTATGCAACGATAATGATTAAGGGAGTTGTGACTACCGCGCCCTCTCTCGTGCTTAAAAGTGATGGCTCGCAGGCATTATACATAAACGTAGATGATGGCACGGGGGCCATGGCAGTTCATGCTTATAATCCTGTAACTGGAAGGTTGGCGCACAAGAACAAGATACCCGGGTATGGTGAGTTTGTGGTGATAACCGGGGAAGTTTATTTTAGGGGCTCTAACAGGTACATGATCATAAATGACCCTGCACAGATAACTATAAAGAAAGCCGATGCCGTAAAGATGAATGTCACATCTATTGAGAGTATCCAGTACCCTGATGGAAATTATATGAGAGTAGAGGTATTGGGGCATATTATAGATTCCAAGAAGACATTCTCAGGAGCATACCTGTTAAAGTTTTCTGATGGTTCAGGTACAATTCCCGTTTTTGTGCCCACTTACATTGTGCATTTTTACGGTTTTGACCCCGAGAATTACTCGGGTAAAACAGTGGAGCTCTGCGGTGCTTTGCAGTGGTACGGAAGTAGCATGTCCGGAGAATGGGAGATTGTTCCATCTTCTATTGATGATTTTAAGGTGATAAAATGAAGTGCCCAAGCTGTGGTTTGGAAATTCCCGACGATTCCGAGATTTGCCCGTACTGTACGGCAAATGTCAAAAAGCGCGTGAGAATTAAAAGTATTTATGTTCTGGCTTTGATTTTAATTATCGTTTCCCCTACCTATGCTATTTTAGCGTATACATCTAGCGATGTGCAAATAACCCCCATAAAAGATTTGACAATAGATGATAATTACAATTTCATACATGTACGGGGTACCGTTATAAAATATCCCACGGTATACGATAGCAATTATGGAGTAACCCAGTTAGGCTTCGTGATAAGCGACGGAACAGGTGAGATTAGCGTTAAGATATATCGTGACCAGATTGAGAGAGTGGTAAAGGAGCACAAGATACCGGGTATTGGTGATGTTGTTGATGTGGAAGGCACTTTTTCGTACGGTTCCAGAAAGTCTGTAATTGTTAACAATGTGGAATTTTTACACGTGATAAAAGGCAGTTTCGAGCACATAAGCGTGAAGATGCTAAATGATGCACCGCCATGGGCGTTCAAGGATGGTACTCTTGTATCCATAGAGGGAAATATAACTGGTGTTAGAGAGTACAGTTTTGGGATGATATCCACAATTGACGATTCTGTTGACCTGGTGATTCCCTATGCATATACAGCACTTGATGTGGTGAATATCAAAACACTCGGATCCGGTGTGGCTGAGATATGCGGATCACTTAAATTATATAGATCAAAGCAACCCACATCAGGATACTTAACTGTTAACCTTGAAGATTTGATTGAAAATCCAGAACGTTATAACGGAACAAATGTTCATATATTATGGGCAAGGATTATATCAAAAAACGAAATATCCAGAGTAATAAAGGTGAGTGAGAACAATACCAATATCACAGTGTATTCAAAATCCGGGGTTAACTACTACAATGTGGGAGACAATGTGGAAATTCAAGGGAAATTTGTGCGATACAATGGAACCTGGGAAATAAAAGTAACTAAAAAAAATGATTTCATCGCAGAGCCAAAATGGGAGATAATTATGCATCCGCAGTTCAGCATTATTCATAAAAAGGATTACAGGGAAGGGGAAAACATGAGTTTATATTCTCTGGTAAAATTAAGGGGAATCGTGGCAGATTACAGGGTTATGAATTCAGGATATCTGGTAACTCTCTGGAACGATAATAGAACGTATTCGGTATATGTTGAGAGTCAAAAAAATGTGCACGGGCACATTGATTATGGAAAGAGTGTGGTTGTAATGGGTATGATTACTAAGTACAAGAGTGGAGAGGAAATAAAAGTCAGAGATTTCACTGAGGACTATTTGGAGGTGGTATTTTGATTCTTTCTTACCTTCTAATGTGCATACTTTTCGTTCTTCTTGGAACTGCTATCGGTTCATTGCTTTCCATGCTTCCCGGCCTTCATGTTTACAATGTAATTGGTTTCTTTCTTCTCTTTTACTTTACCATGGGTGGTCTGGGCATGGACCCGATGTTGATGGTGCTGATGCTAATAGGAATGCTGGTCAGTTATGCATTTGTTTTTACAATTCCTTCAATATATTTCAGCGCTCCTGATGATTCGACTATGTTCGTTTTGATGCCTTCTCAGAGGTATCTGAAAGAGAGAAAAGGGCACGAGGCGGTGGTTCTAATTGCAACCGGAGCACTTATTGGTGTTATGGCGATAACAATATTCGTTCCCATATTCATGAATGTGTTGGGGGTTATATGGAATATAGCTCTTGCAAACATGCACTGGATAATTGGTGCAGTGATAGCTTTCATGCTTCTTTCAGAGTTCCCTAAAGATTTTGGAAGGCACAAGAACCCATTGCATGGATTGAAAGAAGGATGGAAGACAATCTTGGCTGGTTACCTGACGTTTTTCCTAGCAGGCCTTCTTGGAGTTATAACGTTCAGTAAGACGCTAATACCCGCAGGGCACGCGTTTCAGAGTCTCATGGCTCCACTCATTGGCCTGTTTGCAACCTCTTCCATAATCCTTAACCTCATCTCCAAGTATGAGATTCCGGAGCAGAACATACCCAAGTCCATAGATGCAAAGCCCAAAGATATTGTCCATGGCTCGGTAGCAGGTTCCATCGGCGGTCTTTTTGCAGCGTTCATTCCTGCAGTTACGGCAGGCGTTGGAGGTTACATGTCCTCTCATGCCTTTGCGCAGCAGGGCGATAAGAGTTTTCTTGTATCCATGGGTGCTTCCCGTGTGGTTTACTATGTGGGTGCCATAGCATTGTTCTTCCTTCCAACTCTGCATCTTCGTAGAGGCGCCCTTGCTATGGGTATAAACCTGTTTTTCACTCCTGAGACTGTGCAGCAGTTCTATCTGGTTGATGCGGGAATTGCCCTTGCAGGCATAATTTCTTTCTTCATAGTTATATACGCGTCTAAATTTCTGGCGAAAACCATTCCAAAGGTAAATCCCAAAACACTAAACATAGTGGTCCTTGGTGTGTTGATAGTGCTGGTTTACATAATGACCTCGTGGGTTGGACTCCTGATAATGTCTGTGGCCACAGCAATAGGTCTCGTGCCCGTGCTGTTCAACTCCCGCAGGTCACATTGTTTAGCAGTCATACTGGTTCCAATCTGGTTGAACATGTCCGGAATAACCCTTGCACCATTACTGGGTCTGTGGTGATAAAATGAAGGGATTTGCACATTTCCTGGCTGGGTTAACCACCGCAACATTCGTGGTGGTGATAGCAAATGCGTACTACGGGCATAATTTAATAGCAGATGCCATTGTTCAGAATAAGGCGCTGATTTTGATACTGGGTGGTATATTCGGAATACTTCCGGATACCATCGATTTTAGATTTGCCAAGTATCTCCAGAGACACGACTATGAGGTGGACATGGATGAGTGGGATCTTGACCCTAAAAAAGTTGTGAACACTCTTGCAAGAGCTATAAATCAAGCCAGTGAAGAGAATCGCGAGGTGAATGTGATGCTGCACACGGTGAAGATTTCATCGGATCAATGGAGACAGTACAACGTGCAGTTTGACACGGAGAACAACAAGGTAATTTGTGATATCGGTCCAATAATCTCCGGATTCGAGAAAAGGCCATATATAACAACCTACCTGCCAAAAGAGAAGGCTCATGCCGAAGCTTCATTTAAGCCAAAGCTGAATTACGGGTACGATGCGGTAACTCATGTTGATATTCTTTCAGGTCCTGATTTTTCATTTTTCCCGGAAAAAGATGGTAGTGTTAGAGCAGATTTTATCCCGTGGCACAGGCGCTGGGGACATAGCATAACCATGGGCATACTCCTTGCACCCATTGGGTTTATGCTTTACGGGTTCACACCTCTTGGATGGACTGCGTTCTGGATAATAATGCTCGGTTACTGGTCACATATTCTAACGGACCATTTTGGCCTGATGGGCAGCAACATGTTTCCTCCCTTTACCACCCGCCGCGTGCCCGGATTCAAGGTTACAAGAAGTATGAGTCCTCTTGCAAATATATTTACAAATTATTCCAACATTCTTCTAATAATATTCAATATGAACGCGTGGAGCAAGGTGCATTATTTTGAGATGCCGTGGGCAACAATGCTCGGGCTCTCCGCAAAAGTAAATTATGCGGAGTGGTACATTGTCTCTCTTCTCAATTACATAATCTACTATATCTTGCCTCCAATTCTGGTAGCGTATTTTGCGGTAGTATATTATGAGAAGAAGAAAGGCTACAGGGAGCTTACAGATAAAGAAGCTATGACAAAGGAGCAGTTAGAAGAACTTGGAGGGGTGAATGTTTAAAAGGCAAATTTTATTTAACTTCTTTTTATTTCCCTACTCATGTCTAACTACAAAATAATCCACGATGCGATTCACGGCAGTTTCAAGTTTGAGGGTGCAACCCTGCGCATTCTGGAAACTCCTGAAATGCAGAGGCTTAACGGTATCAAGCAGTTGGGGTTGGGATATCTTGTTTTTCCGGGGGCAAATCATAGCCGGCTGGAGCATTCTTTGGGTGTAGGGCATATGGCTGGCAAGATGGGGGAGGCTCTGAATTTAGACAGGCTTGAAATTGAGACTTTGAAGGTTGCGGGTATGCTTCATGATCTGGGGCATTCTCCGTTTTCTCATACTCTTGAGTACCTGCTACATGAGAAAACAGGAATGGACCATATGGAAATCACAACCAATATAATAAGGGGTAAGCTGGATATTCTGGAGGGTCTGGAGATAGATGGCCGTGAAAGGATTCACGAAATAATAAATGATTACGGGATAGACATAGACCTGGTTTGCAGAATGATACTCGGAAAGGAGTTCCGAAGGCTGGATATAATGAATGTAGATAGAGGACAGCAGTACTTTGGTGAAAATAAAAATTATATGGTGAATATAATAAGTGGGCCCCTTGATGCTGATCAGATAGATTATCTCCTACGTGATGCCCACTACACAGGCGTTGCGCATGGCATGATTGACGTGTACAGAATTTTGAATACTCTTAAAATAAAGAATGGGGAGTTGATGATTGATAGAAAGGGAGTACCTGCCCTTGAAGGTATGCTTGTTGCAAGGGCGCTTATGTACTCATCGGTTTATTTTCACAAAACTAACAGGATTGGCGAACTGATGCTTTCAAGAGCAGTGGAGGAAATAGAGTTAGATAACTGGCTTGAAATATACAAATACAACGATTCCGAACTTTTATCAGTGCTTTTGAATCAAGAAGGATACCCTAAGGAGATTGCATTAAGGCTTAAGTATCGTCGTCTGTTCAAAAAAGCGCTGGTGCTTCGTGTTGATGAGGTAAAAGATGACGAAGAAACCATAAATGAGTTAAAGAAGATGAATGACCTTAAGATGCGCAGAAGAATAGAAAAGGAAATAGCCGATGGAGCAGGTGTTGATTCAAGATACGTGCTTATTGATATACCCGATAACATAGCTCACCTTTCTGAACCGCGCCTTAATAAAACCAATGTTAAGATAATAGACGGTAAAGAGATTCACGAGCTTTCCAAGTACTCTCCGCTGGCACGTGCACTGCAGCTAAGAAGGGTGCAAAACTGGGCTATGATGCTCATAACTAAAAAAGAATACGTGGATAAAGTTAGAAAGGAGGCAAACAGAATCCTATCTCTCAAGGTGTAGTTGATGAAATGGGAGTTAAAAATAAGTATAGTTCTGCTGTTATCTTCAATTTTCTTTTATGCTGTGAACTATCTCACTTTTCATGATACTGGCTTCATTGAAAAATACATTTTAGCTCAGCTTGGTTTTTTGCCGATATCGGTACTCCTTGTTAGTATAGTACTGAACAGCCTCATGGTCCGGAGAACCAAGAAGGAAAGACAGACTAAATTAAACATAGTTATCGGCTCTTTTTTTGGAGAGGTTGGTAAAGACCTTCTTAGGTATCTGTCAAAATACGATATCAAGCCGGAAGAGCTTGCACGGGAGGTTATTAGTCTTAGCAGTATGAGTGTGGGCGATATTAAAAATTTAGAGGATGAGATGAAAACCAGGAAATTCCAGCTTAAAGTAAGGAATATGAACCTGTATGAACTGAGAAAGTTCTTAATTGAGAACAAGGAATTCATAGTAAACATTCTGGATAACCCGGTCATTTTAGAGCATGAAACATTCACGGACCTGCTCTGGAATGTTCTTCATGTGACTGAGGAGTTGAAAAGGATAATTAATTTTGATAACATTTCCGAGGATGATTACGAGGATATTAAGGGTGACCTTGAAAAGCTGTATTTTCTCCTATCTTACGAGTGGGTGAAGTACGTGAGGTACTTGCATGATGCGTATCCCCACATATTTCAGTACGAGGCAAGGACTGCGCCTTTTATTCCCCACTCTTATCATGTTAAAAAGAAAGGCTAAAAGCTAATATCAACTTTCACTCCCAGCCCATCTTTCTCGTAAACCACGTTGAATCCATCTTTAAAAATAAGTCCCTCTGCCGGGTTTCCATTCAAGTCCCAGTATCCATCCAAGTCTGCATATTCTGCGCC
>WAOD01000005.1 GCA_015521465.1 DHVE2 group archaeon
ATTACATGGTCTCCGGAATTTATGAATATCTTCGCAAGAAGGTATAAAGCCTGTTGGGAACCTGCAGTTATCAAAATATTATCCCTTTTAATTTTTACATGGTATCTATTATTAACAAATTCTGAAAGGGTATCTCTAAAACTGTTGACTCCCTCTGTGGAACCGTACTGGAGAACAGATGCCCCCTCTTTTTTAAGAAGTTTTTCCACTATTGAATTTATTTTTTCTACAGGAAATGATTTTGGATTTGGTAATCCACCCGCAAAAGATATAATGTCTGGCTGCTGGGTAAACTTCAGCAGCTCTCTAATCTCGGAAGCTTTAAGGTTTTTCGCTATTTCGGAAAACTCCTCTTCGTAGTTCAAAGATATCACCGAAGAGGAGAATGTTGAATTAGGATATTAATGTTACCTCACTCTTCCTCTTCTCCATACTTCTTCATACGCTCCCTTTCCCTCTCCAATTTTTTCTCCCTTCTTCTCTTTTCTTCCTCTATCTTCTCCAGTTCTTCCGGAGGGAGTTCTAACTCTCTCTTTTCAGCTACTTTTATAAACTGAGGTGGTATTTCATTTGATATAAATACTTTTGGGGAGGATACATATATTGGATTTCCATTTTCTATGGCATTTTTTGCATTTATCTCCAGTATAACAGGATCTTCAACCCTGTGTCTTCCTGCAATGTATGCATCTTCGTATGTCTTGCTTAAATGTACCCATTTTCTATCTCCTGGCTTTAGACCCATTTCCTGGATAAACTCAAGCTCTTCCTGTGTGGTCGGATAGTACAGAATATCAGGTACCCCCTCCGTTGGAAGGTCACTCAGATCTACTTTTATGGAATGTCCGTATGTTGCCCTTATTCTCTTATTCTCCATATCCAACTGGTATCTTCCCTTCTCGTCAGTGAGAACGATGGCTTCTATATGCTTTATTTTTAGCCATCTAAAGCGCCTATGTCTGCGCTTTATTCCTTTTACAATGTCGTATAAATTTGCCCATCCATGCTCATCTAAACGCACTCCAAACTTTTCAGGAAAGTGCCTTAATATGCCTGTGAGCATTCTGCTCAGAGCGACTAATTCCCAATCGTTTAGTATGAACGTGCCCTCTTCCCCGCATATTGGACAAGTATCCCCCCGAAACGGACCATGCTTTTCACACCATCTTACCTGCACCATATCCATCACGGTGAGGAATAACATTCCCAATATAAAGATTACCCATACTCTTAAATACATACTCTATTATTCCTCACTCATGCTCACGGAAGATGATGTAAAAAGAGTCCTCAAAACAGCTGTTGATCCTGAATTTGGAGTTAGCGTCGTTGATTTGGGATTGATATACGACCTGAAAATTTATGACAACAATAAGGTGTACATCAAAATGACACTTACCACACCCACTTGTCCATTGGCAAATGTAATAGTAGCCGATGTTTACCAGAAGGTAAAAGAGATTCCGGATGTGGAAGATGTGGATATAGAATTAACATTTGACCCGCTATGGAGTCCCGATATGATGACCCCTGAAGCCAGAAAACTTTTGGGATTATAATTATTATTTATTTGCAAGGGCAAATGTGGATACTATCCCAAAAATCATAAGTGATGTTTCCACTATGGGAAATATACGGCCTATAAGTATTATTGTTATTGCATTGATAAATCCTCCAATTATGACTATTGAGAGTGCTATTACGAATATACCAATTTTTGTGCGAGTTGCGCCTTTCTCTAATTTTCTGTAGATATATATAAATATACCAAGTGCCGCTGTAACGTAAGATAGAGCATAAATAGAGTATATTAAGTGATATGTCTCGTGATAAACTCCTGTCCAACCGTAGGGTCCCATGGAAACATCTATAATCATTACTGTAAATACCATATATGTTATGAAAATCACCGGTATGAAGGACAAAATAATGAACAGTTTGTTGAAACCTTCTCTGAAATAATCTGCAAAAATCAAGAGAAAATATGCACCTATTGAAAGGGAACTTAAATCATATTTTAACAGATGATACGCACGATACGCACTTCCTGTGAATTCAAAAAATGCCATGGTTTCTGAAAATCCGAGTGAGACGAGAGCACCTATAAATAGAAAGTGGGATACATTTTTATTTTTACGAGTAGCTATGTATATTGCGAGCACGTAATATATTATCGCACCTCCTATACTGAAAGCTGCCCCGAAATCGCTGTTCATATGACCCCCTTCGCCTAAATAATAATAGGGATAAAAGTTTATCTACTTTTTGCTTCATTTATTTGGTTGAATAACGACTTGAAAATGTAGTACCCGTCACCTTTATCCCTAGGATTTCTTGTCCAGTCAGGATGATGAAATGGGAAATACGCGCGCTCTGGATGCGGCATTATTCCAAACACATTACCGTATGAATTCACAATGGCTGCTATGTCGTTGATGCTACCGTTTGGATTCCACGGGTATTCCGGCTCTGTGGCATCTGGAGAAATGTACCTGAATACCACCTGGCCGTTATCCTCTATCTTTTTAATAATATCCTGCGTTGCAAAAAATTTACCTTCTGCGTGGGCTACAGGAAGCATTATTTTATTTGGAGCATCTCTGGAAAACATGGTATCTTTAGTTTTCTTTAAGTGCACCCATCTACACTCAAATCGGTTGCTGTTATTGGTCATGAGCGCTGCTTGAGGTACTTCGCTTATTCCATCGGTTCCCGGTAAAAGTCCCAGTTCAATGAGTACCTGAAACCCGTTGCACACACCCATCACGGGCTTTCCAGATTCTACAAAGTCAACTATGTCTTTCCACACCTTTGCCTTTAGCCTCGCAGCGAATACCGCACCTGCTCTTATGTAATCTCCTGCTGAAAAACCCCCTGGTATGAAAATCATGTCGTAGGATTCAAGCATACCCTCGGTTAGATTGTTTATGTGCAAATACTCTGGATTTGCTCCTGTTTCTTTGAATGCAATGTATGATTCTTCCTCGCAGTTTGTTCCTTCCATTTGCAATATTGCAACTCGCACTCGAATCACCTCAGATATTTTTCAAGGGAACCTCTCCAAATTTTCCTCATGGTGGCCACATCAACGTTAAAGAGCCAGCGCTCTCCGTCCCTGACTTTAAGGCGCTCTCCATCAACCACACCTATGTGCTTTCCCTCAACATGGGATTCAAATTTTTCAGCATTTTCCGGTTGAACTTCGCAAACCCATCTGGTTGGGCTCTCTGAGAACAGTTTTATGTCCGACCTGAAATGCTCCATATTCTTCAAATCAATTTCTGCACCAAGGTTTCCACCGATGGACATCTCCGCGATAGTTACACCTAAACCACCATGAGAAATATCGTGGCATGATTCCACAAGTCCTTTTGAAATTGCAGAAAGCAGCTGTTTGCTCAGCAATTTTGTTCTTTCCACATTTACCCGGGGGACGATTGTACTTGATGCGTTCAGCATAGAGTAGTATTCGCTGCCACCCATTTCGCCGGTGGTTTTTCCTATGGTATAAATGTAGTTTCCCTCCTTTTTAAAATCTGAAGTTATGGCATTTCTGATATCGTCGATTATACCCACAGCCATTAACACAGGCGTGGGTGGTATATTTTTTCCAAATGCTTCATTGTAAAAACTCACGTTTCCAGAGACGTAAGGAATACCCAGGGCACGGGCAGCGTCGCCGAGACCTCTGCAAGTTTCCACAAACTCACCCATTATTTCAGGACGCTCAGGATTTCCAAAATTGAGTCCGTCGGACATGCTGCTTGGCATGGCACCAACAGCTACGAGATTTCTAACTGCCTCATCCACTGTGTACAATGCCCCGAGGTATGGATTTAATTTGGATATGTGCGGGTTTGATACTGTTGTTATTGCTATGCCTTTCCATGAATCATGCAATGGTTTCAATACCGCCGCGTCTCCGTGGCTTTCATATCCAACAATACCATGCATGGGTTTTATAACTGTTCTGCCCTGTACCTCGTGGTCGTACTGTCTTATTACCCATTCCTTACTTGCAATATTGTAAGAGGACAATAATTTAAGGAAAACGCTCCGGTAATTTGGCTCAGGAGGTATTTCCTGCATCTCCTGTACTCTGCGTACAGTGTAATCTCTTTCGTATTCTACTCCTGCAGTTATGAATTCAAGGGGCATATCAAGAATTTTGTTCCCGTGCCAGAATATGCGCAGATTCTTCTGCTCAATAGTCTCACCTATAACGCTCATTTCAATGTCCCACTTTTCGCACAATTTTTCAAGAGTTTGTAAATTTTTATCTTCAATTGCCAAGAGCATACGCTCCTGAGACTCGCTAACCCATATTTCCCATGGTGCCATATCTCCCTCTTTTAACAGCACCTTATCAAGATACACATTTGCTCCAACGCCTCCTGCATGGCACATCTCCCCAACCACGCTTCCAAGGCCACCCCCTCCAAGATCTTTCATTCCGTGAATTATACCCCGTTCGTTAGCTTCCAAAACAAGGTGAATTAAAGGCTCTTTTAGTATTGGGTTTCCAAGCTGAACCGCCTGCCGCTCCTCCTCGCTTTTTTCATCTAAAATTTTTGAGGCAAAATTTACACCATGGATGCCGTCTCTCCCTGTTCTACCACCTACCATTACAAGTTTTATTCCAGTGCTATAAACTGCGCTCCTCACAATTTTATCTTTTTTTACTATTCCGAGACAACCTGCGTTTACGAGCACGTTATTTATGTAATCCTCATGAAAGTATGTGATCCCAGCTACCGTGGGGATTCCCACCCTGTTTCCATAATCGCGAATACCAGAAATCACTCCGTTGATTAAAAATAATGGGTGTTTTACGCCCTTGTTTAACTTGCCGCTGTAATCTGGTGGGCCGAAGAATAGCGGGTCCACGAGGGCAATGGGTTTTGCACCCATGTTAAGAACATCCCTAATTATACCACCTACCCCCGTAGCTGCGCCACCATATGGTTCAACTGCGCTTGGGTGGTTGTGGCTCTCTATTTTGAATACATAGGCATATTCATCATCAAATTCCACAACTCCGGCATCATCTTGCATCACGATCATGGTGTGTTCCGAGGGTATTCCAAATATGTACTTTCGCAGAACTGGTTTAGATGATTTGTATGAGCAATGTTCACTCCAACCCTGTGCAATTGCATGAATCTCCAAATCTGTGGGATTTCTCCCCATTTCTCTGAAAAAATCCCTTATCTTTTTCATTTCCTCTACGCTTAGTGCGAGTCCCATGGTGTTGTTAATTTCATGTAATTCCTCATCGGTAGCATCAATTATGTTCACTTCATAAACCCCATCTTCTATTTTTTTCAATTTCATATCTCCTCAACCCGTATGTCGTATGAATGTATTACTGGGTTTACAAATAACTTTTTAACCATCTCTTCAGCCATATTTTTTCCCTCCTCTGGATTGCAGTTTACATATATTACATACTGCTTAACCACTTTTACTTCAGCGATACCATCAAAACCCAAAAGCTCCAACGATCTCCTTATGCTTTTTCCCTCTGGATCGTCGATTCCCTCTTTCAATTTAACTGTAATTGTTGCTTTAAGCATGGGTAGATATGGATTTAATACTTAACCTTTTAACCCGTGAAAAACTTTAAAAGTGATGAGCATATATTATCTTTCAATGTCCGAGTTTGAAGAAACAAAGCGGATGATTGATGCTATGTTTGCTGAAAGGGATTATGCGTCTGTTATTGAATTTATAAATAAAAAAATGGCAGAGACCACGGACAAGGCTTTTCTCTCTCTTCTTTTGTACGAAAAGGGGAAAGTGTTGTATTACATGGGCAAAATTGAAGAATCGCAGGAACTTTTGGATGAATCACTTTCCCTTCTTGATAACCTGAGCACTGATTTGCAAGGAGTTATTCTATTCAGTATAGCAAGCGTGTACCTTGTCATGGGTGAGGTTCATAACGCTGAGATGCTGTTTAGGAAGACCCTAGAGATTCTTCCAGAGACAGATCATCATTATATTGCTGCTCTTAACAATCTTGGAGATATGTACAAGAGGCAAGAAAAATACAGTGAAGCTGAGAACTACTTTAAAAAGTGTTATCATCTATCACTGGCAACAAGCAATAATTTTATGGCTGCCTATTCAAGCGAAGGTCTTGCAGGGATATATGCTGTGCGTGGGATGAAAAGTGAAACGAGGGAATTGCTGGAAAGGGCATTAAAATATTCGCGGGATGCAGGAGATACGAGGCTTGTAAGGCTCTTAGAAATAACCCTTAAAATGTTAAATGGCACCCCTATTGATGTTGTTAAGAGAGAATCAATGGATTTTATGAAACTGGGCACATACAGGGCGCACGATATTGCTGATGCATTTATGATATACTCTTCTCTTCTCCCATCTAATGAGCAGAAGGTGTACTTGAGAGAGGCAATAAACATCTATTCTGATGTTGGAGACGTATATATGGAGGGAAAGGCCATTAAAAGGTTGGAGAGTTTGAATCGAAGGCTATAAATATCCTTACTCTTTTACGATGGTAGGGGAGATGTCCCGCTGAGGAGAATCCCCAGGAGGAATGATGTATGTATAATCTTCCTAAAAAGAAAGCGAAAAATATGTACGGTTATGTAAAAAATGCATGGAAAGAGATGGACAAAACGTACGTTCATGATATACAGTGGGAAAGAATGATTGAGTGGCGAAAGGGCCCTGCAATTGCGAGGGTTAATAGGCCGACGAGGATTGATAGGGCAAGAGAATTGGGTTATAAAGCGAAGCAAGGCTATGTGGTTGCAAGGATAAGGGTGCGTCGCGGGAATCTCCAGAGGCGCAGAATCAAAGGTGGAAGAAGACCTAAGAGAAAGGGTATGCTGAGGATACCCATGAGGAAGAGTATTCAAAGGATTGCAGAAGAGAGAGTTTCCCGCAAGTATCCAAACTTGGAAGTTCTTAATTCATATTATGTTGGTGAAGATGGTAAGCACAAATACTATGAGGTTATACTTGTTGACCCGCATCACCCTGCTATTATGAAAGATCCTAAGATAAACTGGATTTCAAGTGGTAAGCACAAGGGAAGAGCATTCCGTGGCTTGACAAGTGCTGGCAAGAAGGGAAGAGGATTGAGGAATAAAGGAATAGGTGCTGAAAAAGCCAGGCCCTCAAGAAGGGCAAATCTTTAATTTTTTTATTATGAAAAAGGTAATTGATGGCATCTATTTGAGATGCCTTGTTCATTCTACAGAGGATGTCGAGAAAGTAAAAAAGGCAATGCAATTTATTTCAGGGTATGAAAAATTTAGTGAGGAGACCATTAAGGGTTATCATGGGAATGTCCTAATCGTTTTGTCTTTAACTCTAACTAAAAATCAGGATATATTACGATTTATGAAAAGATTGAATGAGCTTGGTATAACAGAGCTTATTGTGGAAAATATAACTTCCCTTATGGACAATGACGGTGAAATACACATTCGATTTGACAAGCAGGAAGCATATATGGAACGCATTGCACTTACTTCAGGTGGAGATGTCATTACCCTGAAAATAAAAGTGCTTAGCTATCCAAAAAGAAGGGAAACAGCCATTAAAAATTTTAAAAGTTTCATTGAGATGATTCAATCTTAACGACAGTAACCACAAAGAACAGGGTTTTTCCTGCAACTTCTCTGTTGAAGTTAATCCTGAAATGGTCTTTGTACACTGCATCAATTAATCCGCCACTTGGTAGCAGTATCGGTATGCTTTTTATTATGTAGTGGAAGTATATCCTTCCATTTTTTATGCTTTCCACATGTATTATGAGCGATTGCGTCTTAAATGGCTGGTAATCCGCATTTACATCTGGATTGTTCTGTATGGTGACTATGTTCTTGGAAGGGTTCACGTAAAGAACTAGGACTTTCCACCCGTACATTTTATCTGTGTAAACTGAGTTTATGGTTGGATTTGCGTGTGCGAATCTCTGATAGAACTCGTTTATGGTTAGATTCTCTATTATTGAGACGCTCTGGTAATACGACTCGTTGGTTACTTTCTTCCATGAAAACGGATAACCCTCATTAGGTGGTACAACAATAGTCTTTGTTTCGTTTAGTTTCATTCCCTGTACTCCCTTATCGAATCCTTTAATCATAGACCCAGATCCAACGGTGAATGTGAGTGGTTTGAAGTTTCCGGACCATTTGTATGTGAGCGTCTTCGGGTACGTAACATTATCGTTTGCAACTTCCTTAATATTCGTGTCAAATACTCTTCTCTCTCCTCCGTAATATATGTATCCGTAATATTTGACAGAAATCTTATCGCCTATTTTTACCACAGGCACACTCTTACTTGGCCCGTTGGTGTATGCGAAATACTCGTAAGCTCCGACAGAGACCCCTACCATTATTAGGAGCAGCACTGTCGCATATACCCACAACTTCATAATCCGGCGAATACTCACGTTAGATATATAACTTACGCTTTTTTAAGCTGACAAACATATATCTCGTGGAAGGCAAGTTTTAGCGATGCTATTCTTGTGAATTTATATGGAAGAGATTTGATAAGGGGTATTCTGTTATGGGATGATAGAATAATATATATTTCTCCATTTTTTTTGAGATGGCTATATGCCTCTTCTAAAAATTTCATTACTATTTCATCTCCGAAGTCTCCTCCACCTGCCCACTGCAAGTCCTTAATATTTTTTGAATCTCCTGGTAAATATGGTGGATTAAATATAATTGTATCAAAGGTACCATTAACTTTCTCGAACAAATTGGACTTTTTGAAAATGATAGATACGCCCTCTTCTTCTGCTCTTTTTTTTGCGTAGTTTATTGCATCCTCATCAATGTCTACTGCAACCACCCTGCTCCCCCTTTTTGCACATTCTATTGCAATATACCCGCTGCCTGTTCCTACCTCCAAAACATAATTGCCGCATTTTAAGTTATCAAGTAAAAGAAGCGTGTCTTCTGCAGGATAGTACACATCCATGAAAAAAGTTATATGTATGTAGTACATTATAATTTCGGGGAGAAATATGCCCGAAGATAACATCATTGAAGAACTGGAGGAAATTTCGCAGTTAGTGGAAGAGTCAAGTGGAAGTGAGAAACCGGAAGATGTTAAGAAAGAGCTTGAAGAAATAGAAAAAATTGCTGCTTCTGCCGAAGATAAAAAAGATGAAAACAAAGGCTCTGTAGCTGCGTCTGCTCCGGTGGCTGCTGCAACTGCAAAGAAGACATCTGAAAAGAAGGAAGAAAAGAAGAGTAAAGGGGAGCAGAAAGCGGAGAAAGAGGAAAAGAAGAAAGAAGAGAACAAGGAGGAGAAACCTTCAGAAAAGCAGTTAGAGGAAAAGAAATCAGAAGGGCAGAAACCGGAAGTAAAACCAGCTCCTGAGGTTAAGCAGATGAAATCCCCGGAAAAAGCGATCCACGGAAGCGGGTTCAAGTTCGGTGCAGGCTTATTGGTTATCATAGGGATAATTATCTACTCTGCGGCCTTCTACCTGCGCTGGGAAGGTTGGCACATAATATCTCATCCTCCGTCATCTGTGATTGCTCTCACCGGCACTTTGCTAATACTTGCTGGTGGAGAAGTGTACTACCGGGGCAAAGCAAGGTAATGTTGATTTATAAAGATGACATAATTTTCCACTCTTTTAAAATTTTTAGTTATTTCGAGGAGAATGAGATCAAGGATCCAAAATTATTGGTGATGCGTGCTTTAAAAGAAATAGAAAATTTATGGGGTATTATCTCTTAATCTATAATATCTAACCCGTTTTCAATCCTGTCTATCTCTACAGAGCTAGTGTTCTCACCTACAATGGCCCCGTAATCATTGGCAACCACTCCTGCTCCCACATACTTGCTTCCATAGTTGGCAGTGGTAAGATACACAGGCACACCGAATAGATTCTTTAAGAAATTCACCTCGCTTTCCTTTGTCTCTGGATGCACGAGCATACCTTTGTTGGTGAGAACTGCAGCAGTGCCCACTGTCTTTATTCCTCCTATTTTACCCTTGACCACTTCCACATCCAGAGCATCTTCTATCATTTTTACTGTTTCTCTGTCAAAGTCCACGTGAACCAGAGCAGCTTTATCGTTAGTTATAATGTCGTTTCCCACGGCGTTGATTTTGTCTTCTATGAAAAGCACGTTTAGTTTATCTTTCAGAAATAAAATATCACGCTCATCTGCAAAGTTGGTTATTATTGCACCCTTATTGTTCATGACCATCAAACTGCCTATTAAAGAGCTTCCATCCAGCATGGTCTCAAAAACATCAACACTTAGCGTTTTCTCAATTTTCCTTTTTTTATCTTGAGAGATGCCCTTGGGCACAATGGCAAATGAGTTGTTGACTGCAACATATACGCTAATATACGGGCTTCCAAAAATTGAGAGTTTGGATATCATTATTACTCGGGCATGAGAACCTCTACGCTTTCTTCCTCTTCAAACCTGACCGCTTTTACGGTTATTTTGCTCGGTGGTTTCTCTATCCCGCGTTTCCAAATCTCCTCGTTTACCCTGTTGTCAATCCACACGTTCTCTTCTGGAACGTTCATATGCCGTGCTACAAAATTACGCACCAGTTTCACAGCATAATTTGCTCGTCTGCTGCGAGATATGTTCTTGACCCTACCGAGTGGTATGTTGAAAATCATCTCTCTCTCTGCCATCTAAATCACCTCACACCTTTAGCTTGCTTCTGCGCCAGTTCCTTCTGTGCGGATGCATCTGGAATTTCCTCTGAGTGCGCATAACGACCCACGCAGGGACTCTCCTGTTCTGCTTTACTTTCTGCATCAAACGATACTTCCTTGCAACATGCTTGTTTCTCGACATGTTTATCGCCTCACAATTCTTATCTCCCTTTTTTGAGAGGTTAACCTTCTTAATATTTCTTTAAGTTCTCCATCACTAATTTTTTTGTAAACCCTACCACTCTGGGCAAGGAGTATTAGCTGGTTCTCAACAGCCTGAGCCAAATCTGGCCTGGCAAGCTTTAAATTGGCCAGGCGTTCGCGAGCATCAGGTTCGAGAATCTGCCTCAATATATTTTGCTTGGCAATTTCTTCCTCTTTTTTAATCTCCTCTTCTTCAGGAGCCTGTTGAGACATCAATTCCATCATTTTTCTTCGTTTTATCTCCTCAAGCTCCTTATCCTCACTCATACTACATCACTTCTCATATTTTTCAAGCTCTTTGTGCTCTACTACAAGTGAGTCCATGACCTTTTTTGCAATTCCATCCATGAACTTTTGGCCTTCGGGTGTTATTACCCTCCCACTTTTATCCTTCTTAACATATCCAAGTGCTTCCAGCTGCTGTAGTGCTTTTCTTATCACCGAACGGCTACCTTTCCTTGCTTTGTACCTTTTTGAGCCGCGGTCTTCTTTTCCTCCATAATGGGCTGCGAGCCTGGATGTGCCTATTGGTCCATATACGTAAATCTTTCTGAGTACTGAAGCCAAGCGAATATACCACCAGTCTTCCTGTTCTGGACCCCGCTCTTTATGTACGCCGGTGGTGACCCACATGGCCCACTCAGGTGGGGTGATCTCTTTCTCTTTAAGCGCATTTGCAGCCTCGTTAATTATCTTATCCGGTGGAACATCGTACACGGTGACCATATCTATCGCCAACCGCCCTATACATTACCTATATAAGAGTTTTACTCCTTCCACGCTTCAATTTTCATACGGTTCATTGTTTTTCCGTTGAACCAGAACTCTCCTTTGAATTTGAGTTTATCTATAACCAATGGCAGCCAGTATCTATCATCTTCCCACATGTTGTTGTATGGTATATTTTCTATGTTAAACCACTTGGGTATCGACTCATCGCTTTCCTGTGGCACACCGTCCAATTCCGCCCGAAAAACCCATACATGCCAGTCCACATCGCTTACATCGTAGAAGAAAAGCTCGCCAACTTGTTTTATATTCTTTATGTTAGCTCCCATTTCTTCCCTTGCCTCTCTTATGGCACATTCCTCTGGTGTTTCACCCACCTCTATTTTTCCACCTACCCCGTTCCAGTATCCCATACCGTGACCCCTTTTCTTGTAGTGGAGCAATATTTTCCCATTTTCGATGATGTGCACTATCACCGCCTGAATCATAGGGGAATAAAGGAAAGGGATTATTAAACCGTTGCCTCCCCCACCTTCTTAACTGCGTATTGCGTCCCCAAAGGAGAGACTATCTGGAATATGGTCGTCGTGACGGCTATGGGGTAATAATTATCGCTTCTAAGTGAGACGAGTAGATCTCGTTAGCCGCATGCGCAGCTAAACCCACGGCTACACCTGCTTGATTCAATAATACAATTCCCAAATACTTTTGGAGCTTCGTTTCTGCTTTATCTATTAGGGAGCCCATACCACAACCTATACTCTTTCCCACTGTTCTTCAGATACTAAACTATAGCCACGGCCCAAAGTGCTTCGAGGTACTGAAAATTGATTTCCATTCCTATTGCTCCGAGGAAAAGGATGTAGATGTGACATTATATTGTCTATAAAGCGATAACTGCTTAATCCGATGTCGCCGTTAAGATTTATCGAGGTCATGCCAATTGCCATTGTAGTTAGGATGTTGGAAACATGAACGGTGTGGGCCAATCCCCAGCCTATTAATGCTATGGCAATTCCAATCACCAATTGGAGGTCTGAGTTACCTCAACTTTTTTACTGGCGTAGCTGAAAGCGAGGCCAATTCCTCCCTCAAGGAGAAATGCTCCTAATATCGCCCTTGTGGCAGTAATTGCGGAAGTTACAATAGATACATGATAACCTAAAAGGCTCTTGGTCCATATTATTCAGATTACATAAATGATAATTCCAGCTGCGTCATTAAAGCCCACAACAGCAGTTGCCACGTCGGTAAGAATGCCATGCGATGATAAAGAGCGAAAAACGGCTATTGTTCTAGCCAGCGCGGTGTCAGGGGCTAAAGAATCCGAGAGGGCGGATAGAGTCATATCTCCTGTGAATAGGTAAACAAAGAGCGTTACTGTAAAGGAAGTGGCGATAACTTCAACAGTGAGAATAATCATAACTTTTTTTGCTCATTTTCTTCAGGAAATTATAGGAGAAACTTAGACCAACAATGTATCCTCCGAGGGCCAGTGTGACACCAGTAATGGTGGAAAAGAACGATTGGGGTGCTTTAAATCCTAAGATTGAGATGAGCAGTCCTGCAAAAAGATAGGCTAAAACTTCGGTGAGATGTATTTTTCTAAATATGAACCAAAAAAATAAGCCCAGTATGAGAATTAGCGAAACTATGAGATAAGAGCTCCCTTGCCCTGTTAAGATACCACTAATTGTTATCATTGGGAGAAGGAAAATATATTGATTAACTTAAAACTTTTTAAAAATCTTAAAATGGTTAGAAAACCGATAAATTATTAATACCATGCGCCATTGAAAAGCTCATGCTTGAAGATATATTGGGTTTCGCAGCGGGAACTTTGACCACGATAGCCTTCGTCCCTCAATTCCTAAAGGCATGGAAAACCAAGAGCACCAAGGATATTTCACTCTTCATGTTTCTCATTTTCACCATCGGTGTGGCGCTATGGCTCATTTACGGAATAATGAAATTAGATTATCCTATTATCGCAGCAAACGCCATCACGGTGACCCTTGCCTCTATGATTTTAGCGATGAAAATTAAATACGGGTGACAAAATTCAGCGATTTTTAGGAAAAAGTTAAATAAAACACCCACATTAATGCATTGGGATAGCTATGGTTACCATGAATTGTCCAAAGTGTGGGGCACCTTTTGAGTATGAGCCAGGAATGCGATTCAAAAAGTGCGATTATTGCGGAACAATGATATACATTGATAAAAGCCAAGTGATGTTTTACTACATAATTCCATTTACCATCGATTCAAAGCAGGTAATTCAGGTATTCAGGAGGTGGGCTTCGGGGCCTAAAATGGAAAAAGGCTTGGAAAATTCCCGTATAAAAAATGTGAAGGCAATGTACTTTCCGGTGTATCGCTTTGTACGGGATGTTGATGGAAAAGAAGAAGTTATGGTGAAACCCGCAAAGACCACCTTGTTGCCTGGATTAAGTAATTTGAAGATACCTCCTGGAGATATGAAGATATTTGATTCTTCTTTTAAAGTTGGAAACGTGAATGTTATTCATCCAGACTTGACCATGGATACCTACCAGAAAAATTTGCCTGGAATTGGGAAAGAGCAGGAAATAGTTTATTTCCCTATTTATGAGATAAGATACGAGTTTCAGGGTAAGGAGTACAGTGTGGTCGTGGATGGTTCTGCAGGAGAGATTTTTACATCGTATTATCCTCCAAGGTCATCGGTGCCATACCTGTCTATTGCTATGCTAACGTTCTTTTTAACAGCTGTTGGTGCGGCGGTAGGAACAATGGTTTCGGCTTCCGGGTGGCTCCTAACTATCGGGGGCTTATTAGCGGGAATTGGAGGTGGTTATTATATTGCAAAAAAGTACTGAGGTGGTTTTATGAAACTTACTTTTGGTCTCTCATGCCCAAGCTGTGGAGGTCGCGTGGATTTAAAAGAAGGGGACAAGGTGGCTATTTGTCCATACTGCCACACTGTTTCAATTGTGAAGGGTGAGGATGATGTAAAGACCCTGGCTTATAAGATGGTTGTAAGTGAGAGTGCCGCTGTTAAAGTGGCAAAAAAATGGTTCAGGAAAGGCCTTAAAGCGAGAGATTTGAAAAAAGTTGCAAAGATAGTGGAAATTTATCCAGCGTACCTGCCTTTTTGGAAGTATCATGCAATAGGCCTTGGTATAATTTGCGGGTACAACTACGAAACACGCACTGACGCTAATGGAAACACTCACCGGGAGAAAGTGTACAAGGAGAAACAGATACGTAAGGATTATTTGTGGAATAAAATAGCGTGTGATGCGGGAGATATCGGTATTGAGCATTTGAAAAACACCCGTGGTGAGGTGATACCTCTACCGGAAGATGTGCCAGTATATGAGGCCACTACTTCCAAAGATGATGCAAAGTCAGAGGGGGAAATTGCCATAAGAAAGTGGATTTTGGGAGAAGCGGGAATAGAAAATGTGACATTTCACAAAGAATTTGTCATACCCAAAGATTTCGTTCTTCTCTACTACCCTGTTTGGATAATCAGGTACGATTACAAGGGAAAAATGTATTTTCTCACGGTAGATGGGGTAACTGGCAGGGTTCTCTCTGGTAGGGCACCTGGAGATCCAGTTTGGCAAGCTTTGGCAATAGGAACGGGAGCGACTATAGGCGGGGTACTGACGGGTTTGACTCCGGTGGGGATGGAGTACGATTATCGTGTGGGCATAATCTTGTTTTTAACAGGATTGGCCGTGTTTGGTGCCTCATATTACTTCTTCAGGTATGGCTCCGAGATAGTTGAAGGTGACCTTCCAAAGCCGTACAAGTTCGTAAGAATTGAAAAAATGAGCGCTCTTGGAAGGGGGGTATTGAGATGAGTATAAAGCTTGTTCCTCTAAAATGTCCTCATTGCGGCTCGATTTTAAAATCAGATAGGAAGGACCTGCTTTACATGTGCGATAATTGTGGCACTTTTGTGTATGCGCCTACAGAAGCGGTAGTGAATGTGAAAATACTTGATTTTGAAGTTCTTCGAAATTCCAAGAAGTACTACATGCCAGTGCTGACTTATCTAACAAATGTGGAAATATACAGTGAGGAGGTTAGGGGATTCTTTAAGGAACGAGGCATGGGTGGCCGTTGGCTCACATATATCCCGGCTGGTGGCTCTCTTCCCGCCGAGGAGGTTGTAAGGCTTAGTAAGATGCTAACTTCCAATCCCCCTCAAGATAGCAAAGAAATAGATAGTTTCAGAGATGCAAGGCCACTACCTATGGAAATAACTATCGAAGAAGGGGCTGAACTGGCGGAGTTTGTATTTTTATCTTATGAAGTGGACAGGCCGGGAATACTTCAGGGAATCAACTACAGCTTTTCAGCGAATTTTAATGGGATAGTCTATATCCCTGTTTATTACGAAGGTGGTTACCTTATTGGATTGAGAAGGTACGGGGGAAGATAAATGAATGGGGATGATAAAAAGTTTTACGGGGTTTGGGGAGGGGTGCTGATCCTTGCAGGGATTGCGTCTGCTTTCTCCCTTTACGGATTGTGGGGTGATGCTGCTTTAATATTTTTTGGAGGCGTTGGTGTAGCTTTAATCGCTGTGATGGGAAGAGATAACATGAAACTATTTGGGGGAATTTCATTCATAATATTGGGGATTGTCATGTACTCTGCGTTGAATGGAGTGAGCATTGTATATGGGGTTGTAGCCTCCGTTATCGTTGCAGGAGGTCTGGTTGTATGGTATGGAATAAGAGGTGGTAGAAATGAATGATATTCAGGATGTAGTGAAAAATGATAGGAGTTTCTTAAAGAAGATAGAGCTTGCAATTCCCGGGTTTAGGGGTTACAGGAAGCGAGAGGATATCAGAATAGCGGATAGTATGCTCAGGGATTACGTGGCAGGGATACTTGATGATGTGGAGAGGTATGCGAAAGATATTCGTGATACTGTCTCTGATGCTATGCTAATTGATGAAATTGATGATGTTGGTGAAATTGTGAATAAAGTAAGTGAAATAGTGAGCGAGGTGCGCCATGCTGAGCAGGGATACATGGGTTTGGTTGGAGATTACCGGGTAAATGATGAGCAGCTTAACAGGTTGTACGAGTTTGATTATGCTCTGATTGAAGATGCAAATGCCCTCAGAGCTCTTGTCAAAAGTATATCCTCCCGCAAACCTTCTGAGATGATACAAATGCTTCCAGAGCTAAGTTTAAGGCTCAAAGATTTCGAGTCAAAGTTTAGGAAAAGACGCGATTACATGCTGGAGGTGTTCAAATGATTTTAAGGAAGGAGAAAACAAGCAATTTGGAAGGAGCGGACGCACGCAACACCTATTTCTGGGTTGACCAGTACAAAGGGGAAAACGTGATGTGGAGATTACCTCATAACATAAAGTGGAACGATAATGTAGTAGTGAGAGAAGATGAATATGCGGTGTTCTTCCGAGACGGAAAAGCGCTTCACGTGTTCGACCGGCCTGGTCGCTATGCGCTTACCACAGAGAACGTTCCCGTTTTGGGAACAATCGTAAAGAAGGTAACTGGAATTCAGCAGATTGGCGAAATATACTATCTTCAGAGGAGAGAGCTACGGGGCAAATTCGGAACCTCCGAGCCGCTTTCATTCAGAGATCCGGATTTTGGAGTGGTGAGGATTCGTGCCTTCGGGCAATTCGCCTACAAAGTCGTAGAGCCAATGGTATTTATTACGGAATTCGTGGGCACGAAGGGATACACCACGAGCAAGGAGGTAATCGAATGGCTCAAAGACCAGATTGTTATGGATCTCAACGACACAGTGGGTGAATTAAAGCTCAAGCACAACATGAGCATACTCGACTTGCCCGCTTATCTACAGGAAATTGAGCAGATGGTTCTGGCAAAGCTCAAAGACGACACAACGCGCTACGGACTGGAAGTAACTAAAATCGCAGGGCTGAATCTCAATCTTCCGGAAGAAGTGCAGGAAGCGATAGATAAGAGAGGAGCAATGGCCGCTCTGGGCGTGAATTACATGCAGTACCAAACCGGAAAGGCAATCGAAGATTTCGGAAAAGGCGCAGCCCAAGGAGGCGGGGGTACTGGAATGGCGGAAATGGGAGCCGGAATGGGCGCGGGATTCGCCATGGCCAACGCCATGGGACAGGGGATGCAACCAATGCAGGGAATGCAGCAACCCGCACCTCCGGGGCCGCAGGTGGGAATGAAGAAATGCCCCAACTGCGGGAAGATGGTACCCAGCGACGCTCAATTTTGTCCCTATTGTGGCTACAAATTCGAAGAGAAAAAAATGAAGAAATGTGTTAAGTGCGGCCGAGAGATTCCTGCTGATGCGAAATTCTGCCCGTACTGCGGTGCGCCCCAGCCAGAAAAATCAGGAACAATACACTGTCCTAACTGCGGAAAGGAAATTCCGGCGGACGTGGCGTTCTGTCCTTACTGCGGGTACAAACTCAAATGATTTTTCTTTTTTCATTTTCTATCTGCAGTTTGTATTTAGCAAGAAATAAATCAATTATCCTATCATTGGCATACGAGTAATATAAAAGTCAACAAAATTTTCCTATAAAAAAGCAAAATGGAAAAAAATTTTACTTCTCGTCCGGCACGAATTTGTACCCGTACTGGATAATGCCCGCCTTGCCATCCTCGGCTATTCTTCTAAAAACGGCATGCACTGGCATGCCTATGTGCACCTTCTCAGGGTCCACATCAACGATTTGCCCTGTGATCTTCGGGCCCTCGGGAGTCTCTATGATTGCCATCACATAGGGCTTTTGATATTTGTATCCAAGAACGTTCTGATGCACCACGGTGTACGAGTACACTTTACCCTTACCGCTGAGCTGCACCTCTTCCATCTTACCAACGCTTTCACGACCGCATTTGGGGCAGACATCTCGAGGTGGGAAATAAACGGTGCCGCAAACAGGGCAGCGTGTTCCTATTAGCGAGTATCTGTATCTTCTTTCTCTCCAGAATCGTGGTACTACCATTTTACATCACCTCCACGATGTGAATTATGCTGGAAGTCATAGTTCCTCCAACATTATGGGCGAGGCCTACCTTTGCATCTGGTACCTGTCTCTTTCCAGCTTCGTTGCGTAACTGCTTAACTAATTCTACGACCTGTCCAACTCCCGTGGCTCCGACAGGATGACCCTTCGCTTTCAATCCGCCGGATACATTGTACGGTAGGTCTCCATCGTAGTACAACTGGCCTTCTTCTGCAAGCTTTATTCCCTCGCCTTTCTTCGCAAATCCCAGGTCTTCAATGCCCAAAAGTGCTATTATGGAAAACGCATCGTGGATTTCCGCAAGGTCAATATCCTTCGGCTCTTTCTTTGCCATCTTGTACGCTTTCTTGCCAGCTTCCACGGTGGATTTGGAAACTGTTAGCGACTCTCTCTCATGCAAAGAGATGTAATCGTTCGCAGCAACCGATGCACTTATCTTTATGGGCGAATCGGTGTATTTTCTGGCTATATCTGCAGATGCTAAAACCACAGCTGCGCCGCCGTCGCTCACCGGCGAGCAGTTCATTATGGTCAATGGATCTGCTACCATGGGGGCATTTAGAACCTGCTCCACGGTAACTTCCCTCTGGAAATGAGCATCGGGATTCATCGCACCGTGCTTGTGAGCAATAACCGGAAGAAGGGCCATCTGCTCCCTCGTAAGCCCATACTCGTGCATATAGCGGCGTGCCATCATGGCGCCCAGCGCAGGGAAAGTGGCTCCAAAGAACACTTCCCATTCTCGATCGGCAGCACCGGCCAAGATGTTGGTGACCATATCCCCGGGGAGATCGGTCATCTTTTCCACGCCGCCCACTAATACTATATCGTAGAGCCCGGAGGCAACAGCCATGTAACCTGAATGAAGAGCAGCCGCACCGCTTGCGCAGGCTGATTCGACCCTTATTGCAGGCACATTGTGTTCAGTCAATCCGGCAAAATCAGCGATTAAAGCGCCCACATGGTCTTGGCCTACGAAACTGCCAGCGCTCATGTTACCACCGAATATGGCCTGAATATCCTCCGCGCCTATGTTCGCATCTTCTATTGCCATCAAGCCGGCTTCCACCGCTAAATTCCTGAGACTCTTCTCCCAGTGCTCTCCATACTTGGTCTCGCCGGCACCGATTATTGCAACATCTCTCATTTAATCCACCTCCACAATCATCCTTCTGAATTTGAGATATGTGGCGTAATCTATGTACTTCGCCCTGTTCACCATGTCCATAACCTTCGGAGCAGCATCTCTATTGTAGGAATCCATTTTATCGGTCACAGTGATATCAAAAGCATCGCTCCCCGCGCCGCTTCCAAAGGATACAGCGATTATTCTATCACCGGGCTTTGCAATATCCAGAACTGCGCTCAATCCCGTGGGCGTTCCCCCGGAGTACGTGTTGCCTATGTATGGAGATATGAGCCCGGACTTTATCTGGTCATTGCTGAATCCCAATCTCTTTCCAACGCGGTAAGGGAACTTGCCGTTGGGCTGGTGAAACACCACGTAATCGTAATCTTCTGGCTTCGTGCCTGCTTTTTCCATGAGCATCTTGGCCGAGGACATCACGTGCTTGAAATACGCCGGCTCTCCTGTGAATCTTCCACCGTGCGATGGATATCTCTGACCTTCGCGGCGCCAGAAATCCGGGGTATCGGTTACGAATGAAACTGTGTGATTAATCTCCGCGATTACGTCCTCTTTTCCGATTATATATGCGGTTCCGCCAGCGGAGGCGGAATAATCCAACGCATCTCCCGGTTGTCCTTGCGAGGTGTCCGTTCCTATTGCTATGCCGTAATCAATCATTCCAGCTTTGACCATGGCGTACACGTTCTGCATTGCCGCCGTTCCAGCTTTGCATGCAAATTCGAGGTCTGCGGCATGCGCTTTATACGCACCAACAACCTCAGCAATAAGAGAGGCCGTCGGTTTAACCGCATAGGGATGCGATTCGCTACCAACAAAAATCGCGCCAATCTTCTCGCCGGGTATGTTCTTCCTTTTTAGCGCGTTTCGAAGCGCTTCCACAGCTATAGTTGCGGCGTCTTCGTCGTATCCAGGTACTGATTTTGCTAAAAGTCCAAGGCCTTTTTCAGGATGTTCCGGTTTGTCACCCCACATCTTTGCAATCTCTGCAGTTTTTATTCTGTAAATTGGTATATAACTACCATAGGTAACTATACCAGTCATAATCTCACCTTCAAGGCCTCAAAGTTGAACAGCTATTTAGTCTTTACCGTTGTTCAATTCGTCAATGGTCGTATATTTAAAAAGCATAACTCTTCTACAGATCTTATGTGCGGGACTTTTTTTTATAAATGCGTCTCTAAACTCGTGATGTATGTAAATATTGTACCCATCTAAAAGTCTATTTAATCTTTTTGTTAGTTTCCAACCTTTCTTATCTCAATTCATAAGTAAAATGACTTCTTTGTATGTATTTGCCACCATGTCAGCGAATTCTACGATTGTTATGCCAGTGTTAATTTTCAGGATCTCCCCTTTCAAACCAAGGTTACGCAGAGTTTCAACATCACGCTCTCTTTCTACAATTACTGGAATTGTGCAATTCAAAGTTTTCAGCTCTTCTATGAATTTATTTAATTTTCTCAAGTCTTTCTTTGATAATTTCTGTGGCTTGTTCAGTTGAAACACCGCGTATAAAAATTGTTTTATGGGGATTTTTCTCACCTGAAATAATTGAGACTTTTTCTTGAGAAACGTGAAATAGAGATGAGAAGAAAGATACGATTTCCCTATTTACCTTAAATTTTTCTGGTTTTTCTTTCATTGAAACGATTATCCTCTTTCTCCATTCGTTGTATCCTTTAATTTCCTCTGTCTTTGAATTTGGAGAAACTTCTATGTCTATCGCAACCCCATCTTTTTGTTTTCTTATTCCTTCAATCATAATGCTCTCATCATTACTGCTATAATTCTATCGCTTTCCTCTTTGAATTCTGACATGTCATAATCTCCGTAAACTTCCAGTATTTCCAGTTCTGCCTCCTTTGCCTCCTTTTCTAAATCTTCAAGGTAAACCGGGTAAATTTTTAATGAGGCATATTTCCTGTGCACGATGTTGTGTATCACCGTGTCGTAGAAATAAAGTATGTTCCAGTGGTCATTTTCCCAGCGTGGAACAAAGAAGCGGGAATAGTAGTTTCCATCTTTTTCAATTGTGTCCCCATGATGAACAATTCCTTCTACCATCAGATATGGATTGAGTAAATCAACAATAATGATTCCATCTGAGCTCAGATGTTTTGCCGATGATTTTAAAATGGCAATTCTTTCATCTTTGGGAAACATCAACAGAGAATTTATGCCAATTATTATCAAGCAAAACTCTTCTCCAAGGTCAAAATTTCTTGCGTCTGCTTTAATTAATTGTACATTTCTACCTTTTAAATTTTCCTTGGCTTTTGAGAGCATTCTATCATTTATGTCTAACCCAGCACCGTACTCTGGATTTAGGTAGTACAGTATTCTCCCTGTTCCCGTGAACAGTTCTAAAACTTTTGGACACAGATACTTCCTGTAAATTGGGATATCCTTGGTGCTCGAAAAATAGAACAAATCGTAGAAATCCGATTCTACATCGTAGAATTTCATAGTTTATACCCTATCTTTCTTAGAAATTCTTTTCTTTCTTTTTTCTCGTCCTTTCCTTCCACTCCTAACGGTGGATATCCATCAATCACCCCTATTATTCCTTTGCCCTGCTCTGTAGAAGCAACAATCACTTGAAGTGGGTTAGCGCTGGCTGCAAGAATTCTCGTAATCTCCTGAACATTTTTGAGTGTATTAAGAACATTTATGGGGTATGCATTCCTTATCAATATTATAAAAACATGCCCTGCACCTATTTTTTCACAGTTATCTACTGCGTACTTGATTAACTCATTATCATTTCCTTCGTGTCTTATCAATCTCGGGCCGGATGCCTCACAAAATGCTATCCCGAATTTAATTCCTGGAACACTTGTAACTAATGCCTCGTATATGTCTTCTGCAGTTTTTATAAAGTGGCTGTATCCTAATATCACATTTATGTCTTCTTCGGGTCTGCTGATGTTTACAACTTCCATGTTCATATGGCGTAATTGTGGAATACAAAATTAAATTTTTCCTTTTTCAATCCTTTTAAATTTGTAATGTTGCGTCTAAATCACTTTTTCCCTTATCTTTCTTTCATTACTCTGAACCTATCTTTACCGGTGTTTTTTGAAATCCATCCACAATTCGGCGATAAGTTTTTTATAAGAAATGTGATACCGCTACTGTTCTGGTGAGCACTATGCGAGGGTATAAAATGAGTGAAATAAACTGGGAAAAATTGCGGATTCCCCTACTGATAACACTCTTGGTGGCATTTGCTTTCTTTCTGAGAGTGTACTGGGCAGTGGGGCCATCTATTGAGTACGGATATGCAGTGTCTGGAGGTTCTGATTCGTATTATCACGAGAGAATAATAAATTATATACTCTCCACAGGCCACCAGCTACTTAATGACCCTATGCTCAACTATCCTATTGGCATGGATAACCCCAGACCTCCCCTGTTTCACTGGGGTATAGTGATGTTAAGTTTTGTTTTCAGGCCGTTTATGAGCGCTTGGGATGCTGCAGTTCTCGGCTTAATTATATTCCCTGCTATATGGGGATCTCTGATTCTCATTCCAATCTACTTACTTGGACGGGAAGCTTACAACAAGAAAGTGGGTATCTTAGCGGCGTTTTTCTTTGCAATAATGCCCGGTGCAATCGGTAGAAGCGTGGCCACACAGGCGGACTGGGATGCCTTTGACCTGTTTTTCATAGCTTGGACGTTTTATTTCTTCCTTAAAGCGCTCAAGCTTGTGAGGTACAAATACTGGATAAAGGACTGGTTCGACAAGACGCAGGTAAAAACAGGCTTGAAAGAGTTTTTCGGAGAAAACAAAGAGGCAGTTATTTATTCGGCTCTTTCTGGTGCGGCAATGGGCTCTCTAGCACTTGCTTGGAAAGGTTATACTTATGCTCTTACAATTCTGGCCATATATCTATTTGTGCAGGTGTTCATAAACAGGTTCAGAAATAAGTCAAACTTGCATATGGTTGTATTTACTGGGATGTTCGTCCTGTTTAGCTTTGGTATGTCTTTCCCGTGGTATTACATTACAAATAGGATCTCTGAGTGGTATGCAATACCCTTAGTTGTTATTGCTGGTGTGTTTCTAATTGCTCTATTCCTTGAAGTTACCGGTAAGTATCCGTGGCCATTTGTATTTACCGTGGCCTCTGGTATTATTGCTATGGGTCTGCTAATTATAAATATATTCCTTCCGGATATGTGGCAGTTGCTCGTTAGCGGTCAGGGATATTTCGTTAAGAGCAAATTATACAGTACTATCGCGGAGGCGCAACCTGCGTCTCTGGGGTACCTTGCAATGTCATTTGGGGTAGCCATATTCATACTTGCATTTGGGGGGATTGTTCTTCTGCTTTTAAAAATGCGTAAAGATAAGAACGAGTATTACCTGTTCTTCGTGTTCTACTCAATAATTGCTATATATATGGCTCTTTCTGCGGCGAGGTTCATATTTAATGCAACGGTACCTTTTGCACTTATGGCTGCTATAGCAGTCATATGGCTTATTGAAGTTCTTAAATTTAGAGAGTCTATAGAAGAATACAGGAAGTACAGTGGAAGCGTATGGAAGAAGTTAAAATCTACAGTAAAGTTCTCTCAGGTGGCTCTTGTGCTGGTCATTGCGTTTTTGCTTGTTGTTCCTACTGTGTGGAGTGCTGTGGATGCTGGGATACCCTATGAAGAGAAAAAGAAATTTGATAAGCAGATTTATGACATAATGCCATCTTTCATGAGGCCAAATGAAACAACTTATAAGAAGTCCTCCCCGTGGTACCTCGGTGCATTTGGATATTCTCTGCCAAAACCGGATTATCCATGGGAGCGTGCTTGGAAATGGTTAAGGGAGCAGGACAACTCTACTCCTCCTGAATACCGGCCTGGATTTGTTTCTTGGTGGGATTACGGATTCTCTGCAATACGCCAGGGGCAGCATCCAGCAATTGCTGACAATTTTCAGAACGGTTATCAGATGGCTGCTCAGATAATAACTGCTCAAAACGAGAGCGAAGTAATATCTCTATTCATAATCAGGCTTATGGAAGGTGATTATTACTCGCATAACAAGTCATTCTCTCCAGGAATGCTTGATATTCTTCATCATTATTTTACTGATGCAGATGTAAAGCACATCAAAGAAGCATTTAAAGACCCTGAACTGTTCAAGGATACTGTGGTAAATAACCCAGATTACTATGGTGTTTATGAGAGCGATATATCTGGGAAGAATTTAGAGTACGCATATCTTAAAGGTATGTTTGCTCACAGACCTGAGAGCAAGCTTATTTCCCTGTACGATGCTGTTAGAAATTACACCCATCATGATATCCGTTATTTTGCGGTTGACTATCGCTTGTTCCCGTTCTCGGGTAGGAATACGGGTATATTCTACGCTCCTGCTAAATTGGGTGATAGGAGAGTTCACCAGTACGGTGGCACAGTGGTTCCTTACGATTTTTACGTTCTTAAAGCCGTGGATCAGTATGGAAACGAGTACGACTTGAACAAGGTGCCTGTGAAGGTTAGAATTGTTAATTATAAGATTGAGTACAAGCCCATGTTTTATGATAGTATGCTTTATAGAACTTTCATAGGTTATTCAGGTAAAGAAGTTGGTGCTGTGGATGGTATCCCGGGGATATCTCCTGGTTTGTATAATTATTATCCTATGCAGGCATGGGATATGGCACATTTCAAGCTGGTTTACAGAACTGCATACTGGAATCCTTACAAGGACTATAAGAATCATACAAATGCATGGAAACCTATTCCGATAGAACAGGCACTTAAATATGCAAAGGAGAACAAGGGCGTTGTAGAATTAAATCCTCCGGCATATCAGGTGTTACCAAATGACGTGGTAATCGTAAAGTTTTACGAGGGGGCAATAATAGATGGTACTGTAAAGTTAACCGATGGTGAGCCTCTAAAGCACGTGAGGGTTACTTTGCTGGATGAGTATGGTATACCTCATGTGTCTGTTTATACTGATTCTCATGGACATTTCAGGATTCCAGCAGTTGCGGGAAATTTGACTCTTGTTGTCTCTACAAATGGTGGTTTAAACAAGTTAAAATTGGTTGAAAAGACAGTTCTTTACAGGGGAACCATAAACGTGTCGGATGAACAGGCCATGCGTCTAAAGCCAAATTATATAATTAATAAGAATATTGTGGTCAAACCATCTAACTTGGATGGTATTGTTTATTTTGATTTAAACCAAAACAACAAATTTGACAATGGGGATCTCCGCGTAAATAGTGGTGTACTTGTGCTTAGGAACAACACGTATGGATTCAATAAAACATGCGAAATTGTTAACGGTCTTTATCACATAAACAACATACCACCTCATAAATACACTGCTGACTTAATACTCAATGGAAGATACTTTGCAGATGCTGCCAATATATCCATTGGGGGCAATCAAAACCTTACGAAGGATATAGGTATTGTTCCCTCCAAGATTCATGGTGAGGTTACTTATTCTAATGGTGCTCCAGCATCAAATGCTACTGTTGTTTTAAGAGGAGTATATGCAAGCTATAAGGTGAGGACTGCTAATAATGGGTCGTATAGTGTGTATGTGGTTCCTGATAATTACACTGTTTATGCACATATGGGAAATTACGTATCTCACAAGGATACTGTTATTGTCAATTTGTGGAATTATACTACTTCAGATAACCTGACATTGAGACATGCGTTTATTATAAATGGTTTTGTAGAGTATAATGGAGTACCTGTTTCTCATATCCCCGTAAAAATTACATCAGAGTTGCTTCCTCACGATATTTACATTGTAACTACAGATAAAGAAGGTCGATTTACCCTTGAAGTGCCTGGGGGGTTATATAGTATTTATTCCACATCATATGTTGGCACAACTCGTGTAGCATATGTGGGCTTTTTGAATCTGGATAGTAACAAAAACTTGGTGCTGCGCATGGCAAAAGGATACAGTGTGAGTGGATATGTCAATGCGCCTAAGCATGTAAAAAATATTGAGATAGGGATATATGGCAATGGTGTTTTCTACCGCACATTCGTTAATAATACTGGCTATTACGAGGCGTATTTGCCAGAGGGTAAGTATGTTGTAGGTGTGCTTGGATTTGGAGAAAAAAGCGCTCCTTATTTTGCCAGGGAGATTATTCATCTGTCTGCGCCTCTAACAGTGGATATCGAACTTCATCGGGCATATAATGTTACAGGTGTGGTTTATTTTGACAGAAACGGTAACGGAATGGTGGATGAAAACGAAATAATTCGCAATGGTTTGGTGTGCCTTTATGATTCCCATGGTATATATGAAATTAGAAACATTCCTCCTGATGGGCGATTTGTTCTGCCAACCAATGTGAATTATCATGTTAAGGTAATTCTCTGGGGATACAGTGTTAGAAATATCGCATATCACGGAAACATTGTGCGTGTGACGGTCAACTCGTCTCTTGTTCACGTTGCTGGATATCTAAAAACGCAGGGACATATCAATACTATTCCTGTAAATATGCGCTTTATAGAGCACTATGGGAATTATACTCACGTGTATGAAGTCTCCGGGGTAACCTCCTACTATTCCACATATTTGCCTCCTGGGAACTACACAGTTGAATTTTATGGATACAATCGCACGTATCGCCTTAATAACTACAGTTTTGTGGTGCCAAGGGGTTTTGCTAATTACTGGTTCAACGTTAGTTTCATTGCTTATGCGCATATTACGCTGATAACACAGGGAACTGGGGCCATATGGTTCTTGCATGGGCATAACTACACTTCTGGAAAGACGGTAACCCTACCAATTAATACATATACACTATATGTTTACAACAGAACATCCTCCAATGTACTTTCAATAAATGTAGAACACAATGACACGATTGAAGTACCTATATATCTCTCGTACTATGTGGGCTTTGATATTACTAATTACACGGAAAGGGCAGAAGTTCATGTGTACGCAGGTAATATGTCTTTAACAGTCTCTGGGGCTATTAAGTTGCCAGAGGGCTCTTATGATTTTGTGGTCAATGATACTCGTCGCGAAGGTGAAAGCTATTACAATTACTTTGCAGAGAACAGGAGTTTTGTAAACAGTGATACTGTTATAACATTGCATGTGATTAAGAGGAAAGTAGATACACATCTTGTAGGATATGTTTTGTCCCAACATGGTGCAATTGCAAACTGCATAGTGCATTTTTATTCTCTAAATGGCTTTGGTAATTTCACGGTGATTACTGATTCTAATGGGAAATACACAGTGGACCTCACTCCTGGTAGATACATGGTGTACACCTCATTTATATTCGGCTCTGAGAAATACGCAAACATAAGTTTTGTGAAGTTATATAAAGGTTTACGGGAATACGACATACACATGGTTCCAGGGTATTATATTCGGGGAGGCACGTTTTTAAACGGTATTCCTGTAAGCACGGTGGTCAATTTTGGATTTAATGGTGGTGTTATCAAGGTACTGTCTTCAGGATATTACTGGGTTATATTGCCTTCAGGAAATTATACTGTTACTTCTGAGCAGAGCCGGGAAGAGTACGGGCTAAATGTGGGGTATTCTTACAATGGGCATTTAAATGTAACCACCCATGATGTTGATCTCAACATATATTTGATGAGAGACAACTATCATTTAGTGACTGGCAGAGTCATTGCTGTCGATGAGCAGGTGTCCCCCAATTCTACTATGGGCGTTAGTGTGTTGTTGAAGAATGGCGGTAATTCACCGGAGGAAGTTAGGCTGGAAGGCGTTGGTGAGTGGAGTGTTATTGGAAACCATATTTTCAAGATGAATCCTGGAGATACCAAGACCGTCTCTCTGAAGGTACATGTGCCCTACAATGCGAGATATGGAGAAGATAGCTTCAAGATTCGCATTTTGTTCTCAAAGTACTCTAGGGATATTATTGTCCATACAAACGTGTCGGAAGTTTTCAGGGCAGAGCTTTCCGAATCTCTTAATGGGTGGAGCAACAATTCTCTCGTGTATACCGTTACTATCCACAATGAGGGGAATACTGCCGTAAATTACACTCTTAGCATTTTAAATTCAGAGGAACTTACTGCAAAGGGCTGGGAAGTTCATGTGGAGATGGACAAGCATACAGTTGGCTATGTGAATGTTCCTGCAAACGATTATCGCAAAATCAAGGTTATTGCCGTGGCAACTAAAGATGTTCCCTCTACTGTGGTGCCCATTACTCTATCAGTGTTTGGTGGCAGGGAGTATACCATTCATTTGTCTCTTTATCATCCCGAGGTATCTCATAATAGCCTTTATGTTAAGGGAGAGAACGTGCAGAATTATTCAGGAGTGTCTATTGGTAGTTATACATACGCAGTTTGGATATTGGCGGCTGTTATTGCAATTGTTATCCTGTGGATAGGGAGGTATAGGAAATGAGAACGGTAGTTGCTTTTGCAATGTTATTGCTTGTCTTTATGCAGTTGCTATTCGTGGCGCCCCAGGTGGAAGGTGTGACCTCAGCGGGCATGCATATTGAGGGCCCATCCGTAATTGCAACTAATTCAACGGTTCATTATAGGGTTATTGTCAGTGCTGGTTTTGACAAGTACATGTGTACCCTGCTGATCGGTGGTGAGAACCTTACTGGTTTGAGCCCTGTTAATCAGACTATGCAGGAAAATACAAGAGGTGTATTTGATTTCAGCGTCCATGCGCCTAATGTAACTCAGTCACTTTATCTCAGTTTCAAGGCATATGGCATCATAAATTCCACAGGAAAAATAAAAGTTTACGAGAGAACTTTATACGTTGAGGTAAAAAAGGCTTATACTGTGATTGCATCTATTAAGAATACAGAGAATTATACAGTATCAAACGTAACGGTGAATTTTTACGTGGATAATAGATATATAGGAAATGTTACTGTGGATAAAATATCTCCAAACTCTACTAAAAAGGTTACGTACTATTGGGTCCCAGACGTGGGGAATGGTGTGCATAATTTAAAAATGACTATTGATGCACCAGGAGTGGTTTTTGGAGGCACCAATGCGAATTCATATGCAAGGGATATTTACATCGGTAAATTACCTAACTATGGCTGGATTTATTATCTTGGAGTGGCAACTCTCAGTGTTTTAGTGGTTGTACTTATATTTCAGCTACTTTTCGGTAAGAAAGGCCATAGAGAGCGATCGCCCAAATGGAAAAAATGAGTTAAATATGCATCTCTGTGAAATATTCTCTGATTTTTTTTATGTGCTCATCTTTTTTGTCAAGAGGAAGTGCAAGATAGCCGGTTAGCTGGTGATAACTTTTAAACACGTTGATTTGCTTTGCATCTACAAATCCCAATCTACTGTAAAATTCTTTTGCTTTCTTTGTCAGGGGTTTGGTTATCATGTATTCAGGGGTAAGATATATTCCCAACAAAAACATTTTGTATCCTATTTTTTCTCCACGTAGTGATTCACTTGTTTCCTGCGCTCTTAATACATTTGCAACTAATGGTAATTCTTCCCAGTGATCAATATATACAAATGCTGTAACTGTTCTATCCTTGACTCCAAGTATAAGCAGAGGTCTTGGGAACTTTCTAAGCCACATTTTGAATGTTTCTAAATAGTCAACTATTCCATATAAATGAAAGAAAGAGAGTTTTCTAACATCAAAGGAATCCAATTCTGTAGCTTCATCTATTAGATAATATCTGTAGTTGCTGTCTGAAGAAAGTAAAATCAAAAAAATCCCCCACTTTACTGCGTGGGGTAGACTATCCACACTCCTGCGTTGTTTCTAAGTATCATGTTCATCTGCGTCCTTGTGATATTTGCCTTCTCTAATAGTATTGGTAACCACTCTTCTGGCGCAATTTTTTTGGAGCCATCTGGTGAAACTGTTGCTATATGCGCAACATTTACTTTCTTTCCCTCAACGGTAATTTTTTCAGCTGCAGCTTTTCGGTATGTCTGAATTATTATGTCCCCTGTCTCTATTGCGGTGGGAGTAGTCCTTGAGTTGTAGTATTCAGCGACATCTTTGTGTATTTTTGGAAATTCACCTATGCGCTTGGTGTATTCTTTCCAGCCTCTCAAAAATGGACTCTCCACAGTTACCATGCAGTATTTTGACACTGCGTTAACTTTTTCAAATGCAGACAGTATGGATTCTCCTTTCACTATTGCTTCCACAAAGCTATCCCAATCTGTGTATTCCTCTTCCGGCATGCTTCTTGCTAGTGAATACGCGAGGCTCATTAAGTAGTTGTTCATTCCTGCGGCTCCCTGTTTATCTGCGATGTCTTCCAAGAATAAATATGTGGCAATATCTACCATTGGATTGTCCAGGAGATCCTCTTTTCTCTCAATTTTTCTCTGAATCATTCTTCACTCACCTCTCCTTTCAAGCGTGCTCCTTTCATTACGAGTGCAAATACACATGCATAGTTTCTTAGAAGACTTCTTACATATTCTTTGTTGATTCCTATCTTGTTCAGATTTTCCTCATCTATTTTTGTATCTCCTGTGAAGCCCCTGTTTGCTAAATGAAGTGCTTCTAATGGCTGCCCGGCAATTGTTATGTTTTTGGCGACTTCCTCCCTGAACTTTACATGTATTATGCAAAAATTGCAAACAGCTATATTTCTGTATGTTATGTTGTATTCATCAGCTATTTGCTTATCTGCTCTTGGAAGTTGGCCAACACTGTATCTAACTCTCAGTATTGTAGGTTCAAAAACGCATTTTTCAAGAGCATATATATATCCAACAACATCACCATCCACGTCGGTAATGGCAAGATCTGTTAGCGCTGCCACATTTCCCTCTATTGAAAATGCAGTTCTTCCCTCGCGCAGAGCTACATTAAAAGATGGCCATCCCATATACGCTTCCTTTCCCATTCTCTTCGCCAGATTTTCACCAACTCTTATCCAGTACTGTATTGTTCCTTCCACTCCCGCTTTTTCACTCATATCTTGTATGAGTGATACTAATGCTATATCTAACACATTTTTCACCTCCTTTTATATTTTCTTCCTTTCCCATATTTTTTCTCTTCCAAAATTTCATCATTTTTCATCCATTCCAGTACGGTTAGAAGTAAATCTTTTTCGTATCCTGTTATTTTAATGATTTTTGATAAACTTGCTCCATCTTCACCTACCGCTCTTAGTATTTCTTTTTTAACCTTTGAAACATCATATATCTTGTTATCCATTAACATGATATTTCCTTTACTTACTTCTTCTTCAATGAAATTCTCAACGATTTTTCTTGGATATTGTAAATCATTTTTATCTATTCCTTCTGGAGGTATGTCATTTCTCAGCTTTTCGTGAACATCCTTGTGCAGAAAATTCATATAGGGGGTTATTGAATCAATAATACTGTATATTCTATCAATTTCGTCTTTTATTGTGTTAATTTCATCAGATAATTTTTCCATTTTTTCAAGGTATTCTCTGTTTTTTTCTTCAATATCCATCTCTATTAATTTTTTTGTTTCACTTATATCTTCTCGAAGCGCGTTTTCCATGTATGCCATGTTTCCCTGTAGGTTTTTTACACTTCTCTCTATCATCTCTATTCTTAACCTATTCTCAGTTGTGTTTTCTATTGCGTATTCCTGCCCTTTAGTTCTGAGCAGTGATGCAAAATTTTTGGGAATGTATCCCGGTAAATACTCTTTAATGCTGTTTATTATTTCGATATATGTTAAATGTATTTGTTTTGGAGAGATAAGCTTCTTTTTTATTGCAATTTCTATGTCCCTTGCTTCTATTTTTCCGTTTTTTAACTTGAATAGTTCCGTGCCACTTGTTTTAGTTCTCACACTAGTAAGAACATCTTCTATTATTCTCTCAGCATCGTTGGGACCCACGTATTTTCTTAAGGTGATGATGGCGTCGTTG
>WAOD01000006.1 GCA_015521465.1 DHVE2 group archaeon
TCGCCATTGTTATCGTTTGTAGCATTATTTTCCGCCCAGTCAAACCAGTAGTTTCCTATTCCAGTTGTGGAGTTCCACCAATTATTGTCCCCATCATCACGAGCCTGAAAAAGCGTGCTGTTATACGTGCTCCCTGTGTTGTTATTGTAATAAAGAAAATTCCCATAAATTGTGTTATTGTTTGCTCCGCCAAACAAGTATATACCGTAATAACTTTCATTATATATCTTATTAAATTTTACCAGGTTTTCGTTGGCATTGTTTATTTCTATACCATACCCACTTACGTTATATACAACGTTATCTGATAGAAAACTATCCTTTGAATTGTCAATAAAAATACCGTAATTTGAAACACCACCAGTTACGTTTATTATAGTATTGTTGACAATCTTAACCCCATATCCCTGAAGAACCATTATCCCCCCAGCAGAGCCGCTGTGTCCTGAATCATCTAACACATTGCCCTCAATCAATATATTATACGAGCTATAGGTATAGTAAACGCTAATACCCTTGCTGTAATCATAAAAAGTATTGTTTACGATGGATATATAGTCTGTACCCGCCGAATTGAGGTCTATACCCTCGCTACCTGTTGCATCAATAGTGTTATTTTTAAATTCACCATTTATAACTTCATACAGAGTAATTGTCGCACCTGCGTACTCGCTGCCAATAACAGAGGAAACATTGTGAAGGTAGCAGTTCTCAACAACGAAATACACCGTGGTATTGCCTATATATATAGCATACCCGTACCCGTTGGCATCTATGTCGTATCCGGATATGATATATGGATTATCCTGCGTTCCGTTTCCTGGCCAACCCTCTTCCTGAGCTAACTGGGCAAAATCACTGTTGTTATCTATTTTGATTATCCCATGAGAAACGTATCCCCTTACACCAGTCGCATAAGGTATTTCTTCTTTAATTTGTTCGTACCCATTATGTATTGTGGGAATAGAGCCCATAAGCAGTGCGATTAGAATTCCAAATATAATTAACCTGCGGCTCATTAACAGGAGTATGAGCGAAAAGAGTATAAAAGATTTGCCATATGATTACTCATCGTTAACTTGCAATCTTTTAAGTACTAATTTTCAATTGGATAATAAAGTAATAATTTATAAAGATTTAAATTATGAAAAGGTTTAAGATGAGTTTACAGATTACCCGGTATGAATGAATTTGATGATATGCTCAAATATCTCAGGATGAACTCCTGGGAAGAGCTTTTCAGCGACATCCCAAAGGAAGTGTGGAAAAAAGGAATTGATATTGAGGCAATGGATGAAATTTCCGTGTACCGATACGCCAAAGAGCTGGCAGCGAAGAACAAAGATATCTTCGATATGCCGAATTTTTTAGGTGCGGGAATTTATACCCATTACATACCTCCGGCGGTGCTGGAAATCGTAGGCCGCTCAGAATTCTACACCTCTTACACCCCATACCAGCCTGAAATTTCGCAGGGAATGCTTCAGGTGCAGTTCGAGTACCAGAGCGTCATCGCCGAATTAACGGGAATGGACGTTGCCAATTCATCGATGTACGATGCCCACACATCATTGGGTGAAGCTGCAAGAATGGCGTACAGGATAAACAAGAGAAAAGAAGTTTTAGTTCCGGAAAATCTATACTGGGAGAAGGAGAGCGTTTTGAAGAATTACATCGCAGGATTGGGGATGAGCGTTAAAAAATACCCGCTTAACGAGCGCGGGATGGTCGCTCTGGATAAATTGCAGGAATTGGTGAACGAGGACACAGCGATGGTTTACGTTGAGAATCCAAATTTCTTCGGCGTGATCGATGAAGGCGTCGATGAGATAAAAGAGATGCTGGGCAAGGCAATATACACCGTTGGAGTTAATCCTCTCAGCTTAGCAGTTCTCAAGCCCCCGGCTGATTACGGCGCGGATATAGTTATTGGCGAAGGGCAAATTTTGGGCAATCCCATAAGCTTCGGCGGACCTCTTTTAGGAATATTCGCCACTCGCAAGCAGTACGTTAGAAAGATGCCCGGCAGATTAATAGGGGAAACTGTGGATGCTGATGGAAGGAGAGCCTTCGTCATGACCCTGCAAACGAGGGAGCAGCACATAAGAAGGGGTAAAGCGACGAGCAATATCTGTTCCAACGAGGCTCTTTGCGCGGTGTTCAGCGTTGCATTCGTCGCATATTACGGCGCGAACGGATTGAAGGAATTGGCGAAGAGGAACATGGACAACGCCCGTATGCTCATGGAGAAATTGAGAAGTGCGGGATTCAACGCACCCATTTTCGATGCAAAGCACTTCAACGAATTCTTAGTTGAGTTGCCGAAGAATCCTCACGAGATTTCAAAGGAATTGCTTAAGCATGGCGTGCACGGCGGCTTGCCAATCAACGCCGGATGTTATCGCAACGTTCCCAATTCCATGCTTCTGGCAACCACCGAAATGATACGCGAGGAGGATATGGATAAATTAGTTAGCGCATTGAAGGAGGTGTCCTAAATGTACCAGCAGGCGAAGTACAACGAGCCCCTTTTGAACGAGATAAAGGGTGAGGAAGAGAAAGAAATCAGCGTGGATGTTCCAGATAAATTAAAAAGAAAATCTTTGAATATTCCGAATCTGGAAGAATGGCAGGTTGTGAGGCATTACACCCGGCTATCGCAGATGAACTACGGGGTGGATATAAACACCTATCCACTCGGCTCATGCACCATGAAGTACAACCCAAAGCTCAACGAGGAGATAGCAAAATGGTTCTCGTACCTGCATCCATATCAAGAGGAAAGCACCGTGCAGGGGGCTTTGCAAATAATGTACGAATTGCAGGAGATGCTTAAGAAAATCACGGACATGGACGGTTTCACTCTTCAGCCAGCGGCGGGAGCGCACGGCGAGTTTACAGGCATGCTGCTGGTGCGCGCATACCACGAGTACAAGGGCGAATTGGAAAAGAGGAGAAATGTCCTGCTTCCCGATTCCGCACATGGTACCAATCCCGCAAGCGCGGCGATGGCGGGATTCAATGTCATCGAAATACCATCGAATGAGAAGGGTATGGTAGATTTGGAAGCTCTGGAAGCGGCAACGGACGATACAACTGCTGCGTTCATGATTACAAATCCAAACACACTGGGCATATTCGAAGAAGAGATTTTGGAGATTGCAAAGATAATGCACAAAAATGGTGCTCTGTTATATTACGACGGCGCAAATCTCAATGCGATAATGGGCATCACCTCGCCGGGAATAATGGGATTTGACATCGTTCATTTGAATCTTCACAAGACATTCTCCACTCCGCACGGCGGCGGTGGGCCCGGTTCCGGACCTGTAGGGGTTCGCGGAGAGTTAGTTGATTTCCTGCCCGTGCCGATTGTGCGCCACGACGGAGAGAAATACTATTTGGATTACAACGTAAAACACACAATCGGAAAGGTGCGCTCTTTCTACGGGAACTTCGGCGTGATGGTGAAAGCATGGGCATACATAAAGCGCTTAGGCGGCGAGGGATTGAAAAACGCCACGATAAGGGCAGTGCTTAACTCCAACTACCTGAAGGAGAGGATTAAGGGATATTACGAGTTGCCCCACAAAGACCTTAGGAAGCATGAATTTGTGGTGAAGCCGAAGAACGCTCGCGCACTGGATGTGGCAAAGCGCCTGTTAGATTTCGGCGTGCACGCGCCCACAATATACTTCCCTCTAATCGTCCACGAAGCGCTGATGATTGAGCCCACCGAGAGCGAGAACAAAGAGACGTTGGATAAATTTGCGGAGATAATGCTCCAAATAGCAAAAGAGGCGGAAGAAAATCCAGAAATTCTGAAAGAGGCCCCTCACAACACGGCGTTTAAGAGAGTGGATGAAGTTCTTGCAGCGCGCAAGCCCGTGCTAACATGGAAGGACAAAAGATAATCCCCTATTTTTCCAATTTTTTGGTGGGCAAGAAAAAGAGGAAAATAAAGATGACGATTATTCCGAAGGCAAAAAATATCGTTTTCGTGTCCACAAAAGTCATCAACACACCTGCGGTGATTATTGATATTAGCTGAGCAGATTTAGTCACTGTTGTTGTTAATCCAAGAGTCGGTTTTAGAATTTTTGGCGGGGTGTATTCCATCAATATTGCCTGAAATTGCGGAGAGATTAGGCCATCGCCTATTCCCAAAATTACGGCGGAGGAGAATAAGATGAGGGAATTCACCAAAATACCCATCATAAGATAAAAAGAAGCTAAGAAGATGGAAGAATAGAGAACCATTGAGTACGGCTTATCTATTTTGATTTTTTTGAATGTTATGGGAATCATTATTGCCATCATGCCCACCGCCACCAAGGTTGCACGGAGCCCGTAGTAAAGGTAATAATGTGCCGGAAAATAAGAGTGGATGTATCCGACGATCAGAAGCTTATTCGCCCCGCCCAAAAACATGAGCATATTTGCGAAGAGCAAAGCATATAGAACTATTTTCGCGTCCCTTCTCAAAGCGGAAAAACTTCCCCGTAATCCGCTAAGAAATCCCTGTTTTTTCTCTTCACCTTTTTCTTCTATGGCCGCGGGAGCGGAGATGAAATACACGGCCAGAGCTTCTAAGAAATAAGTTGCCAAATCGACCAAGAATGGAAAAAGAGGGGAAAGGGAGAGAAAATACGCCGCAATGAACGGAGAGATGGCACCGATTACCAAATACGAGAGAAATATTGTGTTGTTGGCCCAGCCCAACTCTTCGGGTTTCACTATTTTGGGAAGAAGCGCACCTTTTGATACCATGACGAATATGCTATTTGTGCTCACCACAAGGTTGAGAAGAAAAAGGGAGTAAATGTTGAAAAATAAAACGACGAAAAGCTCGAAAAATCCGGAGATGAGCGCCATTGTTAGCCACACCTTTCTGCTATCCTTTCCCTGAAGATATTGCCCTGCGAGCATGCCCAATGCGATTGGAGGAGAAACAGAAGCTAATTCGAAGAAGGAGAGAATAAGTCCCGAAGTGGTCCATTGATAAACAAGGAGGAGAATTGCAATTGATGATAGTAAAGAACCGAATGCCGTTATGACTGTGGCGAGTAGGTACACCGAAAAATTGCTGTTTTTGAGTGCTGTCACAATTCATATATTGATTAATTTTATATAATTTTTGTGTTTACTATTGTTAAGAGTAGGCAACCTGGTGTCTCACTCTTATTTACAGCCGTTTGAGGAAACTAAACTGGCATAACATATCACAACATACAAATACTGTGACCAGCATGCTAAAATTGTGGATGATGAGCTCCGCAGGAGAATAGAGAAAATCGAAGAGTTGCTTAATAGATACTTTGAAACTGAATACATGAGATACACTCGCAGAATTCTCTCCACTTACTTGCAGCTCATAGATATTTATATAGAGCACGGGAGGATAAGCCCCTCTGTTATATTTCCCAACGTGAAAGACCCCATATCCAGAGAGATTCTCGAAACTGTTTTTTATTATGGGAAGCTCAACACATCACGCATCACTGAAGAGTTAAGAAAAACGAGAGGAAAAGCGTCCAGAAGAATCGTACGTGAAAAGCTGGAGAAGTTAGTGGAGATGGGGCTCATAGAATGTGAAGAAAAGACGAATGAGAAAATCTACTTTGTTTCGGATTATGCTTTAAAGAAGTGGTTAAAAGTGCTCGGCATCGATATAAAGGGTGATTGATATATAGTAATAAGAGGTGATAAAAATGGATGAAAAAAAGAAAAGTAGTGCAGAGGATGAAGATGTGAGAGAATTCAAAGAAGTAATGAATACATTAAAGGAGACAGTGCCTGAGATAATTAAAGGCATTGTGGACGCCATATATTCTGGAACAAATGCGGAAGAATTTGGAAAGCAAGTTGCAAATTTCTACAAATCCATGGTAGATGTGGGAATGGATAAAGGAGATGCATACGAACTAACAAGGAAATTTATGGAAAGCAGAGATATATCAGGTATCATAAAGAAAATCTTATCTGAAGGAAACTGGGGTAACTGGAAAGGAGATAAGGTGGATAGCGAGAAAGTCACGAGCATAATAAAGGAAAAAGTGAATGATGAGATAAAAAAGAGTATGGAGGATACAGATGAATAAAAGCACAATATACTTAATATCATATGTGCTCCTTATCATCATTACCATCATTTTTTCTTATTTGAAATACAAAAGAAAAGTAAAAAAATATACAAAAATGTTCAGAAAAACGCTTATTAAAGAAGGAGTTGACAGGAAAATAGCCAGGCAACTCTCCTCCAACATCAAAATTCTGAATATAAGAGAAATAATGACTTTGAATGGGAGTCAATATCAAAAGAAGATTTATTTAAAATAAACCTTCAAGAGAATATTTATATATCTTAAAAAACATTCATTAGTATGAAATACCTCGCTTTGTTTGTTCTAACCCTGCTCTTGCTCTCATTTTCCTTTTCTACGTATATCATAAGTGTGGAGGGATATCAAAACAACGTAAACAAAATCGAAATGAGCAGCGACCTACAAATACTTGATGTTAGTGACATATTTGGCGGGCACATAACATGGGTAATTGAAGGGGAGATTGCAAAGGAGTTGAGAGAGGCAATAGGGGTAAAATATAATGTAAACACAATAGATTTGGGTACGGCATCGCATTATTTCAAAGGTGACCTTGAGAAAGTCGTTGAAAATAACAAGTTTGGGTGCGGATACATAGGCACCATAAGAATAACAAGGGCAGACCCACTTCACGGGGACACACAGGGAATTCTTAACAGAGTGGAGGATGTAGAGGGGCTTGTGGGAAGCGTTAATTCCACCAAGCCAATTACCTTGAAGATGCTCATTCGTGGAGAGCCAGCAGGTGAAAAAATGCCTGTGACATCAAAAAATATTACCCTTGCTCCTTTTTACGCTCTTGTAAATAATGCCTCTGCAATGAAAAAATTCTCCCTCCAAAACGTGAAAATTGAAGTAAAGCACATGGAAACACTTGCTGGATTGGGCAATTTTGAATTATCCCCAGGAACATTCACTCTTAGACTTGTACTGGGACAATTTTTCATGGCAAGCAGCGGCTATGTAGAGTACCGCACATTTGACCCTATTAACTCGCCACTCGTGCTTTTTATAGTGTATCTTGCTGCAGTGATTTTAATAACCGCTTTCAACAAAAAATTAAAAGTAGGAAAAGAAAACACCCTGTTTTCAAAGAAGGCAAAGAGATTCAGTACCGCGACTAAAGTAGCGCTTTTCTTCGTATATCTTGCACTTCCATTGAGCGGTATTTGGTTTATGCTGATTACGGCGGTAACGGTAGTGATAGCAGTACTCCTTCTCAAAAAAATTTACTCGGTATAAGGCTCATAAAGGGAATGCTCCAAACCCAAGTGGTCCATTATCTTGCCAACCAAATAGTTTACAATCTCATCAACAGACTTGGGCTTGAGATAAAATGCAGGAACGGGAGGCATAATCACGGCTCCCATTAACGAAAGCTCGTACATTCTTTTTAAAACCACCGGGCTTAGTGGAGTCTCCCTGGGAACTATTATCAGCTTTCTTCTTTCTTTCAACGCAACCGAAGCGACCCTAGTTATCAAATTATCTCCAATGCCACACGCAATTTTAGATAGTGTGCTTGTTGAACACGGTGCAATCACCACAGCGTCAAATTTACTCGTGCCTGATGCAATCTCTGCGCTTAAGTTATTATTATCATATACCTTAGAGGGGACATCTGCAAGCGCCTCATAAGAGTAAGAGGTCTCGTATTCAATTATATCCTTTGCATTTTTAGATGCAATTAACACGGCATTCTTTCCAAGTACTTCAAGAAGCCGAATTCCTATAATTGCCCCGGATGCCCCGGACATCGCCACTATGACTTTCATATTTCCACATATATTGCAGGATTAATAATCTTTGCGCCTTTTCATAACATCTATATACGCACACAATATTTCCCCCTGCGGTGATTTAAATGAACCTTGACATCGAGCTTGTATTACACTCTACTGTAAACGTTGTAGCTTTTGCAGTGCTCATAGTGCTTATACTTGGGATTACTGCCCTTTTAATAAGTAGAAGAACCAACATATCATACATACCCATCCTCATAATATTTGGAATAATAGTTGGTCCTCTGCTCGGAATAATCAACAGGAATGTGGCCTTAGGAATGTTTGAATATGTTAGAGTGTTCGGGCTATTCATCATATTATTTGCCGAGGGTTATCATCTCTGGCGCTCGCTTCTTGCAAAGCACTTTACGACCATCGCACTTTTAGACACTGTAGGAATGGTAGCAACCGCTCTTCTCACGGGATTTGCATTTTCTCTCCTGTTTCACGCACCATTCACAGTAGGATTCTTATTTGGCTCCATTGTGGCTGCTACAGATCCTGCAACTCTCATTCCCCTGTTCAAACAGCACAGAGTAGATAGGGACATAGAAACCGTAATCGTCACTGAATCCATATTCAATGACCCCCTTGGAATCGTATTAACATCCATCGCTCTGATATTCCTTATGCCAAACATCCCAAACGGCCATCTGATAGGGACCCTGGCAAATTATGTAACCCTTTACCCTGCAGCAGTTATTTATTTTATATATCAAATAGGTATGTCCGTGGCCATAGGTGCCCTTGTGGCTTATCTGGGATACGAAGGCATAACAAAAATAAAATTGAGAAAATCCCCATACGTGGAAATTTTGGCCCTTACTCTTGCGTTTGGGGGTTTTGTTCTGGGGGAAGTGGTTCAGGCATCTGGATTTCTGGTAACCACGACAATAGGCATACTGCTGGGAAACCACGATGACTTTTTCCACGACAGAACTCCCCAAGTAACCCATGCAATAAGGTGGCACATGCACTTTAACGATATACTTTCTACATTAAGCACAATATTCATATTCGTGCTCCTGGGCGCCAGCATGAACATATACACAATAACCCCAATGGCTCTTCTGTACGGGACCCTAATCGCACTGTTCATAATATTTGTGGCGAGACCGATTGCCACGCTGATAATCCTTCCAAAGTGGTCATTTAAAAAGTATCTCTTCATATCCTTAGAAGGACCAAGGGGAGTGGTGCCTTCGGCTCTGGCAAGCTTACCACTCATGCTTGGAATAGCCTATAACAATCATCAGCTAATATACTGGGGGGACATAATACTCAGCGCCACTGTGGTAACAGTGCTGGTAACAGTAATCGTGGAAACTACGTGGGTTCCATACTTGAAGAAAAAATTGCTTTCTTGATTTTTCTCTATTCTTTTTTCCACTTACCACTTTTTTTAATTTTGTACAAAATCAATTTGCTGAAAACACGGTATTTTAGCCGTTCTTGCAGGCATAAACAGAGTTTGTTACATACTGCAGTGTAACAACTCACGTAAAGTTTAAATATTAAAAAAATATACACGGATGTGAGGTGAAAATCATGAAAGGGAGCATAATTGCAATAACGGTCATAGTGCTGCTATTCGCAGGCGTGTACGGGGCGATGATGGTGCACGGGGGAGATGCAAAGGTAAGCACCAACGTATATATATTGAAAAATAACGAGAAGGTCACAACTGTGATGCCCGGGGATAGCGTGAAGATAGCAGTGGAAGTTAAAAATGTAGGGGGCACGGCATTCACGCTAAGCGGCCATGTGCCGGTTTTCGCATATGCGAACATCTACGAAGATACGGGAGTTCTTAAAAAAGTTGAGAGCGTGAAATATACTACAAAATACGTGACATGGCATGCAGTGTATCTCAATCCTGGAGAGAACTACACCGCTTATATAGATTGGAACGTGCCTGAAAACCTGAGCGGTAAGGTGGTAATACAGGCATGGGCAGGAGGAGCGCCAAAAGCAAACACCACAATATACGTGGGTAACTCCCAAGCAAGCACCACCTCTGGAAGCGCGGATGTTGAGATAATTACTGACGATGTTATGTATTACAGTGGAAATGTGGTGCAAATAACCATTATCAACTACGGAAACAGCATAGCAACATTCCCCGGTGGATTTGAGGTTGTGGACGAGGACGGCAATATGGTATACACAAGCATTGGAACATCATACATAACCCTCCAACCCGGAGAGAGTGTTACATACACATGGACAATACCTGACGGCATTAGCTCCGGCTGGTACTACATATATAGCGGTGCAAACGGGAACTACGCACAGATATACATTTACTAACTTATTTTTTCACGATGACGCACACCCTCCCCACACACTTAATAAACCAGCTTTTCTCCATTTTTCAAAACTTTTGCATTTTCAAAATTGGATGAAAACCACCCGGAATTCTCTGTATGCACTGGAATTACAAGCTCTGGAGATATAGTTTCTACAAGGTCAATTATATCCTCTTGAGAAGCATGTCCAGAGGCGTGAAAGCCATGCTGGACGCTAACCGAGCTCCCATCCAGAGAGAGACCAACTACCTCAAAATTATACCTGGACAGCCAGTTGAGAAGTACCTGAACGTCCAAACGCATATCCTCGTTAAAAGCCTCTGTGGAAGAATATAGGAAAAGCCCACCATCCGGCTTTATGTCCATCAAATTAGGCATGTCAAACAGGGAAAATGCAAGTAGATAGTTTTTGGGAGAGCTACGAATTTCAAGGGGGCTTACCCATTTATCATCCCATTCCCCACTCATAACGTATTTCATCCACCAGCCATGGGATTCCCTGGGTTTCATGTATATGCACATGTTGTTCGAAGATATATCGTTGCCAGCTGCTCTCAACCCCTGTATGGCATATGCATCTCTGGCAGATATAACCAAGCACTTTCCTGTGTCACTGGCAATTCTGGAAAATGCGCTCAATCTCTCAAAATTGCTTGAAGAAAAATCGGCAATTACTAACCCACGAGCGTTGGAAACCGCCTCAACTGAATTTTCAAGAACATCTCTCTCCGAGACTGCATCGTGAGATGATCCGGAAACACGGGTACCCTCCACAACAAGCAAATCACATCCCCTGGCTGCCGTAGAGAACTCTCGTGTTTTATTACCCCTATCCCCGTGCATCCTGAAATCACCGGTGTAAGCCACACATACATCCTCATTCCCATTCTGAACACGAACAGTATACGCGGTGGCCCCGTAAACGGAATGGTCCACAGGATAAGCATCGACCTTAAATGGTAAGTCATCGAGTGTGCTATGATTCATTGAATCTCGCACATAATCACTCTTCTTTTGAGAACTCTGCCTTGTCAAAAACTCGAGCAAATCATCACCAATACTATCGTGTGATTTTATATTACGAACAAGCAGGTTCTTCTTTATATTCTCCTTGCTGCCCATGCTCCTTCCGGAGCTTCGGAGAATATCAACCATTTTAAAACTGTCATGATATCCATTTTTCCAGTGCTTACCGGAAGTTTCGCGAGATGCAGAGAACCGCATTGCATCGTAAAGCACAGATGTGGCAATATTTGATTGGCCAGTATCCTGAAAAGATTTAATGAGAGCAAGGGTCTCCGCCGATGCAACAACCGGCACAGAAAAATCAATATAACCAGCCATTCCAAAATGATCTAAATGCGCGTGGGTAATCAGAATGGCATCTAATGGTAATAATGGTAACTTATTAAAAGATTCGATGCGCATATCCTCCGGAATCAAATCCCTGCGGTATATATCCAAGCGAGGGAGTAAACCCATTTCTATAGGATCATGCACCCCTCTTATCGCCCTCATACTGATATATTCTCTGAAATATCTCGCCTCGTGAACAAAATTCTTTCCAAAATCTAAAAAAAAACCGTGTTTCCCATCTCCCAAATAAATCTTGTTTCCACCAATGGTATTTGCACCATCGTATATCACAAGCTCCATGCTCGGGAATTCTTGACATTTTATTTAACCTTTGTAGGTTTGGGGGATGCGAAAAAAAGATATGGTATCTCTCAATTAGGCAACCATGCGCCTTTACGATTTTAAAAGAGGACATAAGAAAAGCATTGACGATATTGAGAGCATAATGGAAGAAATGTTCCACAACGTTAAAAGAGAAGGAGACAGACTTCATGCAGAATACAAAGGTCTGGAGAGCATAGAGGTGTGGATGGAAGGAAAGAAACTTGCCGCTGAAACGAAATCAAGGGATGTGAGTAACGAGAAGGCTATGGACACACTAAAAGTGTGGAACGACTTTCTCTACAGGGTTACTGGCTACACTGCAAAAGAAAGAAAAAAGAAAATGTCAAAATAAACTCTTTTTAAAATTAGTTTATAACCCAAGATTTAAATCCTATAATTGAGATACACATATATGGATGAAGAAGACGCAATGCGCTACTTTAACCGGGAGGATTATCCTCACGCTCTTGAAATATACCTTCAAATGCTGGAAGATGCAGAAGCAGAGGGAAAACGTGAGAAAATCGCTTACAACGCAAATTTAGCTGGGTTGTGCCTGTACTTCATGCGCAAGCACAAAGATGCTATAGATTATTTTCAAAAAGCCCTTGAAAACACAGAAGGAGAAGACGAGATTAAGGTAAGAAAGAACATAGGAGAGGTAGAAAGGTTCGTTTCAAGAATAGAAAAAGACATAGAGGAGATAAACGAGAGATTAAACGTGGAAGAGGACAAGATGAACAGAGGTATACTCCTGAGCAATTTGGGAATACTGCAGCATCTTTTAGGCAAAAATGAAGAGGCTGAAAAATCATTTAAAAAGGCAGAAAACATATTTCACATTATAGGCGATAAAATTGCTCTTGGTGCCATATACTCAAACCTGGCTATGATTTATGAAGATATGAGAAAACTTGATTATCTGTACCTCGCGTTGGATATATTCATAGAAGAGGGCCACATTAAAGGTCAGGCAGACACATATCACGCCCTATCCCTGTATTACCTTCACCAAGACAGAGCAGAAGAGGCGTATTACTTTCTAAAAAAAGAAATAGAAATTCTAAAGAACTCAAACGAGACTGAAGCAAAAAGACGCGCTTACGAGCTGGCTGCCGAACTTGCCATGGAAATGGGAAACGTGGATGAAGGAATGAAATTCACAGAACTTGCTTCGGGAGCGTGACCCTATAAACTCCAGCCCCTTCGTCCACTTCTACAACACCGTGTTTTATTAACACGCCCACATTATTATGTACCATACTTTCTGACACATTAAATATCATGGATAAAATTTCATCATCCATGCTATCCGATTCAAATATGGCCTCTAAAAACTTGCGAGGAAAATGGCCCACGGGAATTGACGAATACACCTTATCGAAAATCAGGTACTCGTGCACCCCGCGCCGGTTATAGATTCTCGGAGGTATTTTGTTCCACCTGAAATCGGAAATTACCTCGTTAGTTACAAGATTTACATCCACCTTGTACCTCCTATCTTTGGTGTAGGCAACAACCCGAATGACGTAGGGAATTATTCCCTGAGTTACCAGATCAAAAAATTGTTCGGGGGTTAGCAATCCAAAATGGCCTCTCGTGTAAGAACGCTCCAATATGAACCTCACCATGGCCTTCTTAAAGGACGGTTTCTCAAGGAGCCAGCGCTGCGGATTAATTTCACCCTTCAATACCTGAATAGAAGATAAACCGTTTGGAAGAATTCTCAGTTCTTTAACAGGGTCATTGAAATGCCACTCGCCCCATTTTTTAGGAGACGTAAATACCAGTTCAAGTGCCTTCATTTTTCTATCCATTATCTCGTAAAAAGAGTTGTGAGGTCTTCCGTTAAATTTTATCATCAACTCCATCAAGGGATTGTACTTCATTTGCTTTATTTTAAGGTACTCTTGATGGTACCCCTCATCGCTCAGCCCCAACCTATTAATGAGCTCTTCAAACTCATCCATCATACCACCAGCCTTCTTTCCACCATATCGTAATACTCAGAACAATCCACGTTGTTCACCTTACAAAATATTAAAGTAGCAACTTCTATATTAATATATCTGGCATCTTTCTTGATTTTATTTATATTCATAAGCGCTTCCCTCCTGCCCATCCTGCGAACCCTGCAGAGTTTATCAAGCATGAGCGTGAAAATCTCTCCCTGGACCGTGTATTTATCCACCGTTTTCTCGTCAATTCTAAAATCCAGTGGTATAGTCCCAGAAAATTCAAATGTGGGCACGTAAGAGTCCCCATCTTTCTTTAAAAGTCCAGAATCCACGCATATCTTGAAAAGCTTTCTGGAATATGCCGGAGAAATCCAGTTTTTGGTATATGAAAAATAACGCACAAAAGAATCTTCATTTAATCGCTTCCCCATGCTTCTGACCACGGACATTACCGCAAGCCTCAACGTTTCCAAGGACATACCTCCTTACCACTCATAACGTACCTGTCCAAATTTTCATATTTATCCGCCATATTTCGAGGCAATATAACCAATTTTCCTCCTGCTTCCATAAAATTAATTATGTGCTTCTCAAATATACTCTTCATAGCAACGTTATCGGAAAGCTCAACCAAATCATCAAGAGAATCCCAGAAATACACACCGGTAATGACTGCAACATCTGCATCGGAGATGAGAACGTCCATAACATCTTCTATCTTTCTTGGGGAAGAATCGAGCCACAAGTCAAAGATTCCAGATAATTCTCTATATACTTTAAAATTCATCTCGCGCCCAAAGTAAGTATCCACGTCTATGAGATAAAGCTTAGATGCTTCACATTCTTCCACAAAATCATCAATTTTCTTACCATCAATTCTCTTTCTCCGAACGGTATGCACCTCTAAACAGCTCACACGGGGGTAATGATTACTCTATTTAATATTTTTATCATCTTTCATTTCATTGGCTTCATAGACATCATTGATGGACCCATCTTCAAAATCCAAATTATCCCCTACATACCTGAGCCAGTAACCGCAGTTTGGGCAGTAGTTCCACTCAGAATCCACTGGATAATTACAGTTGGGACACCTTTTTGGCTCACGCAGGTATGCGTATATGAACACAGGTATGAAAACGAAGATTATTATGGCTACCAAAACAGCGTACCATGGAAAAACATTCTCAGCTGGTTTATCTTTAACATAAATATAATCTGGACGATACCCATGATACGTGCTGTCACGATAGGGCACTATACCTATCTTTTCAATAACATAACCTGCTTCTTCGGGAGATACACCTACGTAATAAAATATCACACCTCCAAGAAAGAAACTCATATTAGCGGTGGTCTCCATGTAATAATATTTTTTACCGCGATAAACGTAATAATCCCTCAAATACTGGGCAAAGAAATTGCCGTGATTCACCTTATTAAAATGCACACCCACGGCCACATGGCCCGAGGTAGAGCCAAGAGAAGTCACGTTGAGCACGAACAGCACCACATCGTATCCAAGATCGTGTGCAATGGTTGCCAAAAGAAGCGACTTGTCCTCGCAATCACCGCCGCCTTCAACGAGAGTTTCCAAAGGGAACTTGTAATAATCGTAAAAACCAGTATAAGTCTGGTCATCGTAATAATTTATGGCTTTCTGTACAAAGGACAGGAGAAAATTCATCCTTGTGAGATTATCAAAATCACTAACCTCTGAAATATATCCTAAATCATAAGCCAGCTCTCTTATGAAAAAATCACGTGAAGTCATGAAAAACTGCAAATAAGTGAAATTAAAAGCGTACCTGTATCCTCCGGGATATCTTTTATAGTAAGAGTAATTAGACTCAGGAACGCTCATATATATGTACCACTCACCATTTCTTTTTGATACTGAATTACCGGACTCTCCTGAAGTTATGTTTAGAATTAGATGGTATGTTTCACCCATGAAATCCCAGTGATAAACCTTGACTTCTTGTTCTTGGTTAGATGCATGTGTAGATGGTAAATTAAAAACAATTAAAAAAATGAATAAAAACACAAAGATTGCTTTATTGTTCATCGTCATCACCCTTCAAAATGTACCTGCAATTTGGACAGTAATGCCAGCTTTTGCTAACTTTAGTACCACAATTGGGGCAGACAGTATCAAAACTTACTGGCTCTTGCTTGAAATTTAAAATGTCATAAACCAAAACCAAAATAGAGGCAACGAATAGCAAAACTCCGGATATCAGAAGGTACATGCCATTATGACTCCCGTAATCAACGCTTACCTGCAAAAATCCAGGAGTGTTCACGTTTGCAATTACAAGATAATACACCCCAGAGCCGGGAGCGGTAAAGACAAGCGATTCGTCAGAGGTCGTATTTACATACAAACTCCCTGTGAAATTTCCATTTTCTATGCTATTGTACTTGCTCTCGTTCATTATGTAAAATGTGAACGTGTCCGTGCCCTTCAACGTTATGCTCTCGCTCTCCCCTGCCCTCAAATTCAACGCCACGGACTTTATCTCGCCCCTTGAAAAAGTCATAACGTAATTGTGAGGATTGTAAGTTCCTGAAAGCACGATCAAGCTAATGGATATCAGTACCATTAGCAAAGATAGTATCTTACTAACACTCATAAAATACCATACGTGCATACATTTAAATCTTTTCCATTCTCATGGACAAATTCACCGAGTGGGCCGAGTGGGTCAAATAACCCATTGAAATTATGTCCACCTCCGGACACTTAGCATACTGTAGCACGTTCTCAGGGGTTATCCCACCGGAAAATTCCACAAGCACATTCGCAACATCTTTAATTTTTCCCGCGATCCTGCAAGCGTCCTCTGGAGAAAAGTTATCCAGCAAGATAATATCCGCTCCACTCTCCGCAGCAATCAAAGCCTGTTCCTCCGTGTCAGCCTCCATTTCCACCTTCTTTGTGAAACTCGCTGATTTAAGCGAAGAATACACATAATCAAGACCAACTAAGGCAATGTGATTATCCTTAACCATAATCATGTCCCCTAAATTCCACCGATGCGGGTCGCCGCCCCCTATCATCACTGCAAGCTTGTCAAGACGTCCCCATAACGTCTTTCGCGTGGCAGCAATTCGCACGTGAGAGTTCATTTCTCTAACCATACTCACAATTTTCCTCGTTTCAGTGGCTATACCACATAATCTCGATAGAATGTTTAAAACCGTTCTCTCCACACTTAAAAGTTTCCTTGCGTTACCTCTCATGGTTAATATAACCTCACCCGAATTAACAAAAGTGCCGTCACTCAAGCCATCCACTTCAATACTCATACGCTCCAATTCTCCCCGAAGGTAAGATGCCCCAGCCACAACACACGGCTCTTGCGCCACTATCTCCCCCACCGCGTTCATATCGGGGGGAATCACTAACTCGGAAGTTACATCTCCGTACCTAACATCATCCTCATAAAGAATCCTGAACATCACGAAACCTCCAGCATACGCTCTATGGCACGTCTGGCTTTAGAGGCAATGTCATCAGGAACTTTTACCAGGTATTTCTCGTTTTTCAGGCTCTCATAAACACCCTTCAAAGTAATCTGCTTCATTCCGAGACATATGGCATTTTCCCAAGCGGGTACGAATTCCCTGTCAGGAAATTCCATCTTCAAGCGCTCAACCATGTCCCTCTCCGTTGCAACTACAAATCTCTTCGCATCGCTGTTACGAACGTACTTTATCATTCCTCCAGTACTCGCAATCACATCTGCAATTTTCTGCAAATCTGGGGAGCATTCGGGATGTACCATCAGTACCCCATCCCTGCGCACGTTTTCCGCACCCAAATTGGTATGCACGTAGCAATGCCCGTTTGGAGGCATGGGCACTATTTTCTTGTCAGTTCTCTGAGACACGTAATATGCCAAATTGGCATCAGGACCGAAAAGCACAACATCAGAATCCAGAGAGTTCACAACCTTTACAGCGTTAGCAGAGGTACATGTTATATCCGCAAGGGCTTTACATGCTGCAGTGGAATTTACGTACAGCACCACTTGCGCATTAGGGTACTCTTCCCTGTACTTCTTTATAATTTCCGGTGTGAGAAATCTTGCCATCTCACAGCTGGCAATTTGAGAGGGGATAAGCACCTCCTTGTCTGGGTTTAAAATAGCAGCTGTTTCTGCCATGAAATCCACACCTGCAAAGACGATAACATCAGAGTCTATTTGAGTGGCTTTTCTTGCCAGCTCCAGAGAATCACCCACAAAATCAGCTATTCTCTGAATCTCCCCACTCTGGTAATTGTGTGCCAGGATAACGGCGTTCTTCTCTTTTTTGAGCCTGCTTATTTCTTCTTTCATATTCACAATATCACGCTCCTATCCTCACATTAGATTCTAAAGAATCAAGAAGGGCAACAGGAGAAAGGGCAGCAAGGTAGCTTGTTTTCGGGTTCATCTCCGAGGGCCTGTTTCTCACCTCAATTGTTGCCGTTCCAAATTCTCCCTCCAAGTAGATACTATGCACGTTTTCATGCACTTCCGGATCAGCGTAAACTTCAACCTCTACATCCAGACCTGTTGCGATCATAACAAGCACGGTTACATTGGTGCTTTTTGGAAACTTTTTTATAGCTTCCTCGGCACTTCCTTTGAAAACAAGAGTTCTGGACTCGCATTCAACCCCTAAGGTTTTGCAATTTTTGGTGGTGGTGATTCTTGCTCTGCTAAGCCCTGCAATTTTAGCAGCCCTAATTATGTCCAGACCGCCAACTGCCCCGGAAGGTATGTATATCTTTGCACCATTCCTCTCACTTAAATTGAAAAGTTCCTCACGAAAATCTCTATCTACAAGTCCTCCAACACTCATGATAAGCATGTCCTTTCCATTACCTATGACCTTCATGGCATAATCTCTGACCGCTTTTGGAGAGGCTGCTTCTACGACTAAATCCACAGCGCTTAGAAATTCATCCAAAGAGGGATAGCAGGGAACATCAAAATTTCTGCACCTGTCCGGTTCAATATCGTAAAGGGCAACCACATCGCTTCTCCTGGTGACTATTTCGCGGGCTATCGCACCGCATCCGATTATACCTATTTTCATAAGTGCCACCTTCATTTAGTTCTTCAGGGGATATTGCGAGATTGAATTTTAAACTTCCGACAATTTAAAAGTTTGAAAGACGTTCCAAAAAAGATTTGGGGGTGATACAGTATCTATTTAACTTTTAACATTTAAGATTATTTTTTATTAATTTAGTAGTTATTTACTCAAATACAAATTTTTAAATAGTTAATATTGACGAAAAGAATAAATAGAGAATGAAAGATTATTACATGGGTGTATGTTAATGAAATGGGAATTCCTTGCAATATTCCTTGCAGTGTTTGCATTACTATCGGCTGGCTTTGTTAGTGCACAAACGCTGAACTTCGATAAAACGGTAGTTTCAACATGGACAGACCCTGGATTACCAGGATATATAAAAATTGTAAAGATAGGGGGATATTCCAGCAATAACTGGCAATATTTTTACTTGGAAACAAAAGATACTGGAATTGCTGAACCACCTGCCAACTCTTCAACGGAAGTTAGCATATCAGTAGAGGCAGACGTTAGCGGGCACGATATCGCGCAGTACATATACATTTATCTAACATGGACCAATAATAAAAACAACATAAGCTTTTTAGGATACTACAAAGTGGGAGGATTAAGTGATGAGAACTTAGCGCTACACTCATACAATCAAAAAGACATAGCAATTTCTGGAAACAGAATAACGGTAAAAATTCCGGCCATGGTACTTCAAAATGTCAATGTGTTCAACGTGGAATTTGACACTATGTATGATAACTCCGAGAGTGGATACACACTGCACTCGGACTCGGCAACGTATTACGCGGATACTGGCTCCCTAGGAGACTCCGGCAATGGCAGAGAAAATGAGAGCGTGCCACAGAGCAGCGAATTCTCAAATCTCATAAATTTTGGAAGCATAATCGTCGTATCCGTGTGCATCGTACTGCCAGTAATAATATGGTTGTTGGTTTCAGTATGGGTTTACAAAGATGCAAAGAAAAAATGCAATGAACATCCTCTTCTCTGGTTCTTCGTGGTACTGCTACTTACCCTCATTGGCCTGATAATATACCTCGTTGCTGTAAAAAACGAATGCAATAACAAGCAGTACGGCCCCAGTGGATACTACCAAGCACCGCCACCACCTCCCGAGTGAAAAAATATTTTTATTTTTAACTATTATTTTTTGTAAGTTTTGTATGAGTATCGCAAAATCCAAGTTTGCAAGAGACATAATTCAAGTATTCCGGATTGAACTTCTCCTCTACAATTATCTCGTAATGAACTTTATTAACTCCTTTCATACACACAATGCGCTCCATCGTATAGTCAATTTCCCTTACAAACTGAGCAAAAAACACTCCGTAAACAATCTTGGGTTTCTCAAATATGGATGTGCGCCATATGTTGTCCATCTTCTTGATTTTACCTTCAAGGGCAATGTCATCAACCTCTATAAAAAGAGAGAACCACAATATATCCTTGCTGAACGGCCTATTAACTATGGGATATGCTTTCACAACATCCTCGGAGACAAGTCGCTCCCACCTTTTGGATATCGTTTTTGCGCTTACCCCTATAATTTTAGAAAGCTTGGAAAAAGGAATTCTTGCGTCATCTCGCATAGCAAGGAGTATTTTCCAGTCTACCATATCTATTTTCTTTTTCCCAGCATTTCTATGATAAAATATATCTTCAGAATATGAATCCGTGAGTTCCTTGAAAAGCATGAGCTTCTCCCTCAACTCCATCTTATCTGAATACCAGAACTCACCGTAGTACCTGCCTCCCAAACATCCAACAAAATGCATAACACCGGGAATTTTAGATATCCGCTCAAATATGCGCTCTCTCCGCTTTTTAGCATGTATTGATATTACTGCGCTGTTAAGAACATAATCCGAATTTAAAAGAATTGAAAATCCCAACAACTCCCCCCTTTTCATCATAGCATTTATTCTCTTGTCCACGGCCGCACCGGATATGCCAAGATTCTCAGCTATTCTATAAATGGGCATTCTCCCATCATTCCATAGCAAACGAAGAATTTTTACATCCAAGAGGTCCATGATTTACAAATCATATTCAATTACTTAAGTTTTTCTAACTTTAAAACTTATAGTAGCACAAATGGAAATAAACAGCAATAATATTCCAAAATATTTCCATTTTTTAAACAACATCTTATATACTTGGTGATAATAATGGAAATTAGAAAGCACCTGGAGGTGATGCAACATGATAGAAATTATGCTAATGATAGCAAAAAGTAAGGCTGAGGAGTACAGAAGGAAGAGGTAAAAGCATAATCAGGATGACCCCACCAATCCTTTCTTTTTATTTTTATAGTAATCGCAGTAATCTTTTACGGGACACTCATCGCATTTTGGAGATACCGGTTTGCAAATGGTGCGTCCAAACATGACAAGAAGGGTGTTTATTTCAAGCCAGTATTTTTTAGGCAAAAGTTCCATTAACTTTTTCTCAGTCTCTTCTGGCTTTGAAGTCTTCACCCATCCAAGCCTGTTTGCAATTCTATGCACATGGACATCTACAGCAATGGCCATCTTCCCATAACCACGAGACAGAACTATGTTTGCAGTTTTTCTACCTACTCCGGGAAGTTTTAGCAATTCCTCTAAACTGTCAGGCACCCTGCCACCGTACTCTTCATCAATTATTCTTGCAACCTCCTTTATTTTTCCTGCCTTTTGTCTATAAAAACCAGCAGGATATATTAACATAGCAATTTCCTCAACATCAGCATTTTTTAAATCACCCGGGCGGGGATACTTCGCAAATAATCTGTTTGCAACGGTGTATGTAACCTCATCCTTTGTTCTCTGGGAAATTATTGTGGCAATTAGTATATGAAAAGGGTTCTTGGATTTGTAAGGGTGCTCTGGAACAACACCTTTCAAAATCTCAATGGTTTTAACAATATCTTCAGCACTGCGCATCGAACACTCACCTCTTTACGATATGCTCTCAATATATATGATTTTGTGCATGGTGTATATTACCGTTGCGAAATATTTTTAATAAATACGCCCATATCGTGGCAAATGGATATAATCACCTACGACATTTTATTCAATGTCCTCAAAAAGCTACTCACGAAGAGGGGAATGAAAGTAGATGAAATAAAAGAGTTAACTTACTACGTGATAAATTTCTTCGGATATGGAGACCAGGTCGTGGATAACATATTAACTCCAGCAGATAGGCATGTGTTCAACATCCTTGAAGAATTAGGAGTGCTTAAAACAAGAATGGAAGAAATTAATGTAGCACGTGGAAAGCTGTGGAGAATTCACTACTGGGTTTATAGAAAGGAGAATATTGAAAAACTTTTGAAGGAGAAAGATGAGGAAGAAGAGAATAACTTAGAGGAACTGTACAAAAAACTGTTTGAGGAATAGAAGTAACCTAAAAATCTAATAAGGAAAAAATATGAAGAGTCACAAACAGGCTAAATGATATACACCTAAAACATGGCCGTGCCGGTGTACAGGGCACCTTAACAGTCGGAGAAACATGCAAATGCGATACCAGAATTGAGCAGGTTAGTTTGACCGAACTTCCAGCATATTTTCACAAAATTAACTGAAAACATATCTCCTTGAACTTCTGAAAGTGCCATCAAAGAGAGAAGGGAGAATCAGAGTGCTGTATTTCTATTTGTGCCTTCAGTTAAAAAAAATAAAGACGAAAAGATTGCAATAGGGTGAGGATAATAAAAGAAAAATATGAGAACAAAATATGCAAGTGAAAACGCACAAATAAAATTTAAAAGTACTCATGCCAACAAAGTTTTCCTATCTTGCAGGCTGCAAATCTCTCATTTTTAATAAAGAAAGTAGCAGCCCCGGGCAGATTCGAACTGCCGTCGCGGGATCCAGAGTCCCGCATGCTTGACCACTACACCACGGGGCTATATGTGGAGAAATAAAGAACAGGTATATGAGGTTTATGGAAACCCACAGAAAAGATGCGTGCTGCAAAAATACAAGATAAAGATGACACACCCATAGAAACTTACACTAAAAACATCCTCCAGATAACAAATAATAAATATAAATTCACACATTACAATCAAAAACAATCAACCTGTTCACACCCCTAAATTTCTATTTACTTACTGTGGATTTCATATGCGATAGTTTAATATATGTGCTTCCCAATACGTAGCCAATGGTAGAAGAAGGTGAAGAAATAATCAGGGTCCCGCTACCCGATAGAAACAAAGGCGAAATGTTTGCAATAGTGGATAAAATACTGGGTGGTGGCCACATGATGGTCATGTGCGCTGATGGGAAATCGCGCATGGCTCGCATACCCGGAAAAATCAAGAGGAGAATGTGGATAAGGGAGGGAGACCTCATAGTAATAAGGCCATGGGATTTTCAGAACGATAAGGCAGATGTTGTTTACAGGTATACCAGAAACCAGGCTGCTCACCTGAGCAAGAGCAGAAAACTTCCCGAAATTTTGGATGTGTTTGGGAAATGAATGATGAGGAATTCGAAGAGGTGCTTGACAGATTTATACCGTATAGAGAGAGCAAGGATAAAGGAGTTGAATATAGGAAAACATACGGGGACGTTTTTGACAGAAGAACGCTTTTAGCATTTTACAAGCTGTTGAAGAGGTCGATAGAATACGTAGAATTTCCGATATCAACTGGAAAGGAGGCAATGGTTTTTCGAGCAAGGGGCAAGGGCAATGAGCTGTTCGCCGTAAAGGTTTACCGCATAACGAGATTGAACTACAAAGGGCTTTCAAAATTCATAGACGGCGATGAAAGATTTGACAGAGTGCACAAAACAAGGGATAACATAGTATTCATATGGGCAAGAAAAGAGCATAGAAATCTCAAAACATTTTACGAGAAAGGAGTCATTGTTCCAAAACCGATAGACCTCTGGAAAAATATAGTTGTCATGGAATACGTGGGGGACGAGAAAAGCCCCGCGCCATTAATGAAAGACGTCATGGAAAATCTTAAAAAAGATATTTTATTTGAGATTATTGATGAGATGAAAAAGATGTTGCAATCTGGACTGGTTCATGGAGACCTGAGCGAGTACAACATACTGATATGGGAGGACAAACCGTGGATAATCGACGTGGGTCAGGCAGTACCTCCAAGTCACCCTCTTGCACAACAGCTACTTGCGAGAGATGTTAAAAACGTGATCAATATTGCAAGAAAAATGGACATAAACATAGATAGAGATTATGTTCTCCGGGAGTTAGAGGTGATATGAATGATTTACGTCAAGGTTCCAAAATCCAGGGTAGGCGCTTTAATAGGAAAACATGGAGAAGTAAAGAAAAGAATAGAGGAAAAAGCTGGGGTAAAGATTAATATAGATTCCACTTACGGGGACGTGTCCATTGACGATAGAGATGCAGATAGTTATTTAGCCATGAAAGCGGAGCTATTCGTGGAGGCTGTGGGCGATGGCTTTTCACCTGACAGGGCATGGAGAGTATTTAAGGATGACGTGTATTTTGAAGAGATAGATATAAAGGAGTTCATAGGCAAGCGAGAAAACAGGATAAGGCAATTAAAAGGCAGGATTATAGGTAAAGATGGGAAAACAAGAAAAATAATAGAAGAGCTAAGCGGAGCAGACATATCCGTATATGGAAATACTGTGGCAATAATTGGGGAGTACTATCAATTAGAAACCGCAAAGCATGCCATAGAGATGCTCCTCCGGGGAAGCAAGCACGCTACCATATACAACTACCTTGAGAAAAGAAGGAGGGATTTAAAGTACATATCCATGGATTACTACTATATCCAGTGATGTGAATTGCCTCTGGAAAACTTCCTGCTTACATTACTTCTTCTTATCCTTCTTGCACGCACCTTGGGTTTGCTCCTGGGAAAAATAGGTATTCAAAGCTTGGTGGGAGAGGTCCTGGGAGGTGTGATTCTAAGCCCAATTTTACTAAATTTAGTGGTGCCTTCAGAAGTTTTGAAAATGTTTAGCCAGTTCGGAATCATAATGCTCATGCTTCTCTCAGGTCTTTTAACGGATTTTAGGGCATTTCAAGAATACAAATTCAAGAGCCTGATTGTCGGCGTTCTTGGTGTGCTCGTTTCCATGGCACTTATTTTCGGCACCATGTACGTAATGGGCTTTTCATGGATAACTTCCCTGTTCATAAGCGTAATACTTTCCAACACTGCCGTTGAGGTTTGCGCCAGAATACTGATGGGAAAAAGCAGCAACAAGATAGTAAACGCAATAGTAATGGGAGCAAGCTTTGTGGATGACATCGTGGCAGTGTTCCTAATTGGTGTAGTGGGCTCCATTGCACTTAATCAGACCGTTACACTAAATTACATGATTTTCATATCTTCCAAAGTAATACTTTTCATCATCATATCCCTTATTTTGGTTCCTTATTTTATGGAAAGATACAACATAATAGACCATCTTATAGGCACAGGGCCGCAGAGGGAAAAAGTTCTTCTCACATTTACCGTTCTATTTGCACTCCTATTTGCAATAATAGCACAGTACTCTGGACTGCAGGGTATCATAGGTGCTTACATAGCTGGACTAATCATCGGAAAGTGGGGTTCGAAGGTAGGACCTCTCCTAAAAAGGCGCATTGCCTACGATGACTTAGTAGATGATATAGAGCCAATATCCCACGCGCTTTTCACCCCTCTTTTCTTCGGCTACGTGGGACTCCAGCTTGGAACAATACTGACATCATTAAAAATAACTGGATTCGTGCTCCTTTTAGTAACCCTGTTATCAACAATGGCCATATTGGGAAAAATTATTGGTTGTGGAGGTGGCGCGCTACTTTCAAAGGTTCCTGCCAGAGAGGCAGGATATATTGGCGTGGCGATGGGGGGGAGAGGCGCATTAGAACTTGTGCTACTAAGTATCGCATACGATAGAGGAATAATAAACGGGGAAGTATTCGCTTCGGTCATAGTAGTAACCCTTATCACGGTAATTGTAACCCCACTCTTGCTTATACTTTACGAGAAAAAGCTCATGGCTTCCCGGTAGATTCGCCATAATATAATGCAGAGGCAACTAAATGCGCAACTCTCACCGGCTCGGGAATGGCACCTCTGAACGTGATTTTACGTATCACGGATTTTGCTTCATCAATATCGATGCCCGCCCTCTGGATATACAATGTGTATTCTCCATTAGAAACAGGTTCAACAGGTATTTTGCTTATTATCTTCCATCGCCTATCCCAGTCATGAAAATTAGAAATTAACGCTTTCTTTATACTTTTCATATCTGGCTTTTTTCTGGATATTGATATGACTTTTTTACCCGTAATATTGTATATTTTTTCAAGGTCAATAACATTGAATCCCCCCACAGTTATTCCCTGCGTCATCACAACCTTGATATCTCTCCCATACTTTGAGGAAATCATATCAATTATCTTATCCGTGGAATCCAATCCATCAATTTCCACACTCCTTTTTAAAAAACCGTCTATGTATCCCGATAGCCGCATAACCACACCCACAAGATCCACGCTGCCATTTGAATGAGGCTCAAAATGAGAATCGTCTATGCCCAGTACACGTATATTCTTCATAGTAAAGGCAAACTACCTGTAACTTTATTTATAATTTCCTCCTTGCCAGGGCCTATTCCCAGGCAGGTCACAGTACCCGGGGGAATCTCGGTAAGACCAGCATCCTTTATAATAGAAGTAGTGAGTCCGAGACCCCTGGCTTTGAATTCCAGCTGATAAATATCCTGAAGCGTTTTTGCACGAACAACAACCTTTTTTTGTCCTTCTCTGAGCCACTCTTTTAATTCTGGCTTTTTTTCATGCTCTGCTTTTCTCACACATTCAACAGCAGCGTGAGCAACCTGCACCGCAAGCTTTCCGCAGGAGAGTTTAAGGTCATCTCTTACCACAATAACCATTTTATATTTCATCCAGAACACCCTTTAATTTCTCTATCCTATCATCAATATCCCTTATCTCACCCAAAACTTTTTTCCGTTCTTCCTCCCACTTAGACCTGCTTTTGCTCTTGGGATTGATTCTAATAAGCCTTTCCAGTTCCCCCAGCTTTTTAATTTTCTCCTTTCTAACACGCAGCAAATCTTCTAAAAGAATGAGTTTGTCATGCCTATCCTCTTTTTCAAGGCCAAGCCAGCGTCTTATGGTTGGATAACCCCCTCTCACAAATCCAACTATGAAAAAAAGTATTGTGAGGTTGAGCAGTGCAAGCCAGATATATATTGCGTAGAACAAAGCAAGGTACCCCAAAACATAACCTGTAAGAATGGCAATTACTATGCTCATACCCATGCCAAGACCTATTCTGTAAAGCTGGTCGTACTCTAAATCCAACTCTCCTCTTTTTGGAAAAAGCATGTTTATAAATGTGTAACCGGGCAGGAAAAACAGAACGAATACAGCCGCAAGAACCTGCAGTACATTGCTCATTTAATCACGCAAAGAGTAACATTTATTTTAAGCTTTACCAGAAAGATTATCAAATGTGATGGATTATATAGAATCACATATGAAGCAAGAGTATATGTCCGCAAGATTGGAACCTGTAGCACCGGTGATTATTGTATCCCCAGAAATATTTAGGGCAGTGTATGAATCATGTCTATTCATCGCGTATTTCCACCTATCTTCACCAATTAAATCGTAAGTTCTGCCATCTACAATGGCCCCAGTCGCGGGTGAATTTCCATCTTTACCATCTGTTCCTATCGCCACAAAAACCTTTTTTGTTCCGCGAATGTGCTTGGACAGAAACAGTGACAGTTCCTCATTTCTCCCTCCAATACCAATATCATCTCCCAATTTCACGGTAACTTCACCGCCCATAACAACATTCATGCTACAATTATTATAAATTATGAAATCGGCGGCTTCTTTTAAATCAAAGGTTATGTCCCGATTAGATAAGAATATAGGCATGCCTGCCAATTCATTAACATGCGCGAATTTTTTTCTTGCATACATGTTGTCTGCAATAACCACATTTCTATCCAGATATCTTGAATTGTATGTCGGTCCAGAGCCAACATATTTTGGATTACCAAGAACATCTGACATGATAATTGAAATCCATGGGGCATTTACGTATTTCAATAGCTTGCCCCCTTTCACAAGGGAGAGTTTTGTCCTTATTTTATTAATCTTCTCGATTCCTTTGCCACTTTTCAACGCTTTACCCACCTCTTTTCTATAGTATCCAAGGGGCACCGAAGGAACCTCAAATAGTGATGACGCACCTCCGGTCACTAAAAATATTATAAATTCATTTTCATTCACAGCGCCAATTGCCTCCAAGATTTCTTTTGAGTATTCCACCGTCTGCGTGTCCGGAAGTGGATGACTTGCAATATTTACCTTAACTTTGGGTATCTCTACCTCATGGTCGGTGTTTATTATACCACCCTTTAATCTTGAACCTAAAAGTCTGGAGAGTCCCACTGCCATCTCACCTGCAGCCTTTCCAAACCCAAAAACGAAAACATCATCCGCTATGTCATACTTCCTATCTTTAACGAATAACTCATTTCCTGATAGTTTTATGTTCTCAAACACAACCCGATCTCCCCTTATTTCTTTGAGAAAAACGTCTATCACATTTAATATTCGCTCCCTGCAACAATCTTTACGAATCACATCTATGTTCCTAATTCCAAGCACAAAAATAAAGTAAATAAACACAGCATATTAACATTATCCCCTGAAACCCTACGATTTAAGCTCCTTTTTTACCGTTTCAAGTGCCTTTTCAAGCTCCTTAGTTTTAGTGAAAATTACCTTTTTGCTCGTGTTCTCCCTTATTCTCAGGAAATTTGGACCCATTCTAAAAGCGGCAAGAACATCTACATCTTCAAGCTGGGAAATCACCGCCTTGAACTTTTTTACGTCTCCATGTGCTTCCTCGTCCACACTTGCAGCTTTGTTCTCTCTCTTCTCCAAAAGCCGGAATTTTTCACCATCAAATTCGTAAATAAGAAAATAATTTGAATCGCCGTAATGTCCATCAGTAAGGTTTTTATCGTCTTCCATTCCGAACGCTACCTTCATAACATCACCTTTAGGTGCACCTAAAAAGCAATCAAATATTTAAACATTTAACAGAGAATCATGTTTCGCCCTGCAACGCAATCATGGTATAAGCACCACCCATTGAAGCAAGAATGTAAGAGTAAATAAGCAAGGGAATCTTAGAATAATAAATATTGTTCATTGTATAACCCATCATATACGCAACTGGCATTATAAGAAGCCCCAGCGAAAAAAACAGTAAAGCAGTATCCTTAATTAGCAGAGAATTTAGCCTCCTTATTTTGAGTAGGAAGTTTAAAATACCGTAGATTGCAGCAGAACTCACGAGAGTTAGGAGGACAAAGTAGGAGAAGATTGCATTTTCTAAGGAAGAAGACACGGGCAATGTTATAAATCCAAGGAAAATACTTAATATTGAAAGAAAAGCCCCGATGCTAAAAGCGTGTAGCCTTTCAGAAAGCAGTTCATCAGGGGAATAATGAGTATTTCTAACAAATTCCCCAACGCAATAAAGAATATATCCGTATATGTAAACAGAAATTAAAAGGAGAACCGATGGAATCACACCACAACTATCATAAGATAAAATACTTGTAAAGAACAGAATCCATAGGAAGATGTACCAGATGAGGATGACAAAATAACCCAAAAACTTCCTAAAAAAGTAAAGTGTAGGAAAGATTAGTGTAAATGGAAGAAAAACCAAAGCTTTTTCATTCATACCATAAGTTATCCAAACAAGTAGAGAGGAAAATATTAAGAGCCAACCCCTCTTCCTTTCTCCCTCTTGATATTCACCCATAATGAATTTATAATGATAAACTATAAATAGATTTAGCTCCCATGGCTGTAATCTTTTTATACTCAAACCCAATTACCGTCTTGTTTTCCCAGAGATGCTCCGGTGGTGTAGCACGGCCAAGCATTAGGGGCTCTCAACCCCTCGACCCGGGTTCAAATCCCGGCCGGAGCACTTTTCAGAATTAAAGTTAAGAGTTCAAATACCTTTCAAAAATAAATATTAAATTTAGCCCACCTTGTGGGTCCTCCCTCATAGCTCAGGAGGGGCATGGCGGGTGGGCATAATCCAGTAGTAAAAAACAATATATATCACTTTTGCAATTCTTTAATATGAATGATGAGCTTGTTGGCATATTACTGCTTCTGATTTTATTCATATTCTTTGGAGCAATGGTATATCTAATATTCTCACTAACTTCTTCAAAGATAAAAATGAAAACTGAAATCAAGAGGATGTTCAACACAAAGGAAAGCGGAAACGACCTTCTGTTCAAGTACAGAGGTTACGACATAATTGCCACGTTTAGACCACATGTAAAAATTAGCATAGTACATAACAGAGACGTGGAAGGTATTAAGGCTCCGAAAGGGGCAACCCTAACTCCCATGTACCTGATTTTCAAAGTCAAAAAAACAGGAGATTTGCCAACAATGCTGGACACGTACATAGATTTCCTGAACTCTATTCCCACTCGATAGTCCCGGGCGGTTTGTTGGTTATATCGTACACAACTCTATTAACATTCTTTACTTCCGTCGTTATTCTGTTGGCAATTCTATCCAGAAGCGCGTAGTCTGGCCTGAAATAAGCGGCGGTCATACCATCAAGGCTCTCTACCATGCGAATTGCTATCGTGTATCCATATGCTCTTTTATCCCCGTGGACCCCCACACTACGAACGGGCAAAATAACCGCAAAGTACTGCCATGGCCTAGATTCAAAATCGTAATAATTTTCTACCTCTTCTTCCACTATGGCATTTGCCTCTCTTACAATTTCAATCTTTTCCTCGCTAATCTCTCCAATTATCCTTATAGCAAGACCCGGTCCAGGAAAGGGCTGCCTTTCCATAACCTCAAGACCGAGATACTTCGCTATATTCCTAACTTCGTCCTTGTAAAGATCCCTAAGGGGCTCCACCAATTCCAAGCTCATGTTTTCAGGAAGACCCCCTACGTTATGATGAGATTTTATGGTGTCCCTCAATCCACCTCCACTCTCAATCCAGTCAGGAGCTATTGTTCCCTGCACCAGGTAATCGGCGTTAAAATCTCTCGCTATCTTTTCAAAAACCTCGATGAACTTTGCACCGATAATCTTCCTTTTATTCTCAGGATCACTCACATTTTTCAATGACTCTATGAACTCTCTGGATGCATCAACAATTACATAGTTGAACCCTGCCCTTTTGAACACCTCTTCCACCTCTTTAGCCTCGTTCTTTCTCATGAACCCGGTATCAACAAACACCACAAGCAATCTATCATGAATTGCCATCTCCACTATCTTGGCGGCAACCGTGCTGTCTACACCACCAGAGCAGGCAATTATTGCCTTTCCCTTTACCGTGTTTTTTATCTCTTCTACTTTTTCATTCACAAAACGCTCAGGATCGAACATACTCACGAACCTCCTTATCATCAGCTATAACTTTATCTCTCATTTTGTTTCGGAATTCTTTTATTTTCTCCACCAAGTTAGTATATTTTAAAGAGAGTATTTCAATGCACATTAACGCACCGTTTACAACGTTATCCACGCCGACCACGGCAATTGGCACCCCTTTCGGCATCTGCACCATACTGAGAAGAGAATCAAAAGGCACGTTACTTGAAATGGGCACACCTATTACTGGCCTTTCTGTTAAAGATGCAACAAACCCGGGAAGTGCGGCGGATAAGCCAGCAAAAATCAAAAAAACCTCGTGCTTGCATCCCTTCACGATTTTCTCCACGTGCTCCGGAGTTCTGTGCGCAGAAGCCACGTGAATTTCGTAATCTACGGAGAAATCATTCAGTACATCCAGCGCCCTTTTTGCTTTTTCAAAATCCGACTTGCTGCCTAAAATCACGCATACTCCCATGGGCAAGGATATGAAAAAGATATAAAAAAATTTAGGTTTTCATTATGATTCCCAGAAATGCCAGGAACCCCACTATCAAGCCCACCAGGGCACCACCCACGTAAATCAGGCCGGGCAACAGCAAAGCATTAGTAAAATGCCCAGGTTCGTGCATCCATATGGCAAAATACAGTATCAATGGAATTATTATTCCCACCACCAAGAGAGAGGCACCTGCTGCCCTGCTCTTGCCGCTGCCAAAGTAAGCAGTCAGGATCCCAAGTACTATGAAAGTCAGAGAAAGCACTAAAAGCAATATCTCCACGAAGATCGTCCCCGCTCCCGCCGCTGACATCGCTGCCCAAACATTCATCTTGAACACCTCAGAACTTTATACCCGTTAGGGTTTTCGTATCAATTATACCATCAATCATTCTTATTTTCTCAACTACTATTCTTCCCAGTTCATTGTAATCTTTAGTTTCCAACTTTGCAATTAGGTCGAACTCACCGAAGAGAGGATGTAACTCAACGATCTCCGGAAGAGATTTCAGTTCCTCGTAAACTTCATGCTCTTTACCTGGTGCAGTACTTATCAACACAAAGCCCACTGCCATTTAAATCACCAAAGTAGGTATGTATTACACATATAAAATTTTTCTTGCATTGAAGAGAACCGTGCAGAATAAAAAGCAAGTTGGCATGGCCCCTAAAAACACATTACAAACAACATAAAACAATAAAATTATTTAAATATTCATTGGTTCACACGCTGTATTTACCGTATCTCAACCCTGTATCTTCCTCAAAGCGTCCTCCACCGCAGTTATCGTGGCAAGTGATGTGGGAGGGGGCGTAAGCAAAGGATGCGTGCCAACCTGCAAGTTCATGTATCTATCTGCCGTGTATCCACTTTCGATTGCAAGGCCAACAATATTAACTATCTCTCCAACGGTATCTCCTCCTGCAACCTGACCACCAAGGAA
>WAOD01000007.1 GCA_015521465.1 DHVE2 group archaeon
GCGTGGAAGACCGGAGACCCGGGAATAATATTTATAGATGAAATAAACAGGAGGCATCCCGTGAAACATTTAGGGGAGATAGAGAGCACCAACCCGTGCGGAGAGCAGCCTTTGCTTCCGTACGAGTCGTGCAATCTTGGATCGATAAATCTCTCGCTCTTCGTTGAGAACGGAGAAATTAAATGGGATCGCCTTCGCAAAGTTGTTCACACTTCCGTGCACATGATGGATAACGTGATAGATGCGAATAACTTCCCGCTTCCGCAAATCGCGGAGACCACCAGGAAATCGAGGAAAATAGGACTGGGTGTGATGGGCTGGGCAGAGATGCTTATCAAATTAGGAATTCCGTACGACAGCGAGGAAGCGGTTAAGTTAGGGGAGAAAGTGATGAAATTCATAAACGACGAATCGCACAGGGCGAGCATGAAATTGGCGGAGAAAAGAGGCGTGTTCCCGGCGTGGGAAGGCAGCGAGTGGTGGAAGAAAGGAATAAAAATAAGGAATGCAACCACAACGACGATAGCTCCCACTGGCACCATTTCCATAATAGCCGGCACTTCTTCAAGCATTGAGCCTCTGTTTGCAATAGCATTTATTCGTCGCGTGCTGGATGGGCAAGAACTGTTAGAGGTGAACCCGCTATTCGAGGAGGTAATGCGCCGCGAAGGATTATACAGCGAGGATTTGATGATGAAAGTTGCCGAGACGGGAAGCATCGAGCACATGGAAGAAATACCCGAAGAGATAAGGAGATTGTTCCGCACAGCACACGACATTGCACCCCTATGGCACATCAAGATGCAGGCAGCGTTCCAGAATCATGTGGACAACGCGGTGAGCAAGACGATAAACATGAAGCATGATGCCACAATTGATGACGTGGAAAACGCTTACATCACCGCTTGGCAGATGCGCTGCAAGGGCATAACTGTGTATAGGGATCAGAGCAAGAGAGTGCAGGTCATATATCAGGGAATAAAGAGCAAAGAGAAGCAGCCGGTGGTCGAGAAAGAAGAGCAAAAGGAAGAGGTTGAGATGCCCTTCGACTTTAAGGTAAAAGTTGAAGACGGCTTGCTAACTGTAGACGGCACCTTCGACCCCGCTTGCCCCACGGGCAAGTGCGACCATTAATTTTTTTATTTTTCTCTATTGTTGTGAGTAAGAGACGCATTTTGGTGCGGGAGTTCCTTGTCCCTTGCATTCTTTCTATGTATGGTTTGTTTCTCTTTGCTTGTTTTCTACGCACTCTGCATTTCTTCTCTCTTTGTTTTCATCCTCTATCTCTCTCTCTTTCTTTTTATTGAGTGTCACACGATGTTCAATTATCAACAGGTGAGATATTTTTTCGGGGAGAAAACAATTTATATACTTTTGGACAAAATATATATAGTGAATTAGTCTTGTTCCTACATAAGGAGGATACAAATGATAAAACCAAAAATCCTTATGGCCATAGCGCTTCCCATCTTATTGGTTGCAGGAGGTGGCTGGTACTACTTTGCTCAGCCTGTGCCGAGATTGGAGTATAAAGAGAACACAGCAATACTTGTTTTGCATCATATAGCGCCTGGAACAAGCACATGGGGGAACATTACGACTTATGGTGTTACTCATGTAAATAATAATAGCAAATTGGAAGTGGGCGTGAGCGCATACGAAATAGATAGGGGCGGAGGAAGTGAACATGTGTTATTAGACATCTATGTGATAGGAAACTTTTCAAGTGATATTAATATTAACGCTTTGAAAATATGTGCGAAAATGGTGGGAAATGTATCTAAAAATGGTGTGGATTTTCTAACCAGTGGCAATAGGGAAAGTGGGCTAAAGGTGTGGCCTGTAGATAGAATAGTTCCAGGAGCAGTAGGAAATGCCACATGTTTTCTTGGATATAATGTATACTCTCATAATTTTCAGGCGTCTACACAAATCCTATGGGAGATATTAGGTGCGAAAAATGATACCACATATGGGTTGCTAATCACTGCTATTGCCTACGTTTCTTCTGAAAAAATCCCAGTATCTCTTAATGTGGTGGTAGAAGGTGGTGAGAAATGATGAAAACTAAGTTGGGTATTATAATATTATTGGTAGTTTTCTTATTATTTACTTTATCAAATTATAGTATTCTTACATTGTATCCATCCATTTAATTCGCCTACCATCTCTGTGGGAAAGATTTCTATAGGGCGTATTAGCTTTTGATACGGCGGAATAACAACAGACCTCCTCTCCTTTCACCAGTTTGACGCGCCCGTTTCCAGAAATTATCATGTATTTCATAATTAACACCTTTTTAACATTAGTATTTGTTTTCATTCATTATGCTTGTTTTATTATTACGCCACTTCCACAGTTTCCTCCATTTTCGGCTCTTCCTTCTTTTCTTCTTCAACTTCTTTCTTTATTTTTAAAATCCCGGGAACGAACATGATTAACGTGAGAGTCAGGTACACGAAAAACACAATAGGATTTGCGTTTCCGTACCACAGTGAGGTGCCTTCCATCATCACGTAAATTACGAAAAACGCGTACCCGAAGGCTGCGAATTTTTTAATCTCGTAGTGGTGAAACGGATATAGTAGTAGAAACAGCGAAGTTATCAGAAACAGGTTGTATAACGTATAAAGAGCTGCGTTGTTGATAAACAGCTCAATTCCAAATATTGCGATGCCGGTTATTCCTGTGGTAACGGTTCCAAGCCTCCACCTGCCACCAAGCATAACTGCTGCTAACCCTGTTATCATTACGAAAGATAGCAGGATAATGGAGTTTGCTGCGGTCAATATCCAGATAGATGTGTTAATCTTTGCAACGGAAAATATCTGCAGGTATTTACCCAAAAATACCAGTATTGTTATGCCGAGCAGTGCAAGTTTTTTTTGCATACACATGGGAGAATGAAAGAAAATAATATAAATATTTGCTGGGCGTCCTCTTTGAGGAGAAAATATAAAATCTCTAACTTGTATCACTTGCTATGATTCTAAGGGACAAGAGCGAAATCACCAGGATGCTTATTCTCCTGGAGCTTTTAAAGGGTCGCAGGAAACTTAGAGAAATAGCAGAGAATATAGATATTACCGTTCAGGGAGTATCGGAGTATCTCAGGTGGATGGAGCGTGATGGACTTGTTAAAAATGGGGAGATAACTATTAAAGGTATGGAGTTCCTAACAAATGCCCTTGATGAACTAGGTGATTTTTTAGTCAAGGGCAATGCCATTGTTAGAAAAGTGGGAGTCATTGAAGCTGTTGCAGGAGAGTCCATAAAGAAAGGAGACGAGGTAAGGCTGGTTATGGAGAACGGATACATTCACGCGTATCGCGGTAGCGGCAAGTCTTCTGGGATAGCAATAAATTCGGCGAGAAAAGGCGAGGATTTAGGCGTGACAAACCTGGCAGGGCTTTTAAATATAAAGTACGGAGAGATAACAGTTTATACTATGCCCTCTGTTGAAGAAGGCGGAACTCGGAAAGTGAGTAAGGATAAGATTAAGAAAATAATTGATAAGAATCCCGGGGCCATGGTGGGAGCTTGCGGTGTTGTTGCGTATTTAGCGTTGAAGAAGGCAGGTGCAAAAATAGATTTTCAGTTTTCTGCGGTGAATTCTGCGATAGATGCACACTATCGGGGTATATCAACGCTACTTTTTGTATCCCACATGATGCTACCTCATTCTCTCAGTACTCTTGAAGAGAAAGGTGTGCCCTACTCTTTGAAGACTGTTTAATCAACTCTGAGATTAAATTCAGGAACCACAACACCGTGCCCAGATTCCACATGTCCCACCTCTCTTGCATCTTTTATTATTCTCTTGATTTCACTTTCGCATTCGTCTGGGGCAATGACAGTAAATCCCATTCCCATATTGAAAGTACGGTACATTTCCTCGATGCTCACATTTCCCCTTTCTTTTATCTCGTTGAATATCCACGGGGGTTTCATAGGGTACTCAATTACGTACTTTCTATCTTTCACTCTTAGAATGTTAAGAAGACCTCCGCCTGTGATATGTGCCATCCCGTGCACCTTGCAATCTCCCCTTTTTAACAGTTCCATGATGTCTCTAACGTAAATTTTAGTGGGTGTTAGAAGCTCCAAGCCTATCTCTTTTCCCTTGACTTTCTCGTGCATATCAGGAAATATTTTTCTTGCGAGTGTTAATCCATTTGAATGTATCCCGGAGCTCGGTATCCCGAAGATTATATCGCCCTCTTTCACCTCATCGCCTGTTATTATCCTGTCCTTTTTAACAACGCCCATGCTTGTACCTGACAAATCCGCACCTTTGGTTATTTCGGGAATAGTAGCCGTTTCCCCACCAACTATGGTTATGTTTGCTTCTTCGGCACCCTTATTCAGTCCAATACCTATCTCTTCTGCCATTTTGAGATTGTATGAATCTATAGCAAGGTAATCAACAAATGCAAGGGGCTCGGCACCCACGGTTATCGTATCGTTGACGTTCATAGCTATACAGTCAATCCCTATCGTATCCCATTTCTTCATTTCGTTTGCCACTATTATCTTTGTACCCACGCCATCTGTATTCAGCGCAATGTAATAATCTCCAAACTCGATAATCCCCGTAAAGCCCAGCTCTAATGGAAACTTCCCGAAATCTTTCCTTGAAAACTTGAGCTGAGATATGATTCTTTTCACGAACTGTGCCTCAGTTACTATATCTACTCCTGCTTCTCGGTAGTCCATGTTCCCACATGCGATTTGGGTTAAATACCATTTCTATTGTTTTTATCCCCTGAATTTTGGACGCATGGATAGCATCGTGGGTAGTGGAAGCTTACGCTTGGGGAATCCTGCGGTTTCTCTATGAAGTAAGTTTATCAGTTCTTCCCTGCTCATTTCCTTCACTCCGTTGCCTCTTATTCTCACTGTAAGCTTTCCGCTCTCTTTTTCCTTTTCACCTAGGACCACTATGTATGGAATCCACTCCTTCTCTGCGTCTCTTATTTTTCTGGACACGCTCAAATCTCTGTCATCTATGTCCACGCGGAATCCGCTGTTCTTTATAGCGTCCATCTCCTGAATCGCACATCCTGTAAAATCATCTTTCACCGGGATTATGCGCACCTGCACTGGCGAGAGCCATACGGGAAACGATGGTTTAATCCCCTTCGTTGAGTCCCTGTACGCTTTTTCTAACATAGAGTATATAACCCTTTCCACAGCTCCGCTTGGTGAGCAGTGCAGTATGTACGGGTACTTCTTATCCCCTTTTTCGTCGTAATACGTTATCTCGTATCTCCTGGCGTTTTCAACATCTATTTGTACGGTGCTGAGTGCTGCTGCTTTATCCATATTGTCCACAAAATTAAATTCAAACTTCAGTACAAAGTAGAAGAACCGCTCGTCCCACATTTGAATCAGAACTGGTCTTTTTACCAGCTCTACCAATGACTTTATGAATTCTTTGTTTTCGTTGTAAAATTCTCGGGTAAATCTTATAGCCACCTCGTAATCACCAAGCTCCAATCCAAACGATTTTAAAACTTCGATAGCCATTTCGTACTGTTTTTTGAAATCGCTCTTTGCCTGTTCCATGTCCATTGCTAAAGTGTGCATATCTGGCATGGTGAATGCCCTGAGCCTTCTTAACCCGACAAGCTCACCCTTCTGCTCCCTTCTAAATGCGTATTTGGCCAGTTCGTATATGTGGATGGGAAGCTGCTTGTAAGAAAACGTTGCATCGTGCATCATCAGGAACTGCCCGAAACATGCGGCAAATCTCAAAAAGTACTTGTCCTTGCCGCTGAGCACCTGGTACTGCCGCGCGGGAAATCTATTGAGATATGATTTCAGGGACGGATGGTTGAAGTCGTACATTATGGGTGTTTCCACTTCCATTGCCCCAAAATCCAGCACCTTTTGCTCCACAAAATCCTCTATCAGTGCCTTAATCAACTTACCTTTTGGGTAATATCTCATATTGCCAGAGTCACTTCCCGGCTCGTAATCTGCCAGCTCCAGCTTCTGCATTAGCTCAACATGAGGGGGTATTTGCTTCACCGCCCGCGTTCCTGAAATTTCGTAATCAACAAATTTTTTGAGGTTGGGGTAGTTTCTGTAATCAAATTCATCCACGGCATGAAGCGTGCCATCTGGGGTCATTATATACCAGTATGTTGTCTTCTTTTCCGCCTTTAGTGCCTCGCTTTCTTCTTTATCGTTTTCATTTCTTATTTCCTTGCTCAGCTCGCTTAGGGGATGACCCTTGCATGAGATCACGAAGCTCTTGTACCATCCAAATGGAGCTCTACAAACCTCATAATTTTCATTAAGAACGGTTTCCAGATTCTTTAGAACATTTACGGCAACATCAGGCGGTGCGAGCTTCGGACTCAAATGGGCATACGGGTATAGTACTATTCTCTCCGCATTTAGCTTTTTGGCCACTTCTTCAATCTCCCCAGCTGCCTTTTTCTCTATACCCTCATCACCCTCTTCCACGGATATAAATGCAACAAGGCACTCGTCGCACCTTTCTTTCTTTTTATCAATCTCCTCGGCACTTTTGA
>WAOD01000008.1 GCA_015521465.1 DHVE2 group archaeon
CTCAATCATTTTCTTCTGCTCTCCACTGACAAACCCGAGCATGGCAGAAGTGTTTTTGCTAACACTCAAAATATCCATTGGAGATAAATTACCCGTGTTCAACCCGTAAAGAAAACGGGATAAGGAACGGTTATAAGATTCATACAAAGGCGCCACCATGGACATACCCTTTATTTCATAACTCATATTTTCAATTGTATTGTTGAGAATTGCCATTGCCGTGCTATTGTCCCCTGCTGACAATGAATAATTCACATAATCAAGTGCATTTAACAAGCTCTCATCACCTTTAATACCTTGAGCGAGTGAGGCATTTGTATAATTCAGAGATGACTGCGAGAAGTTTCCAGCTTTTATGAAATAACGAACGCTAACCTCTTTCTCATATAGCGGTATAGATGATTTCATATCTTCATTAAAGAAATTTAGCAACGGATTATCCATACCTTCTGAAGTTTCATTTTTCTCAGTTATAGGTGGAGTTAAAAGAGTGAGGAACATAGACTTAACTTGGAAATTCTCACCTCTTAAAAGTGCAGCAGTTACGTTTTCCAGTACGGGAACGAACTCGCTCATATTGCCTCCATTCTGAGTGGGCACACTGAACATTAAAAGCACAACATCCTTCGCATCATCCCTGATCATTGTGGCATTGTAATATATATCCCTGTAATCACCCATTACGGAGTTCATAATTGATAGAGGCATATTAAAAGCGGAAAAATTAACATTAGACAGATTACCACTCATATTTTGAAGGAAGTGAATAAGTTTATCCTCAAAATCAAGGGTATTTCTCCCTGTTATTATAACATCTGCAGGACTCATTATACTGTTCCCAGGATTTTTGGGGGTTTTCAGTGATTTTAACACGCTCTCGTTGTTCTCAAGAGCCTTTTCTATTTTTAGCATATCCATGAGACTGCTCTTGCTCACGGTATTGTTAGAGATTATGATAACCTCAACGATATCAGAGTCTCCAAACTCCTCGGATATCTTTTTTTGAGCCTTTGCAATACTATCATTTGGCAGAAAAGTGCTCAAATCAGCGCTCATCTCCATTTGTGAAGCATAAAATCCAAATATGGACGTCAGTAATATAATTACAATCAAAGTTGTTACTGGCTTTTTGCTAACGAATTCACCCAATGACCTCATGTTCATTCTAATCACCAATGCCGGTTAAAAAGAAAAATTATTTAAATTTTTGTTGAAAGAGACGTGAAAATTTCAAAAAATTAAAGTTACAATCAATAACAACAGAAATTTTGGAAAAATTTTAAATATTTACCTGTAATAAACAAGTCATATGAGAGATGCTGAAAAGAAAGTGCTTTGTGGAATTACAAAATATCCCAACAAAACACTCAAAGAGATCTCTGAGAAATTGGACATGAATTACTGGGCGGTGTACAAAACAGTTGAAAAATTCAAAAAAGAAGGCTTAATTAAGGAGATCAACATACCAAATATAAGACTCCTGAATTACGAGATTTTGGTGGCGGGATACGGAAGTTTAACAAAGAAAAAACTTCAAGAGCTACAAAAAATTAAAAAATCAAACATACTGAGGAAAGATTCAAAAATATTCTACGGGATCGCCGAATCGTATCGTGGATTTGTCCTTGGTGTTGCAAAAAATTACACGGAAATAAAAGAAACTCTTGCAAAGATAGAGGGAGTTATCAGGATAAGAGATGCAATAAACGAGAACCAGATAGCGTTAGTAATGCTTCCCATATCCCTGTCTAACATACCTATCCTGTTCGATTACTCGGGTATTGCATGTAAAGATATCGCAGAGGAAAAAGAGTTTATGCTGTCAAAAGAGATGAAAATACCCGATAAAGTGCTCACCAAAAGGGAGAAAATGGCCATGTATGAAATTGTGAACAACCCGGAGATAAGTATGCAAGAACTGGCAGGAAGAATTAAAGCAACTGTTCAAACCACCTCAAAAATAAGAAAAAAACTTTACAAGGAAGGATGGTTGATTAGGAGATATATTCCAAATCTGATTAATCTTGGGTACGAAGTCTTGGTTTTTGCACACTGGCATGCAAATCCTATAAAGATAGAAGAAGTCGAAAAAATCAAAAATGTGAATCTGGATGTTGATCTTTCTAACATAATATTTTTGGCATACGACTCATTAGAAGGAATTGCGATTGCCCCGTTCAAATCGCTGAAAGAAAGCAGGGATATCATATCATTCTTCGAAAATTTTGGAGAGAGAACAGGTGTTTTAGAAGAAGAGCCAAAAATACAGTTTCTGTCTCTGCAGGAAAGCATAAAGTTCAAAAACCACGATTACAGGGCAATAGTCAAGGACATACTCTAATTTTTCAGCATTTCCATAGCCATGCGCACCTCGAACTCAACACCCAGAGGGAGGGCTTCTTCATCCAAGTCAAACCTTGGACTGTGATGGGGATGCACAATTCCTTTGGATTCGTTTCTAACACCCAAAAACGCAAACAAACCGGGTATCCGGGATGCGTATTCTGAGAAATCCTCGCCACCCATATTTTTCTCATCTTCAACCACTCTGGCAATCTTGCTCGCAACACGAACACCCATGGCTGCAAGATCCCCATCGTTGACAGTCGCATGATTTATTATCTTGTAATCCAGCTCAGCACTGCAGCCATGAGCCATGGCAACAGATTTCGTTATTTCTTCTATTCTTCTTTGTACAAGTAAATGCGTTTCATCTTCAAAAGATCTAACCGTACCCTCAAACTCCACCGTTTCGGGTATTATATTAAACGCTGTTCCACCCTGTATCTTTCCAACAGTTACCACTGCGCTTTTCAAAGGGTCAACATTCCTGGACACTATAGTTTGCAGGGCCACAATTATAGAAGATGCGCATACAACCGGGTCATTTGTTTCATGAGGGGAGGCACCGTGCCCCCCGTGACCATGAACTCTTACCTTGAATCTATCCACGGAGGCCATTACTGGACCTGGCTCTATGGCAAAGGTACCCGTGGGCAGATCTGCCCAAACATGCACACCCAAGATGCTGTCCACCCCATCTATTGCACCACCTTCAACCATTGTTAAGGCGCCATTAAGACCCTCCTCGGCTGGTTGAAATATAAAACGCAACTTTCCCTCAAAATCCGTAGAAGAGAGAACGCGTGCAGCTACAAGAAGCATGGCGGTGTGAGCATCGTGGCCGCAAGCATGCATAACTCCAGGAACCTGAGATTTGTAAGGAACATCGTTTTCCTCCTGTATGGGCAACGCATCCATATCTGCTCTAAGGGCAACCCTTTTATATCCTCCGTTATCTATTTCCCCCACAACTCCTGTTTTCCCAATTCTCCATGTTTTTATGCCAATGTCATGAAGATAATCTTCCACAAGTTGGGATGTGCGGTACTCTTCAAATCCCAGCTCCGGATACATGTGTATCTTTCTTCTCAAACTAATAACTTCATTCCTAAGTTCTTCAGCAATCATTCCTGACCACCACGCACGAGTTTAACCATTTTCTCAACTTCATCAGTAATAACACCATAGCAGAACTGTATGTAGGGCTCGAATTCCTCATAGTCATTAACGGTCCACATTATCAAGCGGGGACCCATTGCACTGATTGCCCTCAGATAAAATTTAAACAGGGATTTGCGCATTATTTTTGCTCCATCTATTGGCGGATTCACGTAATCCAATTTCAAATTGCGTATCAATTTCACGAACTCATGCACCTTGTACGGTCTGTCTATTAAAAGCCCTATTTTTGCTTCCTCGCAAGTCTCGCGAATTAACTTTAAAGCATCAATTTTAAATGAGGAAAACAAAGTTCTATCCAGCGCGTTGTATTTCTTAACGATGTCAAAGGCCGGCACAGAAGCATCAACATCCTTAATCTCAACATTAATTACGGCAGTATTGGGCAATGACTCATAAACTTCCTCCAGGGTTGCAATGCGCTCTCCCCTGAATTCGTACTTTCTCAATTCATCTAAAGTGCTACCTTTGATATCCACATCCACCCCGAAATTTTCCTTTATTGTCCGGTCATGGTTAATAACAACCCTTCCATCTGAAGTTAGCCAAACATCAAGCTCCACACCGTCTGCCCCGTATTCAATAGCTTTTCTGAAAGAGAGCACAGTGTTCTCAGGATACTTGGCACTATAACCCTTATGTCCAAGGACGATCATACCTGGATATTGGGAAGGTTTATTAAATATGTTGCCTTTGGCATAGCATGAGCAATAGAAAAGATATTATAAAAAAGGCAAGGGAGCTTGGAGAATCACTCAAAAACAGCGAGGAATACAAGGAGTTATTAGAGGCACAGAAGCAGTTGGATGAGGATGTGGAAACACAGGAAATGCTGAAAAATTACGATGCAAAGAGAAACGAAATACAGATTAAACAGATGACGGGGCAAAGTGTAGATGAAGACATCAAGCAGCTAAATGATTTAGAGGGAAAAATAATGGAAAAAGAATCCATGCAGAAATACACCAAAGCTGAGGAAAACTTCAGGAATTTAGTTGATGAAGCAAATCAAGAAATAGCAAATGCCATGGGAGAATCTCCTGAGCAGGAACAGGAGTGACACCCCCTTATTTTTTACCAAATGTTTATTATACCCAGCATACATTTCCCATTTATGACATACAAGTATGTAGTAAAGAAAAATTTGAGCTTTGAAGAGGCAGAAAAGAAATTCAGAAAAGCCATAGAGGAAGCAGGATTAAAGGTTGTAGGAGAGGTCATGCCCAGTGAGAAGATTAAAAAAGGACTTGGTATAGAAATACCACCTTATAAAGTGCTTCTAATATGCCATGCTAAATACATGCACGACATGATGCAGATGAATTACGATATCGGCACCCTAGCCCCATGCCACGGAATAGTGTACGTTAAAGATAACGAGACATACGTGGGCGTGGATATCCCCTCCGAGAAGCTCAAAGCGGCGGGAAAGGAAATTGTAGAGTATATTAAGAAGACAGACGAAATGATGAGAAAAGCGGTGGATTTGGTAGAATAAACCAAAGTTTTTATACTTTTTTTCCATCCCGCAACTAAGGGCCGGTAGATCAGCTCGGAAGATCGCCACGCTTGCAACGTGGAGGTCGCGGGTTCAAATCCCGCCCGGTCCACTCCCTCTCTTCTCTTATTCGTAAACCTGGCTTATGCTCTCCCTATTATCGAACACCCCCGGCCCATTTCCTCTGATCATAGATTCTTGTTTTCTCTGAATACCCATAAAAAGTCATAAGAGATTTTCAAGGTATTAACGATGCACTCTTACATTCAAAATAATACCCAGGAGCACGATTACAAGCCCGGAGACGCACATCATCAGAGAATAATACTGCTCCCTGCCCATGGAAGCCATCTCATTTTTACTAATTACAGAGAGCGATACAGAAACACTGGAATTCTGAAAATTAGTCACAGATACCACATAATTTCCCGTTTCATTTATTTTCAAAGTCAATTTTGCAGTATTGTTTGCTACATGAATCAAAACATGATGTGAGCGCAAAACAGATAAATTAACATTTTTTGTAGAATGTAAGGATACAATATACGTCTCACCAGCCACGAAACTCACCGTTTTATTATAATTCTCGTGAGGTTCCAGCGAAAAAGATGCACTGTAGCTGGATGCATGATTAATCATATTGATGAAAACAAGAGCAGCGGAAAGAATGAGCAAAACACCAACTGCATAGGCAACCACCTGTTTGTTCATATCCAAAATATTGCACATTGGTATTTTTACTTGTCGGTCAAAAACGGCACGTCCTGGAAAAGATTTTTATAACCCATGAATATATCCACTGGCAAGGGCCGGTAGATCAGACCGGAAGATCGCCACATTCGCAATGTGGAGGTCGCGGGTTCAAATCCCGCCCGGTCCACTCCCTCTCTTCTCTTATTCGTAGACCTGACTTATGCTCTCCTGTTGTCGAACATCCCCCCGGCCCATTTCCTCTGATCATAAATGCTTGCTTTCTTGTAAAAATTCTTTGCAATTATGCTCATTCCATCCGGCCCGTTTATCACTTCGTTAGGCATCCCACTTACTTGTAAAGTAATAAAGTATTTACGGTAAGTTGTTCACCTCATAACCTATGGTTATTAGCCATATTTCCTCGATCTTAAACTTCTACAAACATAAAACACGACATTCCTACGCAATAATTACAATTAAAAAGCAAGTTCCAACTAAAAAAGAAACTGCAAAATTTTTAGGAAAACAAGAGAAATAATACAAAAAGCACAGGGGTTATTTCACTATGAAATAAACCCCACCATAGTCTTGCTTTAGAAGTTCATTTATTTTATCTATAATTTTCTCCTTTACACGCTCTCCAATCCAAGTGGCAGAGAGATCTATGAGAATCACCGGCTTGTACACCTGCTCCACCATGGAGGTTATTATGAAAACCAGCATGTCCCTGTGCTCTGCAAGCTCAGGATTCAGCCTGTCCTTACCAAGATCCCTCGTGAACTGAAATACAGGCGTGTTCTTCAAACCTACCCTGTTCTTAAATTCTTCTGGATCCTCGGAGATAAATGCCAGGCATGTGTGGGCGGACTTTGCAAGAGACACGAACTTTTTGTAAGCTTCCTCCTTTGACATCTCATGAATACCCTCATCAGGAAGTTCAACGTTTTCCACTTTCTCCTCAACTGTAGGAACTACTAAGAACAACCTGTACTTGACCACGGTATAGAGAACGGTTATTCCAAATATTGAGAATGCAAGAGTAGTCAGAGGATATGAGTCTGTTCTTTCAAGAACAATGGGTATCAAACCTGTAATCACCAGCAGAACTGCAGTTACCAAGAATCCCAGGAGCGTGATAACGATCTGGTTTTTCACCATTTCCATATCCACCTTTCTCAATTTAAGCAATAGCGCTGTAACCATAACCAAAGCAGATATTACCAAGAGTAAACTGAAAAACTCGTGTACCGGTCCAGATTCAAGACCCCAGAGCATGACTCCAAAGGCATTGTAAGGTTTCATGTAAGCAACCGTTATATACCCAAGACGATCGTTTAGAATATTCAGAACCATCCCTATAAAAGAAAGACCGTACATAAAGTACAGAATTATCCTGCGGTACACATCTTTAAAGCGGAACCTGAATGGATAGTCAAGAGAAAAGTGCACAATACTCGCAGGCATTAGAAATATGCCAAAGCAAAGAATTATTGCGCCGATATATGCAAGATTTGCATCGTGAGGCCCCATGGTAAGCGCCAGATGCCCGTAGTACGGCAAACTGTTATCCGGAGGAGGCCCCGCGACACGTTCAATCAATTCCCCTACACTCCATATAAGCATGGCTGTGAACATGGAAAAAGCTGCCAGATTTCCAGGTTTTCTTATATTCGCCTTGATTATCATTGCCAGCAGCACCACGTTAATCACTGCAGCCGATAAAGATATCCAAAATGCAAATGGAACCCACATAGCTATCCCTAAGGGCTAATTAAACATATAGTATTAAAATTTTGTGTTCTGTTTTTCATCATACAACTCACTCACATATGCTTTCTGCCAAACTTCTCACACACGTAGAGTAATAATCTACCTTTGATTTGGTTTGCCTCTTGCATTCATCTACTGTTTTCCCAAGAAAATTTTCAATTTTTTCAGTTACATGTTCTCGTAATTCTCCTTCCAAAATAATTAACACAGTAATATCTTTAGCATACCTCGCAACAACTTTCTTATCACCTATTTTTAGAATAACGTCGTAGTCTACACCAGCACTTTCCCTAATAGAAGAGATATGAGAAAACATATCATCTAATTCGCCATTATTGTAAGAAGAACAGCTTTTGCTAAAAATTAAGGATCCGTTTCTATCCAGTATTAATATGCCCAGGATTTTCCCATCATAGTGGGGCTTTCTGCATGAATCACACACAAAATACTTTAAAATTAAAAAAACCAAAAAAGGATATGTAACAACCAGTATAAGAAAAAGAAAAGAGCTCAAGTGGAAAAAGTAAAACCTGGGGAAAAGGTATAGCACCGCAAAAATAGTTTTTAAAGATAGTAACACTTTTCTAATTTTACGTTGATTATTTCGAGAGAAACATTTTCCAGGAGATGTATACAGGCTTTTGCCAGCAAAGTAATCTCCAATTTTAACAGCCACAAGCAAAGATACAAGGAGAAACATAGGGCTATCAATAATGGAGCCATTTTGCTTTGTAACGGGGCAATTTTTTGCAGCCCCCGAACGGTAGTAAAAAGATCCCAATCCCAATCTCATGACCACCTGCGCTGATTTCACACCATATCCATAAAAGGTAGCACCTATTTCGGTGTGTTCTTCACGAGCATCAAGATGAATGGTGCAGTTTGCAATACTGCTACGGGTAGCAGCTGCAAAAGGAATTAGAGAGAGATTATGGCCATTTGTATTCCCATCTGAGACCGCTTTTCCTGAAAATTTTACGGATATGTTGATAGAGAAGCCAGTCTCCAGAGAACCGAGCAATCCCTGAACATCACTGTAATCAATGTCACCGTTTTTCCAGCCATGCAATGGTGCGGCAGTGGACGCGATAACTGTGCCAACCTGCTGGCCATTCAGAAGAGAAACCAGAACGCGAAAGTAACTGGCAACCTCTTCCATTTCCATGATTCCATCTTGATTAAAATCGTAATTTTTAGCAAGTGCTTTCTTAAGAATTTGAGCATCGTTTCCATCTATGAACCAGCATATTCTCCCCTTGTGACTATTATCCCAGATTTCCGAGTATTCAACATAAGATTTCACCTCAACAGAAGCATTCACCGAAACTAAAAGCGAGGAAATTACAAGCAGGAGAACAATTATGAACATTAGGCGGAGGGGCATCAGTACAATAAAAGCCCTCAGGTATATAACGATATACGTGACGCAAATCCCATGGCAAAAAATATTAACCTGTGAAAGATATAGAGAAACCATGGCAAAGGGGAAAATAAAAATGTTCATTATTGGAGCGTTGATTTTGGGAGTGCTAATAAACATCTCATTTACAGCTCTTGCTGCTGGAGATGATAATCTCAAAACCGCACAACAACCAATAAAAATAAATAATAACTCGGAGATGGTAAGAATTGCTGAAGATGAGGGGTGGGCAGGAAACGGAACGAAGAACAATCCTTACATAATCTCTGGGTATACTATTAACGCCGCAGGGTACGGGTACGGAATTTTTATAGGTAACACCACAGTGCATTTCGTGATAGAAAACTGTACCATATCCAACGCATCATTTATATCATGGCCATACAGTGGTGGCTCGGGAATAATGCTGTACAACGTGGAAAATGGAACTGTAAAAAACGTGACTTCGGAGCATAACAGCGCCTATGGAATATGGATAGACATGGGAAAAAATAACACGCTAATAGATAACTCAGTGAGAGATAACGAAGATTACGGAGTGCTCGTGTCCGACTCGTACAACAACAGCATTTACGGAACGGTACTAAAGAACAATAGCCTTGCACTGTGGGGAGATAAGAAGACGTTTACCACCCAAAACATACCAGTAAACAACACTTTAAATGGCAACAGCATCTATTATATTAAAAATGTAAATATAGATGGCGGAATACCAAACACCTACGGAGAACTGATATTGGGAAACGTCACCAGCCTGACAGTATCCTCTGTGAACATGACCGGAATCACTGTGGGAATAATTGCGGGATATTCTTCAAACATAACAGTCAAAAACAGCAAATTTTCAAATATGAGCTACGGCATACTTACATTTAACCTGAATAACTCCAAAATAGTAAACAACACGTTCAATGGTGATTCTGGTGCCATTTACACCATGTTTTCAAATTCAAACCTTATTTCAGGAAACTCCGTACAAAACAGCACGTTCTCGGGGATATATCTTAACGATTCAAACAACAACACAGTAACAGATAACAGGCTTATAAACGACTCCTCTGGAATATGGATATACGGTGCCTCTGAAAACGTAATTGCAAATAACACCTTGATGAAAAACCAGGAAGGAATCATAGTAAACGGAGGGATAGAAAATGAAATTGCAAACAACAGCATAGTGAATTGCTCAGCAGGAGGCATATACCTGAAAAACACGGAGAATAACTTAATTGAAAATTCTCAAATCAACAACACCTCAAATTATGGAATAAAGATAGAAGAATCGCAGGGAAATGTAATTTCAAACAACAGTATATCCTTTGTGCAATACGGTATAAAGGCATATGATTACTCCGAAAATAATTCCATCATCAACAATAAAATATACCTAAACGAATACGGGATTGGCATCCAATGGCACTCCTCTTCAAATAATATACGAGGCAACACGATAAAATATGCAAATGTATCTGGGATATACATAGAATCATCCATGGAAAACACCATTATAAATAACACCATAGACAACTGTGGCAATGGTACAGTTATAAACTATGCAGATAACAACATACTGGAAGGAAATATCATAGAAGAATGCAATATGTACGGGGTTGTAATAGAAAGCGGAAGCGGCAATCAAATTTACCTGAACTATTTTTACTACAATAACCGCTCAAATGGAACCTACAACGAATCAAGGACACAGGCATGGGACGATGGCTACGGAAACTTGTGGAACAGCACGTACGGCATAGGCAATTACTGGTACGACTGGGCAGATAACAACAACACCAACGACAATAATAACGATAGCATCGTGGACTGGCCATACCACGTGGGAGGCAGCTCGAAGGCAAAAGATTACTATCCTTTGAAAAACGCTTCCACAGATAACGTCTTAACGCACCCCATTTATCTGAGAGCAAAAGCAGGTTCTAATTATGTAAACATCACATGGCAGCCTCCAAAATACGGGGTTTCTGAAATCACAGGATACAGAATATACAGAAACGGAAATGAAATTGCAGAGGTGAACTCTACGAGGCTCTGGTTTAATGATACGAGCGTGGTGTCAGGGCAAACATACATATACTACGTAACAGCAGTGGGTGTAAATGAGGAAAGCACCCCAAGCAATGAGATTCAGGTAACTCCCGGCTCAGATGTCCCGGAGCTTTCTGCAATATGGATAGTTATACTATTTATGATTACAATCATAGCGGTAAAAAGGCATTTTTGAGAACCACCAAATTTTTATACCCTTTTCTTTTAGCATGAACAGGTGATGTCATGTTTGCAGGGCACGTGGACAATGTTAAAAAAGAAGAGGTTAAAATGGAAGGTACCACTGGAACATTTATTCAGTGGCTCATATCAAAGGAGCAGGGTGCCGAGAACTACGCAATGCGCCTGTTCACCATGGAGCAGGGAGGAAAGATTGCAAAACACCAGCACCCATGGGAGCACGAGATATTCGTTTTAGAAGGGGAGGGGAAAATAGGAGCGGGAGAAGAAGAGGTACAGGTAAGAGCTGGGAGTTTTCTGTACATACCTCCAAACGTGGTGCATTGGTACGAGAACACCGGGAGCGGAGAAATGAAATTTTTATGCATAATACCCATGAAGGGTGTCCAATGATCCTGAAGAAAAAAAAGAAAGTGCCCACGGAGGAAGAGCTGTTCGACACTCTGCTCAACGAGATACTTGACGAGCGCGCGAAAAAGATTTGGCAAAGGCTCAAGAACATGTGAGTATTTAAATCAAAAACAAAACTTTCGGGGTTAATTACTCCTTAAAACAAGCGTATTAGGATGCATGAACCTCTTAAACAAGTACAAAAAGGGTATTGAAGAGATTGAAAGGTGGTACACCTTTGATGATAATGGAGAGCTTCTCAAAATCGCACCGCTGGTTAGAAACGGTAAATTTCTGCTTTTAGGCCCCTACGGGTTCGGGAAATCCCTTTACGCGTACCTCATCGGAAGAGTGTTTTTCGGGTACAGCAAGGAGAACATGCCGGTGGTACAGCTTATGAACGAGCTCAGCGTAAATGATGTGTTTTTTAAAATTGACGTTGCCAGGCTCATAAAAGGCGAGGAAAAAATAGCACCACGTGATATAGTAAAGGAGCCATTCAAATTTGTAAACGAGTTTCAGAGGGGAAATCATCGAATTTACAACACATTTTTAGGACTGTTTGAAGAAGGATTTGTTACAATCAGAGACACAAAATTCAAAACGAAGGATTACGTGGCTATTTTAGATGCAAATCCATTTGATTCCGGCTCGGTGGAAGTACCTGCTGCTCTCATGGACAGGATAACCGCTAGCGTGAACATGAGAACTGTTCCCGGGAATAAAATGTTGGAGATGATGAGCAGACCCGTGGAACTGAACAAGGTAAAGAATGTGATGAAACCTGCAGAGATTAGCATGATATGGAATGAGGTGGACTCCGTGGCCGTGCCAGAGAAACTGCATCTCCTGATAACGCTTATTCACGGATACATAACAAACTGCATATACGGGGACAAGGCGGTTATGGATTACCGGTACATAGCACACACGTGCGAATCCTGCAGGTACCGTACCGAGCCATGCGCAATGCTCAAAGAGCCGCTTGGACACAGGTGGTGGAAAGACGCGTTGAGAGTTGCCAGGGCCAGGGCGTACTACGATGGAAGAAATGAAGTTAGCTCGAATGACGTGTTTTTCGCTGCAAAGTACGTGTTACAGCACAGGATTCAAACTCACGAAAGGCTCAGGGCTCTCTATTCTTCAAAAGAAGAGTGGGTCAACGAAACCCTGAAAAACGCAAAGATAAGACTAAAAACGGTCTGGATCCCTGCTCTGCGCGGAGATGAAGAATCTGCAAGAAAAGATGAGCGCACCCTGAGTTTTGTAGGTGAGTTAGATGAATAAAGCCGACATTCTTAGAATCAACGAGGAGGTTGGAAAGGAATATGGCAGCGTGCTTTCTATCAGATTCACCGAGGACACAGCACCAAATTTTAACTGGAGCACGGTAAATATCCCAGTAGAAATGGGCAAAAAAGAAAAAAAAGAGAACGTGATGAAAAACATACTAAGACACGAGTACGGGCACCTTTTTATAAACCCAAAAGACCCACTCATCGGAGAAACAATGCTCTACATGGCAAAAAGCATGGGGCTACCGGAGCCAATGGACGCGGTAAACATAGTATCCGATCTCTTGGTGGATACCACGCTAATCACAATTCATGGGAAGGCATATCTCGAATTTCTTGAAAAATACCTTGCATCTACCAATGTACCCGTTCTGCAATTAATGGCATCCGTTTACGCCACCCACGCTAAAATGAGAGGCTTGCATACTAAAATGAAAGATTATCCCATGGGGCAAAAACTGCACAACGTGTTATTTAACGGAGACATTGATTTTTACACGAGGGTTTACAGAGCGTATGTGATATTAAAAAGATTCTTTCCATCAAAATTCAAAAAAGCGCCGCACGGGATAAGCGTAATCAGAATCAACAGCGTTAATGAGGCGCAGGTAATTAGAGAGATGGAAAGAAATGGATTCGATCCCATTATCCTTAAAGAAGGATATGAAATCAATGGTGCAGGAAGAATCCCAGGGACCGCCAACGTATTTGAAGTTAGCTCTAACCCGAGGTACATAGCAGATGTTCTAATGAACATAAAAGTAGAAATGGATAAGCACGAGCTTGGAAGAAACTACGGATACGAGGACGGTATATGGAGCGCCGAAGATGACCCGGACAAACTGCAAAGCTTAAAAAGCATAGAAAGCAACGGCATAATAATCCCCGGCCTGACTGCCATATCAAAAGAGATTACAAAAAGGGGCAATTACGGAATTAACACCATGGGCATCATTTTGGATTGCAGTGGCTCCATGCTCGGAAAAAAATTCACAGCCGCCCAAATTGCAATACTAACAATAATGAAAAAATTGAGACATTCAGGCGTGAAAATAGGGTTCATTCCTTTTTCAGGGGATATCATGGAGAGATACATAATATATCCCACAGATAAATACGAAGAAATTGAAAACCTGTTGATTAGAATCATACCCGGAGGAGGAACGAGACTTGAACCCGCATTAACTAAAGCACTTACATTAGATTTTGATAAAATTTATATATTCACCGATTCGCATATATCTGATAAAGACAGCGTGATGGAAGAGCTGAAGATGGTTAACAAGGTTGTGTTTATAATAAAAGAAAACGACAATAAATTTGCAGGGTGGATTAGCAATTTGGATAGATACTATGTGATTTCCCCGGAAAATTTGATTGTTAAAAGCAAAGAGGAGGTGATTTTGTGAAGAACATTAAAGAATTGGCAGGTGAGTTGGAGAAAGAGATAGGTGCTGAAAAGGGAATAACAGTGGATGCTGCCACGGAGAGCGTTACTTCCCCAAGTGACAGAACTATTTCGTGGAAATTTCCCTCAACTGAGGCAAACGATGTCGTAATGGCCATGGTTGCATTTAGAAGCAATACAGAAGAGGATAATTATGTAATATCTCTGATCACAAGCGAGGGGACTAAATCTTACTTTATGAACGGAAATTCATCAAAAAAATGGATTAAAGAGATAGAAGATAAAGTTCGTGGAAAGCATGTGTACACCACTGGCTACGACCTGAATATATTTTCCGAGGTTATCTCCCCTATTCCACCAGGAGATAAAACGGTCATAGAAGAACTTTCAACAAGAAACATATCTGGATTGGCAAAAAGTATGCTATTTATACGACCCACACCTCACGGAAATCAGAGAATAGCAGCGCAAAAGTATCTGGACCACCTTTTCAGTATATATTTCATTTACCTGAGACTAAAACACGGCACAAAAGATATAAACCTCGGAAAGTTTAAGGTACCCGTTAAAATATGAGGTGATACCGTGAGACTTATATCTACAATGGGGTGGAGTGCAAATGTGATTTTGTATCCAATAAAGAAACTAAAACCTGATGAAGCGATTATATTCTACGGGATAGGTGATAAAGACGCAGAAGACAGCGTGGAAGAAGCTATGGAAAAGATTAGAAAAGAGTCTCCAATTACCCCCAAATTTATTGAAGTTGATCCTTTCTCTCTGGAAGACTGCATAGAAAAAATAAGACCCGAGCTCACAGAGGATAGCGTGGCAAATATAACTGGGGGTACCAAGATAATGTCCTTTGCACTGGCACTACTTGCAACTTATGGAGACAGAACAAAAGGAGAAATTCCCGTTATATACGTGGTAACTAAGGGGGGAAAATACAAAATAAAAAGAATAGCCCTAACAATTGATGAAATTGACATGGGATTTAAAAAAAACAAAAAAAAGAATAAAAATATGATGGGGATTATACTTGAGGTGCTGAAAAATCAAAATGGGGAACTACCTGCGGGAACCATAAAAGAAGAGATAGAAAAGATTACTGGAAGAAAAATATCCCCATCTGGATTTAGCGAGGCAAAAAGCAAGCTGGTATGCAGGAACCTGATACATGAGAGAAAGGAAAAAAATAGAGGATACTACTCTCTGAAGTCAGGAGCATGGTTCTTTTTGGAGGGTGAAGAAAATGAGTAAAGAAGAAACAAATATCCACGTAACGAGTTTGACCATATACGATTATGATAGCGAGTACAGAAAGCTGCTTAACAAAGAGGAGGCGCATAAATTCGGGCTTGGACTCAAGCATGCTGGAGATGTAAACACACTATATATTTTCACAGACGTGGATAATATTCAACAGAAATTGAAAAATTTAGAAGATGATGAGAGAGGAGCTTTTGAAGAAATGGTCATTGCACCCATAAACTTCCTAAAGAATTCAGGAACTCAGGTGAAAATGATAATCGCGGATTTGACATCTTTTGAAGATACAAAAAAGCATGTGAAAAACGAAATGAAAAAGTACGCAAAATCAAGAGGCACTGTTCGAATATACGCAAACCTTAGCGGCGGTCACAAAATAGGCTCCCTTGCGATATATGTGGGGCTGCTAAACATAATGAAGGAAGCTGGAGAAAAAGCGTGCAAGACGATATTTTTGTATCCGTATCACGCAGAAAGAAAGATATCTGACCTGCCTGTAATAAACATAAAAGCTCACGTGAAAGACGTGGAATACGAGAAGCACCTTGGCACGTTTGCTACCCCAATAAACTATGAGAATGCCAAAAAAATAATAATGAAAAATGGAGCCGATGAGATTGATGCGGAAAAGATTATAAACAGCTTTAAAAAGAGAGCGCTGATAAAAATGGAGAATGGTATGGTTATGCTGACAAAGAGGGGAAGAACTCTTCTGGCACTGCTAAACTCCCTGTAGCTCCACACACAGTATACATTTTCTAAATAATTTTCCAATTTTCACCACAGGTACATCCTCTACGTCCTCCCTTTATTTTCAAGGTACAGCTTCCATCCCCAATATAGAATCTCTCCATCATTATCGAAAAGCATCCTCAAAAACTTTTTACGGGGAATAATGTAATCTTTCACCTCTTCCACGTATTCTCTTAAAAAATCATTTTTAAAAGCAACCCTGCACATCTCCCTTGCCAGCTTTATGTTTAGAGACAAAGTAAGACGGGCGCATACATCCGCACGGGTACATTCTTCTCCGTACAATATGCATCTTAAAACCTCCAAAAGGTACTTGCGCTTGAAAACGCTCATGTTTTTAGTTATATCGTAAAGGGTCCGGTATCCTTTATTTTGTGCGTCCATGCAAATACCAAAAAACGTGTAAGGCGTGCTCAAAACAAGCTCCCCGTAAAGAAAATCACCATCGTCACCAAGGGGGTTAAATTCAGGAGGGAAATTGTGCAATATGAACAAAGGATAGAAAACAAGATAGCAATTTTCTCCACTTTCTTCTTCATCTTCGCCTTCCACATAGAAATCACCTTCATCATCTATCTCTATCGTAGGCAGCTCATCCTCTTCAATCAATTGCATCACCCCACACCTTTTTAAGAAAAGATTTGCCGGGAACCAAAACAAAATACCGGTTATCTTTCTCATCATCAAATTCTTCATCTTCCTCTTCTTTCAGAGCGGAAATTTGAAAATATCCACGCTTCACGAGTTCCTTTGTCATAGGAGAGGTCATAAAATGCTCGTAACTGACCAGATACTCGCCATTCTCCAGAATTTCTCGCGCATTGAATGCTAATTCTTCCACCTCTATCATGTTAAGTTTTTTGTCCTCTTCAAAATACGGTTTTAAATCATTGGTGTTAAATTCAATGTTATTGTAATCTTTACCATAAACTTCAACCATTGCCGAGTGAATTGCTCTTTTCAAGTTTTTAGATTTGTATCCCAGGTATCGCACAGCGGCACGGTACAGCATGTACCATCCATAACCATGTACATCATCCAAGTACATCGCAAAAGAAGACCCGGTTTTAAGAGCGTATTTGTTAGATTTCATTATGGAACCACCAGTTAAAGGCACATCACAGTGAGCAGCAAAGGGACATGTGTTGCACATCGCCCTGTACTCTCTATCAAAAAAATACTCATTTCTTTCTTCTAACACGCACCTAACAGATGTAATTATAGTAAGCAATAACACCGCAGACTCAAACAGAGGATACGGGTCACCATTCACGTAAATTTCGTAATTACTCTTAATTCTGCTGTTTACGTACTCTGCGTATTTTTTGCCACAGCACTTGCCACGCCTGGCATCTTCTATGCCCCCAGCCACGATTGCAGCCAGAGCGGCATGCACACCCCATTCAGATAGGGCTCCCAATCCCTGCAACGACAGCCATTCTCTATCTTCGGAGTACTCACGCTCATCAACGTGCAAATGCAACGCCTGAGTTTTTGAATCCACCTCAGATATTTCAACTTCGGAAAGGACGTAAAGACCATCTCTAATGCCCGTCAAAATCCAAGTGGATGCCAAATCTGTTTTCAGTATATCATTCAGAACATCATTCAGGCCCTTTTCAGAATCCAAGTTATCCCCCAGCAGAAAACGCCATCTGCATAGCATGTGCGTGTTTAAATATCCAACAGGCAGTACAGCTTCGTTCATGGTTGAAAAATTAGAGAAGAAAGTATAAATTTATAACTCCGAAAGTTCGGAACTAATATTCTTTAACTATTTCTCCCACAAGCTCCTTTGCCTGCTCCCGTTTCTCCTGAAAATCGGCCATCCACTCGGCAACAAGGTTAGCCGCCTCTTTCTTGCATTTTCCGCAAATACGGCTACCGGCGCGGCAAGAATCGTAAATCTCCTGAAGATACCTGTCATCACGGATCAGGTGATACGCAAGAAACTCGTAGACGGCACAGGACTCAGGATTGCCACCGTTCTTACGATGCTCTTCCAGTGTGGCACCGCCTCCTGTTTTTGCCCGCATGAGCTTTCTCCTGGCTTCTTCAGGAGAATCTGTGAGAAAAACGGCACTATCAGGTATGGAGGAGGACATCTTGCCCCCGGTTAGCCCTGTTATAAGGCGATGATATGTGGCCGTTGGCTCGTAAAAGGCAAAAGAGTTGAACTCACGCTCGTACTCGATTACTACATCATTTATCTTCCGAATATTGCCGTACAAGTCACCATCCATCGCGGCATAAAGTGCCCTGTAAGGTACATTCAATTCCACCGTAGCCCCAAGCGCTTCTACGCGACCTTTTAACTTGCCAAGCACACGGGCTGCATCTTCACCCTTGTAAAACACACCAACTTTGCCATCCCGAGGTACGATGCTAAACATTCTCCACCGGTCAACAAGGTCACGGGTTAATCTCAAATGCGGATCCTGATCAACGCCCACGGGCACCACCGTTGGACGAGACCCCCCAAACTTATCTAACTGCACGTGAAGTATGTCACCAACCTGTATTAGAGGCGAGAACACGTGGCTCATATTCGCCTCGTTGCCAAACCCGTAAATTTTCATGAACTCGTTGAGATTTATCTTTTTGCCAAGCTTCCATGCAAGGTCCTTTACTTCTTTTCTCTTTGATTGAAAATACACTTCCGCCCTATCAGGAGAGATGCCAAGAGCAATGTAGGACGGCACGTACTCTTCCAAAGCTATTTTCCTCGCTTTTTCAAGACTGATTCCGCGAGACGCATAAGCTTCTATATCCGCAACTGCAATGTGAACATCCCCGCCGTGATTTTGATAGTAAACTACCTGCTCAATGGTCATCTTGTGCCCAAAATGCATTCGCCCAGAGGGCATAAGCCCTGTTAAAACTGCAAATTTCTCACCGTGTATTATCCTGTTATAAATCATCTCGAAATCACGATGCCCGATTATTATACCCCTGCGGAAAAGAAGAGGAGCGTCGGGCAAATCAAAGTTAAATTCCCGGATCCCAAACTCGTCTCTAAGCCTGGCGTAGTCTTTGAACTGCTGCGATGCCCATGGATTCAGAAAAGCCATACGGGATTATTGTGGTTGTAGATAAAAAACTTTCACATTTAAAAGGAGAGGTACTGCATAACTGCCAGATATCCTGTCAAGAAGGACAAACTGGCACGTGATTTAAAGCATGCAAGATATTCTTACTGCACGCAACTCACAACATCACCTTATTTGCATAATATCCGCTTACACCTCTGCCTCGGGCTTTGTGCCAAGATGTCCTTCACTTCAAATAGGCCTTTCCAGCGCCCATTAGTAAATATTATATACTTGCAACCACATGTCATACAGAGGTGCTAAAAATGTCTGACAAAATAGAGGTTAAAGTGGGGAGAGAATACCTGGAAAGGCCAATAATGGACATTGTGGAAGTCATACAAACGAAAATAAAAGAGAAGTATCCAGGATACAACCTTGCATGGCTTGAAGCCAGCGTGCCCAGGGAAGTTGTAGAGGAGGAGGTAAAAAGCATAGGTGCAAAAAATGCAAAGGTTATAGAGCTGGATGTCAATGTGCTCCCGTTCCGGCACTACGGAGTGCTGATGCCAGAAGGAGAACCGCTCCTCGCGGCCCCGTGAATCTAAAAACTCACAAAATTCCAATTTTTTAAAGATGGGAAAAACGAAAAGGAATTTGTGGCAAAAGTATATATAGGATTTCCCTCATACATTGTGTCAGACAAAAAAAGTGGGATGTGATTGAAAATGTCAGATTCGGCGAGAATAACAATTCGCCTTTCGAAGGATGCCACGGAGAAGCTTCAAAAGTTAGTGGATGAGGGAGAATTCAAGAACATATCAGAAGTGGTCAGAAGAGCCATAGAGGACTTTTTAGCCAGCAAGTTTGCACCGCAAAATATTGAGCGAGTTAACGTGAATTTACCCAAAAAAACCGTGGCACTTCTTCTTGAATTGGTAGATAAGGGGGAGGTAGAGGCAGTTGATCTTGACGATGCAATAAGGCTTGCAGTAAAAGAGTACGTGAGGCACATGATTTCCAGGGAAGCTGAAGCCGAAATAAAAAAAGCCATGAAGGATATGCAAAAGGAGAAGGAGGTTAAAAAATGACCCTTTCATCAATACTGAGAAGAGTATCCGAGTACACTGAATACGACCTTTACGCACATAGCGAAGGACCCAAAATAGTGGTCGTGGGCGTGGGAGGCGCGGGCTGCAACGCAGTGTGGAGAATGAAAAAACTCGGAATAGATGTACCGACCATAGCAATTAATACAGATTATCCACACCTCAGAATGATTGATGCAGACACAAAAATACTGCTCAAATCAAAAGATGGTAACGGTGTGGGGGGCAACGTAGGATACGGGGAGCAGAGCGCGCTCATGGCCAGGGAGAAGATAGCAGAGATCTTGAAAGATGTAGACATTGCATTTTTAACCGCAGGTCTCGGAGGTGGAACGGGGACGGGAGCCGCTCCGGTCATAGCTGATATCTTGAGAAAAAACGGAGCTATGGTCATATCCATAGTAACCCTCCCATTCAAGATCGAGAAAGTTCACGTGGCAAAGGCAAAAGATGGCCTCAAAAAGATTATGGAGAAATCCAACACTGTGATCGTTTTAGAAAACGAAAAACTCATAGACATTGTGCCTAACAGGCCTCTAAACGAGGCTTTCATGGTGATGGACCAGCTGATTAGTTACTCCATAATGTCTTTCGTGGACATAATAACCAAGCCCTCCCTGATTAACATAGATATCTCCGATTTAAGGTACATAATGAACAGCGGTAAATTATCAACAATCCTTCTGAGCGAGGGTGATATTGATGACATAAGAAAGATAGTTGTAGATGCCCTCAACAATCCCCTGATGAACGTGGATTACAGCACAGCTAACGGTGCGCTCCTTCACATGACTGTGGGAGAGGATGCAACGTTAAGCATGATATATTCAACAGTGGACACGATATCCTCGTTTCTCAGGGAGAATTCAAAGATATCAATGGGTGCAAGAGTAGACCCTGAATACACGGGAAAGATGCGCATATTAGTCGTGCTTACCGGAATTAAAGTGCCCTTCGTTGAAGAGGAAAAATTAAAAGAGAGAAGCATAGGAAATATATTCGAAGATGATTTCGAAGTGAAATAAAGTAAATATTAAATTATAAATGCCATTACGCAAAGGGAGGTTTTAAAATTGCCATCTCCATACCTTAGCCGGCTAAAATTAGAGAAAGAGTTAGAGAAAAAAGCGCGCGCCCTTCAGGAAAAAAAGGAAAAATGCGATAAATTAATGGCCACCATAAAAAATTATTTTTCGATTTTAAAAGATCTGAATGACGCAGAGGAGCTTCACAAGAAATACGATGAGGCAAAGAAATACTACGAAATGAAGGATATGGACGCGGCACTGGAAATCCTGGAGCCGTTACTTGAGGAGATGGCAAATAAAGTAAAGGAACAGTACCATAGAGAAAGCGAGGAAATAGAAGCTTTACTAAGCAATGTAAGCGAAGAAACAGCAGCTAAGATAAGAGCAAAGTTAAGAGAAGGTGCCGATAAAATCGCCAACGAGCCTGAAAAAAGCTTTGAAATTCTAAAGTCAGTTAGGGAAATGATTAACGAGGTTGTGGAGGAGAGCGTGGGTCACATTTATAGAGAGCTAACTGAGGCTATAGGAAAAATAGAGGGGTTTGAATGGGTAGCTGATGAGGCTAAAAAG
>WAOD01000009.1 GCA_015521465.1 DHVE2 group archaeon
GAGGTGCGGTTTCAGAAGAACTTAGTAGTATGGCAGCACTCATGAAACTTTTATATTTTATTAATTCTAATTAAATGTGGCAAATGACAGGTGGGTGTGTATGTGTGAAAGACGCCAAAAGTGACTCCCTGCGATGAGTAAGATTTATTATTCCATAGCGGCGATTCTCATGATTTATATGATTATGAGATTTATTGGTTTGATACCTTAGAATTTCCCATCTCAAAAACCCTTTTATACCACTCCTGTATGCAATGCATGATGCGGTATACCTCCGATGAAATCATGGCCATGTGGACTGACTTTTTCTCTCAAACGGATTATGGGAGAACTCTGCTGGACGTGCAGGAGCAGTATCCAGAGTTGAAGTCTTTGTACGTGAAATTCGATGATATCGTGTCTTACAATGCGGATTTTGCCGAGGATTTCCTTGATAATCCCGAAGAGTATATTTTGATAGGAGAAAAGGCCATGAAGGTGTACTCCGAGAGCAATATTCCTGTGCACCTGCGTGTTTTTCAGATTCCAGAGCATGACCGCATCAAAGAGATAAGAAAGCTTAGGACGGCGCATCTTGAGAAATTCGTAAGTATAAGGGGTATAATAAGAAGGGCCACGGAGATACGGCCAAAGCTGAAGGTGGGAGTGTTCAAGTGCAGCGACTGTGGTGGTACGACGGAAGTGGTGCAGGACGGTTCTCGTCTTACAGAGCCAGACAAGTGCGGTGTTTGCGGCAAGCCAAAGGGCAAGGTAAAGTTCAAGTTATTGCTTAAAGAATCCCATTTGGAAGATTTTCAGAGCATAGAGATCCAGGACATGCCTGAAGATCTAAGAGGCGGAGAGCAGCCCCAGAGAATTGAGGCGATTCTTGAAGACGATCTTGCAGGTGCGGTGGTTCCCGGTGACCGGGTGATACTCAACGGCATACTCAAAGCAAGGGTTACCCGAATTCAAAATGTGAAAAGCACCGAGTTTGTGATGTACCTGTACGTGAATAGCGTGGATAAGGAAGAGAATGACCTTGAATCTCTTGAAGATTTGACGGAGGAGGATATAGAAGAGATAAAAGAGCTTGCACGTAGCGGAGATGTTGTTGAAAAGATAAGACAGTCAATAGCACCTGCAATTTTTGACACTGGGCCAATAAAAATGATTAAAGAAGCCCTCGTGCTTCAGATGTTTGGAGGGGTTTCCAAGAAGATGCCTGACGGTACCAAAATACGCGGGGACATTCACATCTTGCTGGTTGGCGACCCGGGTACCGCGAAGTCCCAGTTGCTGCAGAGAATGTCGCAGTTAGTGCCGCATGGAATATACACTTCGGGTAAAGGCTCATCTGCTGCTGGTTTGACCGCCACCGCCGTTCGTGATGATACTGGACGGTGGAGCCTTGAAGCTGGAGCACTTGTGCTCGCAGATCAGGGTCTCGCTGCGATTGATGAGATTGACAAGATGAGTGCCACTGACCGCGATTCCATTTACCAGGCTATGGAGCAGCAGATAATATCAGTCACGAAAGCGGGTATTTATGCCACATTGATGTCTCGCTGTTCTGTTTTGGGTGCTGCCAATCCCAAGTACGGCAGGTTTGACCCTCGGGATTCTCTTCCTGAGCAGATTGACCTGCCAATACCTCTGTTGTCCAGGTTTGACGTGATATTCAAGATTATGGACATTCCTGACGAGACTCAAGACCGGGACATGGCCGATTACATTCTCAATGTTCACCTGGTTGGTGAAAAAATCATGCTTGGGGAGGACGATATACTTGTGGAGCAGCATACTCAGAAGATTCCCCCTGAGATGATTAAAAAATATGTGAAATACGCCAAATCATACGTGGTTCCAAAGCTAAGTGATGACGCAATGCGCATAATTGAAGGAGAGTTTCTGAGAATTCGTGGGAAGTTCAAGGAAAATTACAGGGTATCCATTACTCCGAGGCAGTTAGAAGCAATGGTAAGGCTTGCCGAAGCCTCCGCTCGCGCCAGGTTGAGCGATATAGTTACAGAAGAAGATGCTCAAAGAGCGGTGAGAATTGTCAGGGCATATTTAAAGGAAGTGGCCAGTGAGGACGGTACAATGGATATAGACACCATATACTCAGGTATATCAAAGACCAAGAGGGACAAGCTCCACATCTTGAAGGATATTATAAGAGAGCTGGAGGAAGAGGATATTGCAACCGAGAGTGCCATTCTGAAGCGCGCTGAAGAGTACGGATTGAAAGATAAAGACGAGGTTCTCAGACTGCTGGATAAAATGCACAACTCGGGAGAGCTGTTTCTGGATAAACATGGGGGTTATAAAATTGTCAAGTAACGACATATCCATGCGAATTTATCGCAGGCGCGGAGAAGTGGTGCTTGCAGCGTGCGACAGAGAGCTTTTAGGGCAGAAATTTGAAGATGGGGACATGCAGCTGCACGTCTCTAAGAGTTTTTACTACGAATCATACGTTTCAGAGCAGACTTTTTTAAATTCTATGAAAATTGCCACAATCGCGAATTTAACGGGAAAAAGAGTAATTGAAATAGCAACAAAAGCCGGATACATAGACGCCGATTCTGTTATTCGTATAGCAGGGATACCCCACGCTCAAATGGTCGTCATAATGCAGTAGCTACTCTCTCCAGTCTGTGTTTATGCTTCTTACACCTACCTTGGGGATGTATATTAGCACCCTTTTGTGGCGTGACCTGTTATAAAGCTCAAACACGCGATTCACAATTCTCTCTTCTCCTATTTCCCTTGCTATTTCCTCCTTTTTCAATCCCAGTTCTATACCGTAAAGTACCCTGTCCAGAGTTTCGTAATCAACTCCCAATTCATCCTCATCAACCTGTCCTGGAATCAGGTTTGCACTTGGTTTCTTTTTTATTATATTTTCTGGAATTCCAATTTCCCATGCCAGTTCTCTGACCTGTGTTTTGTAAAGGTCTCCAATGGGTGCTAGGTCGCTTGCACCGTCTCCGTACTTTGTGAAGTACCCTGTGAGAAGTTCGCTTTTGTTGCTTGTTCCCAGTACAAGCCCGTTTAGTTCGTTAGAAAAAGAGTATAGAATCACCATCCTTATTCTTGCCTTGGCATTTGCCACCGCTATTTTAGAATTCACACCAGTAGTTTCTAATAATTTTTCAAGGATGCTATCTATCTTTATTTTTCTCAGGGCCACTCCGTATTTTTTTGCCACCGTTTCAGCGTCGTCTGTTTCAGTTTTCGGCGTAATCGTATCTGGCATGTGCACGGCAAGTACTTTTTCCTTTCCCAGGGCTTCTACAGCTAATGCGAGTGCTACGGAAGAATCCAGCCCACCGCTTAGTCCAATAACCACTCTTCTATCTCCTGCAAAATCCTTGATGAATCTAACAATAGTTTCGTGAGCAAAGTCAGGTAGCTCAACTTTCAGTCTCATTCTCTTCAGGCTCCCAATCCTCCTCCCACGGTATGTTCTCTACAATGTGCTTCATCAGGTCGTACAGGTTGTCAAGGTCTTTGTCAGTGCCAATTAGCACGTACTCCTCTCTGTCAGAAGTGGCAATGTACCACATGTTTTCGGCATTGTCGTAGTATATCTCAACGTCCTTATTATCGGGAGACCTTACTATGGAGAGTATCTCTCCCATTTTTACGGAATCTCTTATCGTGGTCATCCTACCACCTTCACCACTGCCATGAGAAACTCATCAAACTTTTTGCTCATCTCGTCAAATTTAGCTTTGATGCTCTCCAGATTATCGCTCTCGTCAACCACGCTGAGCATATCGTTTAATTCGGAGATGTATTTCTTGATTTTGATCAACTCTTTTACCGCCTCTTCATCCCCGTCGTCTATTCTTGCCAGAATGTCCAGCAAAGTTTCTTCTACCTGATTGAACACGTCTTCATAGCTCATAAAGGGTAATTTATGGTGAGATATATAAGCATTCTCACCCTGAAATTTTCATATTGTTTGGTATTTGTGTTGCCAAATATTTAAATTGCCCAAGCCATGCACCTCCGTGGAAATAAATTACTGTGCAAAGTGCAATGTACCTGTGCTTGGTGATTTCTGCGATTTGTGCAGAACGCGAGCATCCGCGAAGCTTCGCTTTCATGAGATGGGAGATATACGGCCAATATCCCGCTACGAAAGCGGAATTTTGCTGAAGTTAGTTCCCATAAAGCAGGTTAGGGATTACCTGAGGGCCCGCCTTATTTTGGTTGCCAGGCAGCCGGGGCTGGATTACCGGCGCGATTTGTTCGTTGACGGGTTCAAGTTTGGTATTTTAGAGTATGTGAATGACGCGGGCCGATGGCGTTATAGGTTTTTGCCCACCGGTAAGGGGGCATCGCTTTTTTACGCGCTTTCCGGACACTATGACTTTGAGGTTAACTCTTCTGGGCACCTGAAGGGGAAACGCATAAACGAACGATTTGATGGTGATTGGGCCATTTTCAGGTCAGGTGCATGTACAGGAGTTGCCGTCCCCACGCTCAAAGGCACGAAGGTACGCGATGTTTTTTGCAGAAGCGTTAAGCCAAGAAGGAGAAGCACATTAAAGGACACTACTCGCGCGAATACAACCCATCTGGCTATGTTAGAGCGCTCCGCCGTTCATTTTATACGAAATAAAAAAGCCGATTACGTTGCCTTTTCAGGTGGAAAGGATAGCGAAGTGGCACTGTATCTTGCGCACATGGCTGGAGTGAATAGGGCAGTGTTTGCCAATACCGGCATGGAGTTTCCGGAAACCGAGCGCTTTGTTTACAATTTTGCCGATTTTCTGGGAATCGAACTCATAGAAGTCAAGCCGAAAAGGTCTTTTTGGGACATCGTGGACGAAAAGGGAGTGCCCACCAAGGACAGCAGGTGGTGCACCCAGTACTTAAAGTTGCAGCAACTCAAAAGGTTCAGGGGCACAATGGTTGATGGCTCCCGTAGGTACGAGTCCATGGCCAGGATGAACAAGTATCAGGAGGCTAAAATTGGAGATATGCGGGTGGTGTATCCCATTCTTGACTGGCTCGCCCTTGATGTCTGGCTTTACATTCATATGAGAGGGTTGCCTTACAATCCGCTTTACGACATGGGTTACGAGAGAATTGGCTGTTTCATGTGTCCCGCCATGTTAAATTCAGAGTTTCACAATGTGAGGCGCACTCACCCGCGTCTTTACTGGAAATGGGTCAAGTATCTCAGAGCGCAGGGATACGGTGATGATGATATAATCAACGGAAAATGGCGCTGGAAGAGCATGCCCAATAAGATGAAATCGCTGTAATTTTTCACTTTTCAATAATTTTATCTATATAAAGCCAATACTCATTTATGGGCTATTCCCAATGGTACGGGTTGTTTGACCTTATATTTGCCGTGTATTTCTCCATAATTGCAATTTTGCTTTTGCTCAACGAGATTAAGGTGAGGGACGAAGCTATCAGAAAGAGGTGGTTTCAGGTAATATTTCTTCTTCTCGTCACCGGCTCGGCGATGTTCTTGATTTATTATCTGGGCAAGTACTAACGGGTGGTTCTTAACTTATGAGAAGTTTTAATTATGCACGTATCATGCAGGTTAATATGAATATCCGGCAGCCCATAGTTAGCGTTTTAGGTCATGTTGATCACGGTAAGACTACTCTTTTAGATAGAATACGTGGTACGGCAGTTGTTAAGAGAGAGGCGGGAGCAATTACACAGCATATTGGTGCTACGGAGGTACCCATAGATGATATTTACCGTATATGCGGGCCTCTTATGAAAGGAAAGAAATTCAGGGTACCTGGGTTGCTATTCATAGACACACCAGGTCACGAGGCATTTACCACCCTGAGGGCGAGGGGAGGGGCCCTTGCGGACCTGGCCGTTTTGGTTATAGATATAAATGAGGGCATTATGCCTCAGACTGTAGAATCAATAAACATACTCAGACGCTACAAGACCCCTTTCGTTATTGCAGCCAACAAAATAGACAGGATAAGCGGCTGGAAAAGCGGGGAAGACGAGGCATTTATAATTGCGTATCAGAAGCAGAAGGACAGGGTGAAGGAGGCAGTTGATGAGAAGATATACAAGATTGTGGAAAAACTTTATGAGTTTGGATTTTCATCTGAGCGATACGATCGCATATCCGATTTTACGCAGAATATAGCAATAGTGCCCATGAGCGCAAAGATGGGAGTTGGCGTAGCGGACCTTCTTCTCATATTGGTGGGTCTTGCCCAGAGATTTTTAGAACAGAATCTAAAAACTGAGGATGGTCCTGGAGAGGGTACCGTGCTGGAAGTAAAGGAAGAACGCGGGCTTGGTAAAACTATTGATGTGATTGTTTATTCCGGTACTTTCAGAAAGGGAGATACCATTGTGGTTGGCAGTTCCACAGAACCAATTGTTACAAAGATAAAGGCCATATTGAAACCCAAGCCCCTGGATGAGATGAGAGACCCTCGCGATAGATTCTTGAGTGTGAATGAGGTTCACGCAGCTGCGGGTATAAAAATTGCAGCGCCCGCTCTGGAAAGCGCTCTTGCCGGTTCTCCTGTAATCGTTGCGAATCAGAATGTGGATGAGGTTATCAGGAGAGTGCGCCAAGAGACAAACATAAATATAAAGACAAGCGAGGAAGGGGTGATAATCAAGGCAGATGCCCTTGGCTCTCTTGAAGCACTTGCTTACGAACTTGAGCAGGAGGGAATACCCATCAAAAAGGCGGATATCGGAGACATTTCCAAGAGGGATATAGTGGAGGCTGCGACCATACAGAATCCCCTTTATCGCGTCATACTTGGCTTCAATGTACGCGTTCTTCCCGATGCACAGCAGGAGGCTGAAAAAATAAACATTTTCATTGACCGGGTGATTTATCAGATTGTAGAAGACTACAAAAAGTGGAGAGATGATATGAAAAGGGAGATGGAGCGGGAGAAGAGAATGGAAATAACTTTCCCGGGTAAGTTCCGCGTTCTTCCAGAGTACATATTCCGCCTCAGTAAGCCAGCCATTGTTGGTGTGAGAGTTTTGGGGGGTCGCATACGTATTGGGCAGAGAATATTACGCGAGGATGGTCGCGTGGTTGGGCGCATAAAGAGCATAAGAAACGGTGAGAATAACGTTACTGAAGCAATAATGGGCGAGGAAGTGGCGGTGGCAATAGAGGGAGTAACCATAGGAAGGCAAATGAAGGCTGATGAAATCTACTACATTGATATTCCTGAAGAGGATGCACGCAAGCTTTTCAGAATGGAGCTTAGTTATGAGGACAGGGAGGTTCTGGAAGAAATTGCCCGGATAAAGAGAAGGGAGAAGTCTTACTGGGGCTTATGATAATTATTTAATATCCCATTTTCATAATCCAGCGATGAGCACCGTAGCCGATAAGATAGACCGGTTTTTCAGGATGACGGAAAGAGGCTCTTCTCTCAAAGTGGAAACAATGGCAGGGATAACAACTTTTATGACTATGGCCTATATAATCTTTGTAAACCCTGCTATTTTGAGCAACACGGGAATGCCATTTGCACCTTTAGTGACTACCACAGTTATCGCAACTGCATTTGCAACTATAATTATGGGGCTTTACGCTAACAAGCCCTACGCACTGGCTCCGGGCATGGGGCTCAACGCTTACTTTGCATACAGTGTGGTGCTTACCATGGGATATTCATGGCAGGTTGCCCTTGCGGCAGTGTTTGTTGAAGGTTTAATTTTCATCTTGCTCTCTGTCACAAATGTTAGAACTTTAATTGCCAACTCTTTTCCACGAAACTTGAAGTACTCAATAGGTGCGGGCATCGGGCTGTTCCTGTCCATAATTGGTCTGGAAAATGCGCATATTGTGGTAGGTAATCCAGCCACGCTGATATCGATGGGCAATCTTCTCGCGCCTGATGCCCTTGTAGCCCTTGCAGGGTTGTTCATAACAATAGTATTCTTTGTTAATCGTGTTAAAGGGGCTCTTCTCTGGGGCATTCTTTCAAGCACGCTTATTGCTGTGGTGTGGAGCTATTACGATCCTTCTGCTGCGAAGGTGCTGTATCCTGCTGGCTTTTCTCTCCCATCTACTTTAGTGTCTCTTCCAGCATCCCCGGCACCAATAGCATTGCATATGGACTTTCAGGGTTTGATAAACGCCGGTGCTTTGGGTGTGATTTTTGCGTTTTTCATGGTTGATTTCTTTGATACCCTTGGAACTGTCACCGGTTTATCTGCGAAGGTGGGTGATTTAGATGAAGATGGAAATATTCCCAAAAAATCGCTAACGAGAATGCTTCTTACGGATGCACTGGGCACAACTTTCGGTGCACTAATGGGCACCTCAACGGTTACCACATACATAGAAAGTGCCTCTGGTGTGGAGGAAGGTGGAAGAACGGGCTTCACGAGTCTGGTCGTGGCATCTCTATTTATGATAGGACTTTTCATAACTCCAATCGTGGCTCTCGTACCTGCCGCGGCTACCGCTCCTGCACTTATTTTAGTTGGTTTATTCATGATGGGTAACCTATCTAATATTGACTTCAAAGATTATTCTGAATTCATACCTGCATTCTTTACTCTGATAACTATGCCATTCACGTATAGCATATCCGATGGTATAGGCGCGGGTATAATCACGTACGTGGTGGTAAAACTTGCTACTAAGAAATACAGGGATATAAGCTGGATAATGTACATTTTGGCAATAGTTTTTGCAGCATATTTTATCTGGTTAAGTCTTTAATTTTTTTATTTTTGGGCCAAGTGCCAGGAGTAAGCCCCCTTCTGTTTCAAGCGGCATCTGACTATGCACCCTACCTGCGCCTCGTCGGGCAACTCACTGGCGCTGCTCGGGCTTGCTCCGCCGGGGTCGGCCGTTTCACCAAATCCTGCGAGAGCGTCATCCTCATGGAATCATTCTACCTCGCAGGCTGTGTCGTTTCTGCTCCGTTGCCGTCCCTCTCGGGACCCCCGCTTGCGCGGGGCCGGCTGCCCGAAGGAGGGGGGACTTTCCTCAGACCGCAATGGGCCCGTGGCCGCTCTCTGGCTCTTGGCCCCGTACTTGTGATTTTTACATGTATTTAAATATTTTGGAATTCAGGGCGTTGAAACCATGTAGAAAACTAAAATAGAGAAAATCAATGAAGAATGATTATGTAAGTAGCATGAAATTAGACATGTTCAGGATAGTAAAAATATGGCTAAAAATCTTAAAGAGGATGAATATGCTACTCCGCTGGAGCAAATATTCAAGGAAAGATTACACGATATACTGGCACATTATGCTCATCGTGCTGTCATAATATTTTATAAAATAGGGGGAGGTGCATTACCATTGTAATGGTTACGAGATAGCACGCAGTACTACTTTATGGATAATAATGTATTGCTGAGCAAAAGTATGGGAGTGAAAAAATGAAAAGCAGAAAGGTGTTGATTGGTTTGGTTATGGGTTTTTTGGTGATCTGTGTTTTCACCAGAAATGTAAATGGGAGGTTTTCATATTATAATAATTCTTAAAAAGAGATAGAGACGGTGACTTCAAAATAGTGATTTTGGATTACATCTTTTAT
>WAOD01000010.1 GCA_015521465.1 DHVE2 group archaeon
GCTCCACGTACTTTGTGGTGTATGTTGCAGGAGTGGTAAATTCAACGAGATTGGGCACACCGTGTTTAGGAATGAGCTTTATTGTCATGTGAGTCTGAGGTGCAATGTAAAGACCAACAGCCGACGCGTTGATGTACAGTACTACTACATCGCCAGAGGTTATCACGCGGTCCCTTTCCCAGTTTGAAGGCGGCATATCCCTCGCTATGAACGCTCCGAAATGTTTTCCGTCTAACTGCGTGTAGTTGGTTGCGGTTGCATTGTACGTTAAAGTAGCATCCGTGTATCCATCAGTGACTTCCACCAGGACGCTTTGAATGGATATCGGTGGACTTCCCGCCATGAGTCCTATTTTCATTTCAAGGTACGATATGGTGTGCCCATACCCTGAACCATACTTTATCGTAATATCTGTACCGGATGCCGGTGCGGTCTGGTAAGTGAGATGCACGGTGTGGTTATCGTAACCTATCCAGCCAGAAACGCCGTTTCCAGTCACCAGCACGAGTTTTCCTGTGCCATCATCTCTCAACACATTTGTTCCATCTGTTACCGTGACTGAATGGGGATTCACCGGCCAGTGGCTTAGAACTTTCGTAAATTCAGTGGTGCTTCCGTCTCCTGTGCCAACGGTCTCTGTGTAGAAGTAGTCCTCGCGTATACCTTCAACAGTAATTATCTTAAATCCAGTGGACACATCCTGTTTGGCAATATCGCCGGTTTCCATGGCTTGCTGCTGCAGCACGTACGCTGTTTGAATGAGTACCGTGGCTGCCACTGCCGCAACGATGATTATAGCAATGAATATTATCAGCGTGCCTATTCCGAATTCTCCTTCCTCCTTCATCCACATCTTTTTCATATTTTCGTCTCCTGGGAGACCCTGTGCCCGCAGGTGATGACATGGTGTGGTTCTCACATCTGAGAACAATTAATAATAATCTACACTTATTTTAAAAACATTTTCTCACGGTTATCTAAAAAGGAACATTTTTAATGAGAAAAATACGAAAACTGTTTAACCCAACGGCACACCACACTCAGAATTCTACGATATCTACATTGCCTTTTGCAATATCCAGAACCGCAAAGCTTCGCGTTCCGGATAAATAACCGCATGCCTCCCCTGGGTTTAGAATTAGTGTGCTGTCAATTCTTCGAACATCAATTATGTGCGTGTGCCCATAAAGAACAAAATCATAAGCATTGCTTTCTGCAAAACTCTCCACTATCCTCCTTGTTTTTTCCACGCTACCTGAGCCGTGGTAAATCAAAAATTTTTTTCCATCTAATTCAAAAATGAATGGTTGCTCTTCAATAACCATACCGTGCTCATCTGCTATTTTTTTAAGAAGCAATCTCTCACCATCGTTGTTTCCAAAAACACCGTAATAATTCAACCTTGAAAACAATCCCAGGGTAAAAGGAGATACAATATCCCCAAGATGTATCACGGTATCAATACCTCTTTTACCTATTAACTTTACAATTTCCCTAGCCGCGTCTTGATTATCGTGGGTGTCACTTACTACTGCGACTTGCATATGAGAAGGTAAAGCAAAAAAGTATATCATAGTTACCGACAGTTATTAATAATAACCATGAAATTCTCAGTTAATGCTTCACATACTTATGAATATCAAAAAAAGATTGTACGTCTATGTGGCAATTGTATTCGCGATAGGTATGATAGTTGGATACCTTGTAGATTTTGCTCATATCAATATGATGTTCATAAGCGCAATTGCAGTTTTTGTTATGCTCTACCCAATGCTCACAGGTATGGAAATAGAAAAAGTTAGGAACGCAGGACATAACTTTAAACTTATAATAACTACCCTGATTTTTTCGTATTTTATTGCATCTGTAACAGCTTTTATTATATCAAGAACGATACTAATTGGATATAATGATCTGGCTCTTGCCATCGTGTTAGTGGGTGCAATCCCGTGCTCTAATATGCTTATTGGATGGAGCGGAATTGCAGATGCAAGTGTGCCAGATGCTCTTGTTATCGCAGTAATAGGTCTAATTCTTATTCCAATAATTTCACCGGTACTAATATCTATGAATGGCGATGTATTTGTCAAAGTAAATACTATGAAAATCGCAATTATTTTGCTGGTATATATAATGGTACCCATGATTTTGGGATTAGTAACTAGAAAAGCAATAATAAAGAAGAAAGGTAAAAACTACTTTATGACCAATAAAAAATATCTTCCCGGGATTTCAGCGATAGGAGTGCTCATCATAGTATTCTTCTCCGTAGCTAAAGTAGCACGCATTGTTATATTTTATCCTGAAATTTTCCTGCTTGTAATTACAGGGCTATTTACATATTACATGATACAAACATTACTCTCTGTGTTAACTGCAAAGATTTTAAGGTTTAAGTATCCTCAAGCAATGGTATTAATTTTAGGTGCAACTGCAAGCTCCCAAGCGATTTCACTATCATTGGCTGCAGCAGTATTCCCTGCTCTAACTGTTTTTGCCCTGTCATTTAAACCTATTCTTCAAGTGCTTTATATACTGATTCTTATATACGCCATGGGACCATGGCTAAAAAGAATACTGTGAGAAGAAATAATAAGCAATGAGGACATTATCAACTATGGACATGGAAGAGGCCTTTGACGAGTACAATAAGATGGTTGCCTCTCTTCAGAAAATAGGGTTATCGCAGTATGAGGCTAAAGCCTTTCTGGCGGTAGTGGTATTGGGGGTGGGCAACGCAGAGATTATAGCTCAAACAGCAGGAATTCCAAGGACATCATCCTACAAGGTTTTAGATGCTCTCGAAAAAAAGGGTTTTGTGGTATCATCAGAAGGTAGACCCAAAATCTACAAACCGGAAGAATTATCAAAGATAAGGGACCGTTTTGTATCAGAAGTAGACGAGCTATTCGACAAGCTTGAATTCGTGCATGAGTATCTTATGGAAAAAGGTGAACCACAGCTGGTTTACACCATATATGGCAGAGAAAGAGTGCTGAGAAAGTTAATGGAAATTGTGGATTTATCAGATTATGAGCTCATTATATCAACCCCTGTGTTTTCAGAGATAAGAAAAGCATTGCTAAAGAATTTAGAGCAGGCAGTTAATCGCGGAGTGAGAGTTATTATCATAACTTCACCAAATCAAAAAGTCCCGCTAAATGCCAACATATACAGAAGAGAAGGGTTAATAGCCACCGACGTGGTAAGCGATAATAAAAGGGCGCTGCTGGCATCACCCGCACTGGAAGCATGCGGGTACACAGATAATCCCTCCCTCGCAGAACATCTAACCAATTTTATACGAATTATGCTATCCCAGAGTGAAAAATGAAGGTAGAAATACAATTACTTTATTAGCTCGGCACCCTTAGACACTACGATTCTGCATGGTGTCGGTAGCTTGTATGATGCCTCTCTAAGTGCCCTCTTTGCCCGTTCAACATTTACAGGGTGCACCCTTGCCGACATGACAACTTGCCCGCTTTTTACCCTTGCAGCAGTGCCCACCGGCTTTCCAAAAGCTTTGCTCATTCCAGACGAGATACGATCAGCACCGGCACCTGTGGCCATCTTGTGCTCACGGATTACATGGTGAGGATACACTCGAATCCACAAGAAGTAATTGGCACTGCCCACTTTGTTTAGATACTTGTTAGCGATAATCCTGGCCGATTCAAGAGCATTATGCCTGATCTGGCAATCCTCATCCACGATTAAACTCAATTCCACGGGGAAATTCTCTTTATCTTCAACATTACCCATTTCAAAATGCACGATTTTCGGGTTGGGCACACCTCCCATATACTCTCTCCTCGTATATGCTGGACCTTCAAGATTGCGATACATCCTGCCTGGCTTGCGCACCATCTAACTCACCAAGATGGACATTGGGATTACGTATATATATTTTTGCAAAAACAATAACACTAACCCCAGTTATGCGAAAAAAAGGTACTACAAAGTGGGGCCGACCGGATTTGAACCGGCGACCTCCCGGTTATCAGCCGGGTGCTCCAACCATGCTAAGCTACGGCCCCTTGTGGGGGATTATAAACATTAAATATTTAAATTTTATTGGGTCTCCATCCATAAGGGAATTTTTACAGGGACAAAGTTTATATATATGCCCCATATGTCCGAACAATAACGTGCATGGGCCTGTAGCTCAGCTGGAAGAGCACCTGGCTTTTAACCAGGTGGTCCGGGGTTCGAATCCCCGCAGGCCCGTACCCTCATGAGGTGATGAAAAGATGAAGTTTAACGTGCTCGAGCACGAGCTTGTTCCGGAGCATTATTTAGTGCCTGAAGAGGAGGAAGCAATAGTTTTAGAGAGGCTAAAAGTAAAAAAGGAGAACCTGCCCAAGATACGAAAAAGCGACCCTGTTCTTAGAATTTTAGAAAGGCAGTATGGACACATACCCATAGGAAGTTTAATAAAAATCGTGAGGAAAAGCCCCACTGCGGGAAGAATTATTGTTTATAGGGTAGTAGTGAGAGAGTAATGGGTGAAAAATATGCGAACCATTATAGATTCTCTGTTTAAAAAGAGCGTCGTTAATCATCATATTGCATCGTACAACGACCTGATACCTACGCCTGACAATGTTAACAGCATAATGCAGCAGATTGTTGATACAACCAAGGTAACGGATGAAGATCCACCTGGAGTTATGACGTTGGACTTGACCAAGACTGGCGGTAAAAAAATAAGGATAAGATTTGGAAGGGTGGCTGAAGAGGGAGACATTAGAGATGCCGCGCCCACCATTATTATAGGAAAACCTGAAGTTAAAGAAGCAACGGGCGCAACAGTGCAAATAACACCCATGGAAGCAAGGTTAAGGGACATGAGCTATTTGGCACCACTTTATCTCTACATAACTGTGGAAGAATGCGAATCGGATGGACGATGCACCGAGAGAGAGCCAGAAATGATAAAAATAGGGGACTTTCCGGTAATGGTAAAGTCGAAAATATGTACAATACACGAAGATAATATAGATAGCTATTTAGATGAAATTTCAAAGGATAAAGAAATCTTGAACTGGTCTTACCGGAAAAAGTTACAGTATGTTGGAGAGGACCCCGATGACCCCGGTGGTTATTTCATAGTTGGCGGTAGCGAAAAAGTCCTTGTTTCTCTGGAAGACTTGGCCCCAAACAGGGTGCTGGTCGAGAAAACAGAAAAATACAATACTACAGTTGAGGTTGCAAAGGTATTCTCTCAGAGGGAGGGATACAGAGCGCTAACAATGATAGAGAAAAAAGCAGACGGAATACTTACAGTGTCCATTCCTGCGGTTGCGGGAACCATTCCCCTTGTCATCGTGATGAAGGCTCTTGGGCTGGAAAAGGATAACGAAATATACAGAGCAATTGTAAGTCACGAGAAAATGAGTGTCATTGCAATGGCCAACATAGAGGAAGTTGAGAACAAAGAGCTGTATCCTCCTAAAGGTATAAGAACTCAGAAAGATGCAATAGAGTATCTTGAGAAGCGTTTTGCTGCAGGTCAGGCAAAGGAATATCGCGAGAAGAAAATATCACAAATCCTGGATTTGTCACTTCTACCCCACCTTGGAGTGGATAAAGACAGCAGATTGAAGAAAGCGTATTATCTCGGGAGAATGGCACGCCGCGTCCTAGAACTTCACTTTGGGCTTAGAAAGGAAGATGATAAAGATCACCTGTCAAATAAGAGAATAAAACTATCCGGGGATTTACTTGAAGAACTTTTCCGTACTGCTTTTGACGCGTTGATGAAAGATTTGAAGTATCAGTTAGAAAGAACATATAACAGAAAGAAAGGAATTCGGGTGCGCGCCGCGGTTCGTCAGGATGTACTCACTCAAAAAATTATGCATGCCATGAGCACGGGCAACTGGGTGGGTGGAAGGACGGGAGTCTCGCAGTTGTTAGATAGAACCTCTCATATGAGTACTCTCAGCCATCTTCGTCGTGTTATATCTCCTCTCACAAGGTCTCAACCCCATTTTGAGGCAAGAGATTTACATCCGACTCAGTGGGGTAGGCTGTGCCCTAATGAGACACCGGAGGGACAGAACTGTGGCCTGGTGAAGAACGCCGCATTGATAATTGATGTATCTGAAGGTTACCCGGAAGACAAAGTGATGAAAACGTTAAAGTCGCTTGGCCTAAAGCAAATGGATGTGGAAAAGGAGGGTTTTGCGAGAGTATATCTTAACGGCAACTTGGTTGGATATGTACATGATGGTGCTGAACTAACGAGGGAAATAAGAGCGAAAAGGCGCAAGGGACTTGTTTCTCACCAGATTAACATAAGGTTCGACGACACAACCAATGAAGTGATAATAAACAGCGATAGGGGCAGAATTAGAAGGCCATTGATGGTTGTGGAAAATGGCAGACTTAAATACGACAGCAAAGTGCGCGAAAGATTGAAACAGGGTAAAATTACAGTTGATGATTTGGTTAAAGAAGGGGTTATGGAATGGATAGATGCGGAAGAAGAAGAAAATTCATACATTTCCGTTTACGCATATGACGTGCCAGAACGCTGTCCCCATTGCGGTCGCGCGCTTGGCAGGAACGATGTGGAATGGGTAAACCCTGGTGAAGAAAATATAGTACTCAAATGCGCACATTGCGGGCACACCTTTGAAGTGGCATCTCTTTTAACCAAGGAGCACACGCATATGGAAATAGATCCTTTGTTGATACTGGGGGCCATTGCGGGCTGCATACCTTACCCACACCACAATGCTTCTCCGCGTATCACAATGGGTGCCGCGATGATGAAACAATCCCTTGGACTTCCTGCCGTGAATTACCGGAGAAGGCCAGACACGAGAGGACATCTCCTGCATTATCCCCAGGCACCAATAGTTAAAACAAAGACCATGGATTTTGTGAATTTCATGAAAAGACCCGCGGGTCAGAACGCAGTGGTTGCCATCATATCATATCACGGGTACAACATGCAAGATGCAATTGTTATGAATAAGGCATCCGTGGAGAGGGGTTTTGGGAGAAGCACATTCTTCAGAACATATAAATCAGAAGAGCGCAGGTATCCGGGTGGCCAAGAAGACCGTTTTGAAATACCCACACCGGACGTGAGGGGTGCCATGACAGAAGAGCGCTACAGGCATTTAGACGAGGACGGGATAATATCTCCCGAGGTTCACGTCAAAGGAGGAGATGTACTTGTGGGAAAGACCTCGCCTCCAAGATTCCTTGATGAGGAAATGGAACTATTGGGTCCACAGAAGAGAAGGGAGAGTAGCGTCACAATGAGGCCAGAAGAAGAAGGTTGGGTAGATTCTGTTTTGCTGACTGTCAGTGAAAACAACTCCCGGCTGGTAAAGATTAAAGTAAGGGATATGAGAATTCCGGAGCTCGGCGACAAGTTTGCATCAAGACATGGCCAGAAAGGAGTTGTTGGTGCACTTATACCCCAGGAAGATATGCCATTTACGGAGAGCGGGATAATTCCAGACCTTGTGATTAATCCCCATGCCATTCCTTCAAGGATGACTGTGGGTCATGTGCTTGAAATGATTGGAGGCAAAGTTGGCTCTTTAGAAGGGAGATTTGTGGATAGCACTGCTTTTAGTGGAGAGCCTGAGAAAGCGCTCAGGGAAGCTTTAGTGCGCCATGGATTCAAGTACACTGGGAAAGAAATCATGTATGATGGAATAACTGGCAAAAAGATAGAAGCCGAGATATTTATTGGCGTCATTTATTATCAGAAATTACACCACATGGTTGCTGGAAAGTTCCATGCACGTTCCCGGGGCCCAGTGCAAATACTCACCAGACAGCCCACGGAGGGTAGGTCCCGTTTGGGCGGTCTCAGATTTGGGGAAATGGAAAGAGATACGTTAATTGGGCACGGAGCAGCTATGGTAATCAAAGACCGTCTTTTGGACAATTCCGACGGAACAATACTTTACGTGTGCGGCAACCCCGATTGCGGACATGTGGCAATATACGACCGCAAAAAAGGAATACTCAGGTGTCCCGTTTGCGGAAACACCACAAATATCTATCCAATAGAGACAAGCTATGCATTCAAGTTGATGCGCGATGAGTTGGCAGCGCTTGGTGTGATAATGAGGTTAAGGGTAGGTGATATGAAATGAGAGCTTTCGGACTTACCAAGAGGATCAATTCCATAAAGTTCTCACTGCTTTCTCCAGATGAAATCAGGAAAATGAGCGCAGTTAAAGTAATAACAGCAGATACTTATGATGATGACGGGTTTCCAATAGACAAGGGTCTCATGGACCTTCATATGGGTGTGATTGAACCTGGTTTGAGGTGCAAAACCTGTGGGGGAAAGGTGGACGAGTGTCCAGGACACTTTGGTCACATAGAGCTTGCCATGCCAGTAATACACGTAGGCTTTGTAAAAAATATAAAGAATTACCTTGATGCAACATGTAGAGAATGTGGCAGGTTAAAGCTCACCGATGAAGAAATAGAAATGTACAAGATGAAAATTGAGGAAGCAAAGAAGATGGGAGCCTCGCCCATGCAAATGTTTGTACTGTACAAAAGGATAATTGACGAGGCTGCTTCCCGACCAATATGTCCTCACTGCCAGGCGGAGCAGAAAAAGATAACGCTTGATAAGCCTACCACATTTAGAGAAGAAGGTAGAAAGCTCACACCCAAAGAGATTAGAGAAAGGTTGGAGCGCATACCAGACGAAGATCTGAAACTCATGGGTGTGAATCCCGAAACTGCAAGGCCAGAGTGGATGGTCCTTACAGTTATCGCCGTACCCCCCGTAAATGTAAGACCAACGATAACATTGGAAACAGGGGAGAGGAGCGAAGATGACCTAACACACAAACTCGTGGACATAATAAGAATTAACCAGAGGTTAAGAGAAAACAGGGATAGCGGTGCACCTCAGCTTATAATAGAGGATCTCTGGGAGTTGCTTCAGTATCATGTTACCACTTACTTTGACAATCAGACTGCAGGAATACCTCCTGCAAGGCATAGGAGTGGTAGGCCGCTCAAAACTCTTGTTCAAAGGTTAAAAGGAAAGGAGGGTAGGTTTAGGTCAAATCTATCCGGTAAACGCGTGAACTTCTCATCAAGAACGGTGATATCTCCAGAGCCATTCCTATCAATTAACGAAGTTGGTGTGCCGGAGAAGGCTGCGAGGGAACTAACCGTACCAATTGCCGTTACCGAGCAGAACATAGAAAAAATGCGCGAGATAATAATGAGGGGCCACAATCCACGCGATGAGAACGGTAGATACTTACCAGGAGCAAATTATGTTATACGGCAGGACAACAGGAGAATAAAAATTACCGAGACAAACTCCGAGATGGTTGCCAAGAAACTTGAAGTGGGATGGGTGGTGGAAAGGCATCTAACTGATGGAGATATAGTACTCTTCAACAGACAGCCATCTTTGCACAGGATGAGCATGATGGGGCATCGCGTTAAGGTAATGCCATATCGCACGTTCAGGTTCAACTTAGCTGTGTGCCCTCCTTATAATGCAGATTTTGACGGAGATGAGATGAACTTACACGTCATACAGGGTGAAGAAGCAAGGGCTGAAGCAAGAATTTTGATGCTTGTTCAGGAGCACATTTTATCTCCCAGATTTGGAGGTCCTATAATAGGTGGAATTCACGACCACATCACAGCTATGTTTTTACTAACTCATAAAAATCCCAAGTTCACAAAATCAGAAGCAGTTCATATACTATCCTACCTGAACTATGACAAGCTGCCGGAGCCAAAGATAATCGATGGAAAAGAGTACTACATGGGCAAGGACATATTCTCTTTAATACTTAACAAAGGGGTTAATATAGAATTCAAAAGCAAAATATGCGATCCATCGGCTTGTGGAGGAACATGCTTAAAGGAAAAATGTCCTATTGATGCCTACGTGGTCATCAGAGATGGAAAGTTAGTAGCGGGAACCATAGACGAAAATGCCATTGGCTCCTTCAAAGGCAAACTTCTGGATAAAATAGTTAAAGTTGATAAAAATATGGGGCGCGAGTTCATAGATAATTTGACAAGACTGGCAGTCGGCGTGATTTCATACATAGGGTTCACATCTGGAATCGATGATGAAGACATACCTGAAGACGCAAAATTGCAAATAATGAGTGTTATAAAGGAAGCAGAAGATAAAGTAGAGAAACTAATAGAGCATTACAAGAAGGGAGAACTGCAGCCATTACCGGGTCGTAGCTTAGAAGAAACCTTAGAAATGGAAATCATGGGCGTTTTGGCAAAGGCAAGAGATGAGGCAGGTAAGATCTCCGCAAAATATCTCGGACTTGAAAACGCTTCGGTTATAATGGCAAGGAGCGGAGCAAGGGCGTCTATGTTGAACTTATCTCAAATGGCTGGTTCAATTGGACAGCAATCCGTGAGAGGTCAGAGACTGCATCGAGGGTATCAGGATCGCACACTTCCACACTTCAAGCGTGGGGATTTGGGCGCAAAGGCCCGAGGATTTGTCGAATCCTCATACAAAAAGGGTTTGAATCCAACCGAGTACTTCTTTCACTCAATGGGCGGTCGTGAGGGGCTTGTGGATACTGCTGTTCGTACATCTCGCTCAGGATACATGCAGAGGAGGCTGATAAATGCGCTGGAAGACCTGAAAGTGCGCGAGGATGGAGTTGTTGTAGATACAGGCAACAACGTAATTCAGTTTAAGTATGGAGAAGATGGAGTGGATCCCACCAAGAGCAACTGGAACGAAGGAATAAACGTGGAGGAGTTGCTGGTGGACCTTTTTGGAGAGGATTATCTTGAAAGGAGGAAGAAAAAATGAGTGGCGATTCAGAGTTAGTGCTTATCTGGAAAGATAAAATGAATAACATTGATGCCCTTATGCTCAACGCACCGGTATATTACGCAGTGGATTTTCCGGTAAAGCTTGAACCACCATTTTATGCGTACATTACTCTCAAAGGAAAAGAGGCTAATTATCGTGTGCATGTTACGGAAGTAAGGGAGTATGAGCCCCTTGAAGGCATGATGAGGAGATCTAACAAAAACCTGAAAACATTACTATATCTGGAAGAAATTCAGGAGATCGCCTCGATACCTCTCAACGAGTTCAGAAAAGAAAATGGAGAAGAAATAAAGAGAGTTTCAAAATATTCATATGGCACACTCACCCTCATAACAGACTTTGAGCTGAAAAAGTTCAGAGATATGACTGACTCTGAAAGAAAAATATACGAGATGGCTATAAAAGATTACGGGGTTGAACTGCCATTCTCGATAGTTAGCGAAATAGCAAAAGCAGAGGAGAAGTACGATATAAAAAATACAGAACTGAAGAGAATCATCGATAGGGCTGTGGAAATATACAAGAAAAGGCTGGTAGATCCATACGAGGCGGTTGGAATTGTTGGTGCCCAGAGTATTGGTGAGCCAGGTACTCAGATGACTCTGAGAACTTTCCACTATGCTGGTGTAGCAGAGATGAACGTTACCCTTGGTCTTCCGAGATTGATAGAAATAGTGGATGCAAGGAGGGACCCTTCCACACCCATGATGACCATTTATCTTGATGAAAAGACGCGTTACAGCGAAGATGGGGCAAGGGAACTGGCAAAGAAAATAGAAAGTACGCTTATAAAAGACGTTTCAGATATTGTCACAAATATTACTGACATGTCCGTGATTATCCGTCCAAATAAGGAGGAGATGGAAAACAGGGGCGTTACAAAAGATAACATTGTGGAAAGCCTGGCTAAAATTAAGCTGAAAACAGTTGTTGAAGTGGAAGGAGATAACATAAAAGTCAGATTATCTGAGCCGTCATATAAGAATCTGAACAGGCTATCTACGGAAATAAGTGCACTTACTCTTAAAGGAGTTAAAGGAATAGAGCGAGCAATTGTAAGAAAATCCAACGATACAAACGAGTGGGTGATATACACCCAAGGCTCCAACTTGAGAGATGTTCTTGATATGGATGGCGTTGATGGTAGAAGAACTAAAACCAATAACATAATTGAAATTGCCAATGTTCTGGGTGTGGAAGCTGCAAGAAATGCAATAATATACGAAGCATTAGACACGCTCCAGCAGCAAGGTTTAAGTGTAGATATACGTCATCTAATGCTGGTAGCAGATGTTATGACCCAGAAAGGATACGTTGAGGCCATAGGCAGGCACGGTGTAGCCGGCCAGAAAGAGAGCGTGCTTGCTAGGGCAGCATTCGAAATAACTTCGAAACACTTGCTTGCAGCAGGTGTGACCGGTGAGGTTGATGAACTGAATGGAGTGGCCGAAAATATAATAGTAGGCCAGCCTGTTACCCTGGGTACAGGTGCAGTTGTACTCATATACAAACCAAAAAAGAGGTGAAATAAATGAATAGGGATGTCCTTGCAAAGGAGCTTAAAAAGATAATAAAGACCGGAAAGATATACATCGGAATTAAACAGGCAAAAAAGGCAATTAGTAACGGAGAAGCTAAGCTGTTAATAATAGCAAATAATGCACCCGAGAAAATAGATGCTAACGTTCCGATAATAGAATTTGAAGGCGATGGCTTCGACCTGGGTGCTATTTGCGGCAAACCCTTCAGCGTATCCGTGGTCACGGTAGTATCTGAAGGAGAGAGCAAGTTATCAGCTATGGTGAAGTGAAGGAAATGAGTATAAAGCTAAACGCACAGACACTCAGATACATATCTATATTTGAAGCAGCAACCAACGTTGATGTCAAAGATTGCATAGACAAGGATGATACTATAATTTTCATTGTTTATCCAAGAACAATCAAAAAAGTGCTTCAAAATCGCGGTGAAAAGATACAAACGCTGCGAAATATGCTGCAGAAAAATGTTATGGTCATTGAATACTCACCAGATATTGCCAGGTTCGCTTACAACGTATTCAGAAGATACCACGTGAAGAATGTGAAAGTGAACAATGAAGACGGCGAGTTCAACGTTGTTGTGTATGTTGATCCCAGAGAGAAAGCAAGAGCAATCGGCCGCGATGGAAGAAATCTCAAACTCGCAAGGGAAATATTAAGCAGACACTTCCCGATTAAAAGTCTCGTTATATCCTGAAGGGATTGGTATGAAAATTTATATTAAACTATTTTTTAGCTCGGAAGGTCCTGATCCCCTCGAAGTGCTGAAAAAGGTAAAAGACATAGGATTCAAGCCCGTTTTCGGGCAGTATGACCTTACAATGGAAGTAAGGGACATAGATGAGTACATTGCAGTGGTTAGGCTTCTACACGCAAGTTTAAAGGGAACAAAGGTAATGTATAATCTGACCTCAACGAATCGTTAGGTAATCTTTTATTATTTTTTCATGGTCAAAGGCAAGTGGGGGAAGGTTATCTATAGTAAAAAATCGTGCATCGGTGGCATCGTCCCCGCTTTTTAAATCTCCGCCCAATTTTTCAACAATGTATGCAATTGTTATCGTATGGTCCCGTGGGTCCCTCTCCGGGTCAGAGTACACCCCAACAACACCAATCGGTGCAATATCCAAGCCGGTTTCCTCCTTCATCTCTCGAATCACTGCATCTTCCGTTTTTTCACCGTACTCTACAAATCCTCCAGGAAGAGCGTACATCCCCATATAAGGTTCTCTCTTTCTACGTATAAGAAGTATCTTTCCATCTTCAACTAAAATGGCATCCACCGTGAGCGATGGCTTTATATAGGGGTGCTTGCAAACATACCTGAACACATTATCGTACCGTTCGTACTCTTTTAGCAGTTTAATCCCATCTGCTGTTAATTTAGTTTTACCTCCATCTCTACCCCCTCGCTCAGATGAAACAACCTTTATTCCCAGGTTTTCCTCTATCTCTTTTATCATTCCCCAAGCATGCCTGTAAGAAATTTTCATAGCAATACTTGCCCGCCTAATACTTCCCATTTCCTCTATTTTTTTCAAAAGTTCATACGAACCTTTGCCAAACACGTATCCCTTAGAGTTTTCAAACCATAGCTTATAACTGGGCTTCATACCCTATGATATGCTTTCAAAACATTAAGTTTTCTGAAAATTATTGACCATATACATGCTGAAAATAATTAATACCCGTTATTAATACACCAAAGGTGATTCCTAAAGACAGGATGTTCTACAAGTTCTCCGCTTACGGATTTTTGAAGAACCTGAGATTATTTGAACCCTTTTTGATTCTGTTCTTTTTGGGCTCCGGAATGTCCTATATAGACATAGGA
>WAOD01000011.1 GCA_015521465.1 DHVE2 group archaeon
GCTAAAAAAGTGTGTAATGAGAAACAGTAAGGGAAACATCAATGATACAAAAAAACAATTTATTTTCCGCAGATATGAGGGAAATATGAACTCGAAAAACGTGGTAGAAGGATATATTTCTGCGGAGGACTGGAGAGTGAGAGAAAACAGCAACACAAATTACTCGTTCTCGGGGCTGATGCTACACGCAGCTGGCTCGCTAATAGCAGACTATACGCTTAACAACGTGTATCCCAAAGAAATTGCAGATGCGCACAGAAAGGGATACTTTCACATACATGATCTGTCCTTTGGCGTAATCCCCTATTGCGCAGGATGGTATCTCAAGGACCTACTGCTCAAGGGATTTGGAGGGGTCACCGGAAAAATATCATCAAAACCACCGAAGCATTTAGACACGGCAATTGCTCAAATAATAAACTTTTTAGGCACCATGCAGATGGAATTCGCTGGGGCGCAGGCGTTCAGCAGCGTGGATACGTACCTGGCACCCTTTGTGCGCAGTGATAAGCTCAGTTACAGGGAAGTAAAGCAAAACATTCAGAGATTGATTTACGGCCTTAACATACCCTCCAGATGGGGCTCACAAACGCCGTTCACAAATTTTACCTTTGATTTAATTACCCCTTCTGACCTTGGATCGGAGCATGCGGTAGTTGGGGGAGAGGAATTGAGCAATACCTATGATGAGTACCAGAAAGAAATGGACATGATTAACAAAGCATTTGTAGAAATAATGATGGAAGGTGATGCAAATGGGCGCATATTCACATTTCCCATCCCCACCTATAACCTGCTTCCGGATTTTGACTGGGATTCTGAAATGGCAGACATGATATTTGAGATGACCGCAAAGTACGGAACCCCCTACTTCCAGAATTACATAGGCAGCGACTTGGACCCTAGAAGCATAAGGGCAATGTGCTGCAGGCTCCAGCTTGATTTAAATGAATTGAGAAGCAGGGGTAACGGATTGTTCGGCTCTGGGGAACTGACCGGATCAATAGGGGTAGTAACCATAAACCTGAACCGGATAGGCTACGAATCAAAAAACGAGGATGAGTTCTTTGAGAAACTCACTGAGCTTATGGTACTTGCAAAAGAGAGCCTTGAGATTAAAAGGAAAATAGTGAATGAAAACCTGCGCAGGGGATTGATGCCCTACACCAGAATATACCTTGGCACTTTTGCAAATCATTTTTCCACAATAGGTGTGATTGGAATGCACGAGGCACTTGTTAACATGTTTGGAGTCGGTATATATGATGAAGAAGGGCTGAAATTTGCAGTTAAAACTCTAAAATTCATGAGAGAAGTCCTGAAGAAATTCCAGGATGAAACGGGGAATTTGTACAATTTAGAAGCAACGCCTGCAGAAGGAGCATCTTACAGGCTTGCCCGGCTCGACAAAAAGATGTACCCGGACATATATACATCGGGTAATGAAGAGCCGTATTTGACAAACTCAACATGGATTCCGGCAGATTACAAGCTAAGCGTGATGGAAGCCATTGCACATCAGGAAGTGCTTCAATCGTTATATACAGGCGGCACTGTATTCCACACATATCTGGGCGAGAGAATAAGCAGTGAAAGCGCAAAATCCCTTGCGAGAAAAATTGCGGAAAAGTCGAAGATTCCTTACTTCACCCTCACACCTACATTTTCAATATGTCCCGTGCACGGGTACATACCTGGCGAAGTTTGGGAATGCCCGTACTGTGGAAGAAAAACTGAGGTATATTCAAGAGTGGTAGGCTATTTCAGACCTGTGGAATCGTGGAACAACGGAAAGCAGGAAGAATACAAGGAGAGAATAAGCTTCAATTTAAACGCTCTTTCGCTACCCACCCGCGTGGTATCGTACAGGGACGTGGTAAAAGAAATTTCAGCGCCAGCGGTGGATTCATACTACGCAGGAGAGCCGAAAAAAGAGAAGGTAAATCTGGTGCTGATGTGATTGCAATGCTCATAGCAGGATTTCTGCCAGAATCATTTGTGGACTGGCGCGGTAAAATAGTGGCTACAGTATTCACCCATGGCTGCAATTTCAGGTGTCCATTCTGCCACAACTATGCACTGGTTAAAGAAAAACCGGTGACAATTCTTGCGCCGGAAAACGTGTTGGAGAGCATAGCCAGCATGAAGGACTGGATAGACGGAGTGTGCATAACGGGTGGAGAGCCAACATTACACGACGACATCGTGGATTTCGTTAAAGAGTTGAGTAAAATAGTACCGGTAAAACTGGATACAAACGGGACAAGACCTGATATACTTTCATCATTACTTCCCTATTTGGAGTACGTGGCAATGGACGTAAAAGCACCTCCAGAAAAATACAAGGAAATGGCAGGAGTTGCTGTTAACATAGCGACTGTGGAAAAGAGCATAAAGATAATAATGACACGGGCAAAGGATTACGAGTTCCGAACCACGTACGTTCCACTGCTCAAGAAAGAAGATATAGAAAAGATATCAAGATGGATTGAAGGGGCAAAAAGGTACGTGATACAGCAGTTTTCCACCAATGGCGGAACACTAAATCCAAATTTCTCAGCAATTAAACCACACACAAAGGCATATCTCATTGAAACATGCAGGTCCGTGGAAAGTAGATTTGAAGAATGTATTATTGCGAATGTATAATAAATGCAGGAAAAGTATTTTTACCTTCTTTTATTTAGGTTGCTGATGAAAGACGAAACCTTTGCGCAATTAAATATGTTCTTGATTTTCATAATATCAAACTTATTTGCGCTTGCCATGATTCCCATCTACGCCGTGCTTTATGCAGGCTCGCTGGGAGAAGAAGGAAACAACCCCTGGATGGCCGTTTACTATGTGCTTTACATAATCGGTATTACTGCAGTTATTCTTTACATTGCCAAAAAGAAAAAAATAGGAATCCTGAAAGCAATTTTTTATTTTGCGGTGGCGTGGAGTATATGGTACGCCATTCTCCCGCTGTTTTACTACTTCAACATACCATTCCCAGGAATCATCTCCCTTGCACTATCCATAGCACTAACTTATTTGCTCATAAAATATCCAGAATGGTACATGATGAATCTAACAGGCGTATTGATGGCAGTGGGTATATCCCTCATACTGGGACTCTCCCTGGGAATTGTACCCATAATCCTGTTTCTGAGCATTCTTGCAATATACGATGCGATTTCTGTTTACAAAACAAAGCACATGGTATCCCTTGCTGATAACGTCATACAGTACAAGCTACCCGCATTATTTGTCGTCCCTTCAAAACCAGAATTCTCATACAAAAAAGTCAGAGGTGTAGCTTATGTTAAGAAAGAAAAAGGCGTAAGAGACGCGTATTATATGGGATTCGGAGATGTCATGATTCCCGGTGTAATGGTAGTGGCTACCGCATGGAACTACGGCATGATTGCGGGGGTATTCACGCTAACAGGAGCAGTGATCTCCATGATCCTCCTAACTGCAATGGTAAATAGTGGAAAGCCGCAGCCAGGACTTCCATATCTAAATGCTGGTTCATTAGCAGGATTCTTACTATACTTACTGATTTTTTGAAAGCATATTATCTATTTCTTCCATTTTCTCCAGCACTTTTACCAGATTATTTTCATCCCAGTATATTTTCATTTCCCTTACCGCCATTATAATTCCCTTTGCATTTGATTTTCCGGCAAAAGTGTCCCTTGTGACCTCATCCTTTACCAATTTGAGAAAAGAGGTCATGGCTGCCTCTATCTCACTTTTTACAGGAGTAAACGCCTCGCTCAATACTTTAACGGCACCGTCGTATTTTTTAGAATCTGCCATGTCCTTCGCCGTGTCAACTATATTTGCCACTTTATCCGTGGGGATGTTATACTTGGCAGCAATCTCTATTGCATGCTCCACTTCTTCCAGCCTTTCAAGATACTCCTTCAAATCCTTAGAGATTTCCTCAGACCTAACCTTTAATTCTTCATAACTCTTTGCAAAATTCTCCATATCCCACTCATCAAGATACGCATTTGCTTTTGTGTAAAGATCACGTATTTCGTTATTCATTCCAATCATGAGCTCGTACTTGGACATTTCACCCTTGTAGTAATCTACAAGATCCTTTACCAACTTATAGTAAGCGCTTTGAAGATGGGAATATCCAGACGGATAATCTTCCTTGGCAGCGTATTTCTTTGCCTCCTTTATGTGAGCGTTTACCTCTGTCAAAGGCAGTTTTATTTTATTTGCCATGATAATCAAGGATTTTAATTTTTTAATCAGGGTATCAATCAACATTCGATAATCCACATTTTCATCAAACACCGCATAACAATAAGGACAGAACTTAGCATCTTCAGAAACCTGGTGATGGCAAACCGGGCACTCGTAAAGCTCTTCTGGTTCCAAAATCTCTTCAGTTTGACCCTCATCAACCTTTTTCTCCTCGCTAAGTATCTCCTGGATTATCTCGTCAATGTTCTCTTCTACCATAATAAATCACCCTTGGAATCAAAATGGGGATTACCGTTATATAGTTTGCGATTGAGAAAAAGAAAGCTTAAATGTTTTGGGGCATATCCTTTATCATGGTCATAAAAATAGAGGAACTTGTGGAACTCGCAAAGATAAGGAGCGAGACAGGATACGAATCAAAGATTCTTCTCTACATTGAGGAAAAACTGGATTCTTTAGGGGTTAATTACGAGAAGATTCCCGTAGATGAGGAAAGATACAACATAATTGTGAATCCTGAGGAAAAATTTATGATTAATGCCCACGTTGACACCGTTGGGGACTATTTTCCCCCGGAAATAGAAGGGGATATCCTATGGGGTCGCGGAGTAATGGATGATAAAGCGGGCGTGCTTATAATGCTCAAACTTATAGAGGAGTTTAAAGATTCTCTCCCAGTTAGCTACGTTTTCTTTGTGGACGAGGAAGAAGAAGGAAAGGGCTCTAAAAAATATGCAGAGAAATACGCCCATGATTTCGCGGTAACTATGGAGCCAACATCCCTGCGGGTTTGCACCGCTGAGGCTGGAAGTCTGGAATTGGAGTTTGAGTTCTGGGGAAAAGCCATGCATGGCTCATGCTCAAAAGAGAACGAAAACGCCATATGGCAGGGGATAAAGTTTATCAATTCACTCAAGAAACTAAAGTTCTTAAACGCGGAGCACAAGCTCTTAGGAAAGCCCGCAATAAATATAGAGATGTTTGACGGCGGCGATTATCTTTTAGCTGTCCCAGAGAGCGCAAAGGCACTAATTGATTTCATATACCTTCCCTATCAAAGCGCCGTTGAAATAATAGACGAAATTAACAGAATCAGCAAAGAATACGATGTAAACCATATGATTTACGACCTCTCCCCTCCTTTCGAAATATCGGCTAAAAAAAGCGAGGTGAAAACATTTTTAAAGTATGCGCAGCAAGGGGGATTCAGGAGCTGGAGCGACGCTCAGAATTTGGTGGATAAGGGCACACCCACGGTTGTTTTTGGACCCGGAGATTTGAGGGACGCGCACACTAAGGACGAGCATGTTCGGATGACTGACGTGAATAAAGCATATGAAATTCTCAAGAATGTACTCAAAGAATGGAGCAAATAATAAGCAGTTAGTGCAATTAAAATTTCAACAGATGAGCCCTCAGAAAAAAGGACATGAATAAAAAATGTAAAAAAAGGGGATTACAGTTCTGTATATTTTTTCGCTATTGCCTTCGCCATGTCCAGCGTGCTCGCGTCTCCGCCGAAATCATAAGTACGCACTTTTCCCTCGGCGATGACCTCCTCTATTGCTCTCTCTAATCGAGCCGCTTTCTCTTTTTCACCAAGATAATCCAGCATCATGCGAACCGCGCGTATCGTGGCAATTGGATTTACCTTGTACTGTCCCGCATACTTCGGCGCGGAGCCATGCACTGGCTCGAATACTGCATAATTATCGCCAATATTTCCAGATGCGGCAAATCCCAGTCCCCCCACAAGCTGCGATGCAAGATCAGATATTATATCTCCAAAGAGATTTGAGGTAACAAGCACATCGTATTTCTCAGGATTTTTCACAAGCCACATGGCCTGTGCATCAATGTTTGTTTCCCACATCTCAATATTTGGATATTCTTTGTGAATCTCACGTGCCACTCTCACGAACAGGCCGCTGGTCTCTCTGAGCACGTTGGGTTTTTCAACCACAGTCACATTCTTGAGATTGTTCTCCTTGGCATACTCAAAAGCAGCGCGTACAATCCTTTCGGCACCCTTTCTCGTAATAATCCTCAGGGATATTGCCTTATCTTCATCTATGAATTTTTGATACCGAGGATGTTCTCTAAACGCGTTATTTATCACCTCAGGAACAGGATAGTACTCCACGCCACTGTATAGTCCCTCAGTATTCTCCCTAAAAACAGTTATGTTGATATCATCTTTGTAGTTAAGAGGATTGCCCTTGTACGCCTTGGCAGGGCGCACATTTGCATACAAATCGAAAAGCTGCCTTAGCCGGACAATGGGGCTGAAGTACTGCAATCCCTTACCCTGCAACTCCGGCGCCAGTTCCTTCTGAGCCTCTTCCTTTGGCTTAGAGGTTATGGCTCCAAAAAGGGCGCAATCTGTTTGTTTCATCAACTCTATGGTTCTATCTGGAAGGGGATTTCCTTCCCGGCGCCAGAATTCCCAGCCTATATCCCCATACAGATACTCAGCATCAAGAGCTATTTCATCCAGAACAATCATTGCAGCTTCAATCACTTCTTTACCTACTCCATCACCAGGCAACACGGCTATTTTGTAAGTCATACATATATCACCCACCCTATAATCGAGATATAGGATTTAATAATTTTGCTTTCCTGCGGATATTTTAAATACTATACTCCTTTCACAACATATGGAGTTGCCAGAGAGCATCAAAAGGTTCAAGCACCCTATATCATTGACCCTGGCTATACTCGTAGTTACCGGTTCGTTTTTCGCTGGTTGGTTCCTAACAGTTCTCGCACCCATATTCGTATTTTTAGTTTTCAAACTATTATATGTTTGGAAAACTAAGGAAAGGCTTGCTCTGGGAATTACAGCGTTAATCATAGGCACTCTTCTATTCTTTTTCATATTTTCTTACCAGGTCTCGGATGTGGAAATGCAGAAATTCACCTCAGGAGGCATGGAAATAACCATAAAACCGTACTCCTCGATGGACTTTAACAAATCGGCAACTATCCAAGTCGTTGTTCCAATGGCCACTAACTCAACACTTTATTACGAGGTGAACAGCACAGCAACCAAACAAGCAATAGAAAAAGGATATGTGAACGGTACAATTTCAGGCAACGAAACCCGTTACATTTTCAACGTAAGCATGAGTGAGGGAATATACTTTGTCAAGTTTGTTGTAGATGAGAGAGTAGGATACGGTGAAATTATCAGAGAAACACCCAACAAATTGTTCAATTATTTCTTGACTTCAAGCGGGGGATACGTTATAGGCCTCTTAATAATACTTTATGTGCTATTCGTGTTCGGCATTCACCTTGTAAGAAAAAACAAAGAACTTATGTCACTTAGATATGAGCAGCAAAAGCGAGGAAGATAAAAAAACTAAACGATAACCAAATTTCCCAAATTTATGGAAACGCTTATTTACGCATAAAACATAATCATATCGTGAAGAAAGATACCCCAGAAGAACTTATGCGCCGTGGGGATTACGAAGGTGCTTACAGGATATACCGCGAAATCATTAAAAAAGGTACAGATGACGCAACAGTCTACAATAATTGCGGAGTGGCTCTTGACTCCCTTGGAAAACACAAAGATGCTGTAGATTGCTATCTTAAAGCCATAGCCATTGAACCTGATTATCCCACCGCCCACTACAATCTTGCAAATTCCCTTGTGTTTTTGAGAGAATACGATGCTGCGCTTGAACACTACAAAATAGCGCTCACTCAAAATCCAGACTTGAAGAGTGCGTACATTGACCTGGCAAACCTGTACCTGCTAAAAAACGACCTTGCAATGATGCGCAGGACTTTAAAATACGCCATTTCACGATTCAAATACGACCCGGATCTTGTTTATTCCGCCGCCGTTGTTTTATTAGACGGGGGAGACACGAGAACCGCAATATCACTGTTGGAATACTGTTTAAGTATTAAACATGACCCGAAATACTGGAATGCCCTCGGAAATGCGTACTACGCAATGGATAACTATGACAAGGCAATGGAATGCTACAACAACGCACTAAAATTAGACCCTGAGAATGCCGAAGCCTGGAATAACAAGGGTTTCACCTATTTCACACTTGGTCAAATGAACGCCGCAATAGATTCGTACACGAAAGCAATAGAACTTAATCCAAGTTACAGGCAAGCATGGTACAACAGAGCATACACGTACCATGCGATTGGAAAGCTGCATCTTGCAGTTCGCGATTACTGGGAAGCGCTTAAGATGGAGCCCATGGACGAGGTGGCCTGGAACAATATGGGAAACGCCCTTTACAACCTGAAAAGGTACATGGTCTCCATTCCCTACTTTATGAAAGCAGTAACCATTAATCCAAATTATGAAATTGCATGGAACAACATAGGAAACGCACTGGATAGAATGCACATGCACAGGTACTCCATACCATTTCATGAAAAAGCTCTGAGCATTAATCCAAAATTTGATTATGCATGGCACGCAAAGGGGCATGCACTCTGCGAACTTGGGCACACAGAAGAAGCCCTGGAATTTCTGGAAACGGCTATTGAACTAAATCCGGACTACGGTGACACGTGGTACTGGCGAGGGGTATGTTTATGGAAATTAGAAAGATACGAGGATGCTGTGGAATCTTTGAAAATCGCCGCGGAGCGAGATCCCGAAGAGCCTCACGAGGTTTATCTTTTGTTAGCAACCATTTATGATAACTTAAATTACAATGCAGAGGCTTTAAAATATTACAAACTCGCCCTTCAATACGCCGAAAATGAAGATACAAAGGCGGACATACTGATTAAAATGAGAAGGTACAAAGAAGCTCTTGAATATGCAAAACCGGAACTCAAGGCAAGAGTTCTCTACAAACTTGGAAAATACGAGGAGGTAATAAAAATACAGGGAAATTCAAAAAAATTGAAATTTTTAAAGGCGCTCTCATACGAGGCTATGGGTATGTTTGAAAATGCGTTAGAAATCCTGAAGGATATAGATGGAAAAGTGTATAATCGGGAAAGAATGTTTATAGAGTTCCTCTTAGGCAAAAGGGATTTTGACTACAGCACATGTGGGGACAGGGGATTTTGCATTAGGGTAGGTAGCGTACTGATAGACAGGGAGAAATACGAAGAGGCAATTAAAATATTTGCAAAAGGGAAAACGCCGGAATCGTACTATTTCACTGCAAAAGCCTATGAAAACATGGGTGATTTGAAAAAAGCAGAAAAGTACTATAATATAGCAATAGGATTGGGGATGGAAATTCCCATTGATGAACTGTGGAGGGTAAATTATGAGAAGGTACCACCTAAGCAAAAAGAAAATTAAAGAAATTAAAAATAAGCTAGCTCTGGACATATGGATAGATGGTCCTGTGGAAATGGTAGAAGATGATTTTAAAATAGTGCTAATTAACGGGATTCCATCTTTTTTTGAAAAAGATGGTGTGTATTACCCGACAGTTATTCTGCTATTAAACACCAATTTTGAAAAAAATTACGTTATAGTTGACATGGGTGCTGTGAAGCATGTGCTCAACGGTGCAAATATTTTTGCGGCCGGCATTGTGGACGCAGACAGAACAATAGGGCCAGGAGATTGCACAATAATCAGAGACGAAAAATACAAGAAGCCACTTGCAGTGGGAATCGCTAAAATGAGCGGAGATGAAATGATATCTTCAAAAAAAGGCGTGGCTGTAGAATCGATTCACCACTATGGAGATAAAATAATGGCTCAGCTATAACTCATTTTGGGTAACTCAAAAATAATGAAAGATGTGGCTATCCACGAGGCTCCCGCTATAAATGCCATTATGTTCTGCCACAACCCATAGGCCACAAAAGCCAAGGGTATGCCGTATAACAGCGTGTAAACGAGAGCCTTGTGCATTTACTCACCGCGCTTATCCGAAGAGTGCACCCAATCCAGCTATTGCCTCTTCTTCCTTCTTCTCTTCTTCTTCCTCTTTCTTCTCCTCCTTCGCTTCCTCTTTCTTCTCCTCTCCA
>WAOD01000012.1 GCA_015521465.1 DHVE2 group archaeon
CTTTAACCGCAGAGTACATTGCATCACATAAATCCCTCGCGCCTAAGGTGTACCCTGTGCCAGAGGAAATTGACAATTACGTGGCAAGATTGAAACTCAAGGCGATGGGCATAAAAATAGACGAGCTTACAGAAGAGCAAAAAAGGTACCTGGAAGAGTGGAAAGAAGGGACGTGAAATTAATTCAGCTTCACCCGCTCCACCTGCAAGCGGTCCCATGTGGGATACTCTTCAACTTCGTAGGCATTCCATGGTAACTCAGCGGCAATTTCCTCAAGGATATAGGGTGAGATTTCCACTCTATTTCTCTCTCTGTTTATCGCCATCAAATTTTCCGGCACCTGAAAATTCTCCCTTAGATATCGGTAAATTTCCTCTAAATTATCTCCAAGAATAACGCCTAAAATCAGGGTGGCATCATCGGTCAATTCCTCGTATTCTTTTTTCACATTTTTAGCACGGCGCATCAGGCGCCGGCGCATCTGCACGCCATCTTTGAATGATGATGAGCAGTAATGCACCACAACATCCCAGTCCATGCCCACAATTTCGTAAGCAACCTCCTCGCTGCCTTTAACCGCAGAAGACACATCGCTCTTTGGCACGTATCCTTTGGAGTTTAAAGCTTGGTAATTTGTCTCTGAAAACTCGAGCTCGTTTAAATTTACAAAAATACCCTTATCGTTGGCAAATCTAACAAGATTAATAAGTGCCTCTTTCTCATCGGGAAGCACCGGCACCTCTATGCCCGTATCCATACCTGCGGCAATTGCCCAGTCAATTCTCTTTTCGTATATGCTCCCTTGCATGTTGCTCCAGAGCTGCGGTGGCGGATGAAACCTTATCTCGTCCAAGCCCGCTGCCGCCAGTTTTTCTATTTTTTCCCGGCTCCCAGATGCCGTGTATAAATGAATATGGTGCTCGCGCCCAAAATTATCTTTTAGAAGCTCCATGTAATGCACCACCCGATCAACCATCTCCATTGGATCTCCTCCAGTTATTCCCGTACCCTTTGCCTCAATGAGCCGCGCTTCTAAAAGAATATCCTCATCGCTGTGCACGGGCATTTCGTCCGCAAATACTACATCTCGATTCATTTTCTCTGCACTAAGGGGACAGTAAAAGCACCCAGCATGGCAAATTCCCGTCACAAATAGAACCATTTTAGCTCCTTCTTCGCATAGCCTGCACCCCTGCACCACGGGCTTATTCGTAGCTGAACCGTTAGGAAGCAGAATCATAAAACAAGCAAGAAAAGCGGATATATAAATTATGCGACCTTTCAATCAACCCTCCCAAAAGCCCAGAAAGTTGGTACATAGAGCAAATTTCCATATTGTGTGTCCTCTTTCAGATTTAAAATCTCCTTTTCAAATTCAATCATTTCTACCATATCCTTATGAGTGGTAACAAGGGGAATTGTGCCTATCTCAAAATCGCCAAATAACTCAAAAAAAAGCCCGGGAAGATCGAGCCCCGCATCCGGATTTCCTCCTTTAGTCGATATAAACTCCCTGCTCTTCTCAGCAAGGTTTCTCAGATATGATGAATCGCATACTGCACCACTCCAGTAAGGCTCGGCAAAAATAGCCACGTACTTTTTAGACACACGGCGCATCTCATTCAGGATAACCTTCGGCTCTTTATTCCACATTAAGACGTAATTACCGTAAACCAGATCGAAAGATTTATCGGGAAAAGGAATGCGCTTTGCATCCCCAAAAAAAGCGTTCAAACCGCGATTCTTTGCACAATTCACCTCTGAAATAGACGAGTCGATACCTGCAACGTACTGTACGCCTTTAATATTTTCCATCACGTAGCCGCAACCACAGCCCACTTCAAGGGCAGATGCGAGCATACCCATACGGCCAAGCAGGTACCTGTGCCAGTTCTTCATCCACTCCGCCTGAGCTTTCTGCAAATTCACAGGAATCTCACCGCTCATTGCGAGGGATATCCCCATAAGTATTAACTTTCTTGCCCGTACATTCAAAACACGCCACAAAATCAAGCAGGTAACTGAAATGAAACATAAATATTCATCTCAAATACAACATTCACACGCTTAACATTAAGAAGAAACATAGAAAAATATTTTATCCATAATCTCTTTTTAGAAGTGTGAAATGCATAATATGCGGGCGCGAGTCCTCAAAGCCCATATGCGAGGTCTGCTCCAGGGCAATTGCCATGGATTTTCCATTTATACTGCATAGAGGTATGGCGCTTAGCGATGATCGCAGCAATTTAGAAGATGAAAATACGCAGCATAGCATTTTATTTCAACACGATTTACAAAGGCTTAACGAGATGGCAAAACGCGCCCTTAACGGAGAAGCCGAGAATTTTTTACTTTTAGCGAGATATGCAATACTCTTTCACGAGAATTTCTCTTTCTTCTTAAACAATTTTGAGCTGGGAGAGAATTACTATTTATCCCTTGCAAAAAATTTCGCATCTCGAGAAGAAGGCGATTATGGAAAATTTCTGCTGGCAAAAATACACATGTACATGGGAGAGATGGAAGAAGCAGAGGAGATAATGAGTAAGATTTGGAAAAAAGACAGGAAATTTGCCATGTTTTACGGAGAGATTTTGGTAAAGGGAGGCAAGTGGGGAAGAGCAATAGAGATTTACAACGAATTGCTTGCAAAATCCCCTGACGATAAAGAGCTGTGGATGAAGATGGCTGATGCAATATACGCCTCTGGCAACTACGAGGAGGCAGAACGCACATATTTAAGAGTGCTCCAGTACGACCAGAACAACGCCCTTGCATGGTACAAAAGGGGAAAATGTCTGATTAACGCAGGCAAATGGGGCGGTGCACTGCAATCATTTCAGACTGCAACCAGAAAGGATCCCACTATGAAGGATGCATACGAGGAAATGCTAAAAATCTTGATGGAGAGAGGAATGTACAGCAGGGCTCTCGAAACCCTCAAAAAGATGAAAGAGGCGGGATTTAATGTGGATGAAAGAATAGCAGAGGTGGAGGAGGCGATGCGCGCGTGAGCATTTTAGAAAAACTAAAAAACATGCCAATGGGTGAGTTTTATCGCGTGTGCAATCGCCTTGTAAAGGAGATGGGGTTTTTAGTCCGCACGGGGGTGTATCGCGATAACGAGGTTGTAATAGATGCCACCATGCCCGTGCCAGGCGGGGATATACGTTACATAATAATATTCGTAAAAAAAGATATTCTTTATTCCAGTGATGTGGAAGATTTAGTGGATTTTGAAACTATGCAGATAAGGTGGATGCTCGTAACAACAGGTACTGTTGACCCGGACGCAAAATCAGCGATTCCGCACAACATGGACATTACCATAATGGATGGGGGGGACCTTGAAAGGCTCGTGTTAGAATTCGGGATAATGGAAGAAGAGTCAGATAAGGGAAGTTACCTCCCGAGCGCTGGGAAACTCGATGAGGAGCTTGACTGGGCAGAGGAATTCCTGAAAAACAAGAATTACGAAAAAGCGATGGAGCACCTGGACAAAGCACTTAAAATAAAGATTACCCCCAGAGGTCTTAAACTTAAAGCAAAGATTTTGGGGGAAATGGGAAAGTATGATGAGGCCATAGAAATTCTAAAAAAGGTACTGGTTGAAGACGTAAGAGACGACGATGCATGGTTCATACTTGCAAAGGTTTTGGAAAACATGGGACAAGATGAGGAGGCAGAGGAGGCATACGCCCAGTGCGTAAGGTTCAACCCCAGAAATCTCAACTGCTGGCTAAACAGGGGCAACGTTCTTTTTTCCCAGGAAAAGCTCGACGAGGCTCTCCTGTGCTACGACAACGCCCTTAAAATAAATCAGAACCTCCCCGACGCATGGAATAACAGAGGAATAGTGCTCAAACACAAGGGAAAGTACGATGAGGCAATGAGGAGTTACAACGCGGCCCTCAAATACGACCCAGATTTTGCAAAGAGCTACCTTAACAAGGCCATTTTGTTCTACGAGATGAGAAGGTACGAAGAGGCGGAAAACGAGGCTTATGAATATCTGAAAAGGGAGAAAAGCGATGATGGATACGTGCTTTTAGCAAATATATACCTTAAAAGACAGATGACGAACAAGGCAGAGGAAATGGCAAAAAAAGCGCTTGAAATTAACCCGGGAAACGTAGAGGCAAGAGAAATCCTGAGAAAGCTTCACGGTAAAGAGGAAAGTGCGGCGAGTGAAGATGTTAAAAGAGGAATAGCAGAAATACTGTCTAAAATACCCAGAGATTTGGAAATCCCCCGCAAACTGCTGAAAGAAGCAAAAGAGCTGTCCGAAGAGGGAAATCTAAAAGATGCAAGAGAAAAGCTCTGGGAAGCAAGAGAGTGGATTAACAGATACGTGGACGAGCAGGCATCAAAGATGGCGCTTATAGAAGATATCATGGAAATTTCCACCGAAGTTGGGGAAAAATCGCCAGATAATTTAGAAGATATGAATTTAGAAGAGCTAAGAAAACTTAGAAGCGAGATGATTATAAAAATAAGGAGAAGCGGCATGGAAGACCGCACAAAAGAAAAACTCCTGAAATCACTGGATATAATACGCGAAGACATGATTAAAGCAGGCATAATGAACGATGATTTAGACTCTTATATAGAAGAAGCAAGAGCTCTAATAAACGACGGAAAATTCCCAGAAGCTATTGAAAATTTGATTAAGGTAAGCGCAAAGGTTGAGAGAAAGCACCTGGACGAGTTGAAAGAATATCTGATTAACGATACAATAGAGCTCCTTTCAGACGCGGAAATGAAAGCTCCGGACAACTTGAGAGACTTAGACATCAACACCATTAAAGACCTAAGAAAAGAGGCAATTGCAAAAATAAAAGAAAAAGGGCTGATGAATAATAAAGAAAAAGCTGGAGATGTTGGGGACCTTAGAGGCATGGTAGCCGCATTGACAGGTGAAGCAATGAGAAACAGGACCATGGGAAAGATAGATATAAAAGAGGAGCTAATAAGAGATATAAAGGAACTCTCTGAAATATCAGAATACAATATTCCAGAAGAGCTTGGCTCACTCTCCATCGCAGAACTTAGAGATATAAGAAAATCCATAATAGATGAAATAAAATCCGGAGCAAAAACAGATAATAAGAGAAAAATGGAGTATCCTCGCGGATTCGGGCAGATTTTGCTGGAGCTTGGTAAGACAGAAGAATTATTTAGCAAAGATATAAACGAAGATGAGTTTCTTGCCAATGCACGGGGCATGATTTATTTCGAGAGAGGAGAATACGACAAGGCCCTTGAGCAGTTCAAAAGGTCAGTTATACTTAATCCAGATTTTGAGGAGGCAGAATTTAACCTTGGATACACATTGCTAAAGATGGGGAGAAACGATGAGGCTATTACCCATCTAAAGAAAGTTCATATGGAGAACGTGCTTAA
>WAOD01000013.1 GCA_015521465.1 DHVE2 group archaeon
ATTTCAATCCCACCATGGTCTTATTTTAACGCTAACGAAACCATAGGAATACAATTTACCGCGAACACATTTCAATCCCACCATGGTCTTATTTTAACAATCACAGCTTCTATGTTTCGGCTGCTAATCTAAAAAAATTTCAATCCCACCATGGTCTTATTTTAACTGTGCGCTGGCTCACTGCTTCAGTCGAATTGTAAAATGATTTCAATCCCACCATGGTCTTATTTTAACCCCAGTCCTCAACCAATAGTGCTATCGCAATGTCCAATTTCAATCCCACCATGGTCTTATTTTAACATTGTTCTGGAGCAGGAATAAGGCGCTGCGAAGGTCATTTCAATCCCACCATGGTCTTATTTTAACTCATGAGCTCTGTGATGGAATTAATGCGCTCGTCAGGATTTCAATCCCACCATGGTCTTATTTTAACTATAGATTATTGCTCGATGGTGCTGATTTTACAAGAGTTATTTCAATCCCACCATGGTCTTATTTTAACGGTTGAAGAATTAGAAAACGAACTTGATGAGTTGAAAGGATTTCAATCCCACCATGGTCTTATTTTAACAACCCAAAGACACCTTAAAGTGAGCCTGATACTTTCATTTCAATCCCACCATGGTCTTATTTTAACATTTTTCCCCATTGAAAACATAACTCATAACTTTTTCATTATTTCAATCCCACCATGGTCTTATTTTAACTTGAATGCCTGTTCCTCACGGCACCCTCCCGCACCGCAGTTGATTTCAATCCCACCATGGTCTTATTTTAACCAAGTAAATAATGGTAAATCATGTTAATAACTATTTTGGAAAAATCTTATTCTATAGAAAGTATGTTTTATCTTCCACTGCAAATATTTTGACGTTTGCCCAATGAGTGAAATGGTTTATAAAGAAGTGTTAAAAAATTTGAAATAGTGAATAAAATCATAAGATATTTCCTGTTTCTATCTTTGATTCACCCACTTCTTCGACTTTTAAGTATTTTCTATCTCTAACTGAATAAAAAATCACGAAGTCAAGATCTTTGTTAACTATTTCTTTTATTCCTTTTTTCACCCTTTCGTATTCTGCGGGAGTGAGCTCCCCTTCGAAAACAGAGTTTTGCTTCCACATCATATATTGTCTTAGGAATTTGCGCACGTTGTTCACTCTTTCCACACCCACATCGTACACGATTATTACATACATTTTACCACCATGCAATTAGAGGTTTGTATTCATTCGCACCGATTATGTGTTTGATTATTTTATAGCATTCGATTCTTATCATTCTCTGTATTGAAACTTTCCTGCCCAGTCCCCTATGAGTGATTGTGGATTTCAATTTAGAGTTGTACTCCTGTAAGAATTTTCTGCGGCCGAAGTCACTTAATAGAACAGCATTGAGATCCTCCCGAAAATCTTTTTCCACCAGCATGCCTTTTCTCACCAGCTTCAATATTATTCTATCAATAACGATAGGCTTGAAAATTTCTGCAATATCCAACGAGAGAGAAAATCTGCGTTCAGAGGGCTCATGTAAAAAAGAAATCTCTGGATAGAGTTGAGTATTGTATATCTCAGATAGAACTGTTGTGTACATAAGTGAATTTCCAAAGCTGATTAGTGAGTTCATTTTATTATTGGGTGGCTGGCGCACTCGCTTGATCATTCTGTATTCTTCTGGCAGGATGGAATCTAACAAATCATAGTATGTCTCTCTTATCTTTCCCTCAACTTCCATTAACTCTTGAACATTTCGAGTTGTTTCTATTTTTGACCGATACTCGTCGATCTTTCCTCTCTCTATTTTCCACCGACTCAGATTTCTTATGATATTTCCAGCAGCCCCATCCACAAATTTTTTTGCCAAATTCATTCTTTTCTTGTTGTCTAAGTAATGCTCTGCCTGCTTCACTACAACCAAACCTGAAACGTACTTCTCTCTGGGATAAAATGAGGATGTGTAAAATCCATACTTGTTGAAAAAATGCACCGGTATCTTGTTTTTAGCAAAATAAGAAATTACGCCAGAAGTTAATGTAACCCGTCCGTACGCGTATATGGATGAGATTTTGTTGACAGGTAGCAAATGCTTCTCACCGTCCATATCTATAAAGTAAATTGTGTTCTCTTTTCTAACCAACTTGCCATGTTTTGTTATGTAAAAATTCTCTTTCATTCTTCATCGCCTCCAAAACAAAACTCATAATATGCACATTTTTCGCATATTTTCTTTCTTCTTGGCTTTGGCATGGGTCCAGAGTTGATACGTTCTATTTTATGCATTGCTTTTTCAATTTCTTTCTCGTATTCTTCCGTAAGCTCTATCTCTTTTCTCTTTCGCATCTTGGGATAATCAATTATCCCCTTCGCCTCTATTCCTCGCCTCTTGAGATAATACAGATAATAAACAACCTGCATTATATGCGCCTTCTCCATGCTCCTGCTCTTCTTTATCTCGTGCACTTCTATCTTCTCGCCATGGCGAACGAAATCGATGGATATATCTCCTATATTCACCTCTTTATGCCCGGAATACGATGACTCATGGAGAAATCTTCCTAATTCAACGTTCTCGTTTCCCCGCTCCATTGTGATGTCATGGGAGAATAGCCATAGCTTGGTGTGGCAGATGTAATAGTACGCAATTTTCACCCCTGTTATGTGCATCTCGTGCATTTTCATCATAATCCTATTTGGTCATATAAACCTTTTTCGTTATTCCTGCGTAAGAAATTCACAGGTGTTAGTGTTTTGATGCCACCGCTATCTTTATTAATTTTTAACTAAATAACATTATTATGAGATAATAATTATCTGTAGTCATCTCAATTTTTAAATATCCCTTTTGAGCCTTTTCCATTTCACCTTGTCCCTAAATGCCTGCTTTGTAAAGATATAGCTAAGAAAATTTTTATTATTTATTCATTATGTTGAAATCTTTGGCAATGAACCGGAGTACATACTCCTCGATGAAGTGCAGAATGTCCATGGATGGGAGAATGCGGTTAGAGAATTACACGAATCTAAAAAATATCACATAGTTGTTACCGGCTCCTCCTCAAAACTTCTCTCTAAGGAAATCTCCACATCTCTGAGGGGGAGAAGATTAACTCATTTCATCATGCCACTTTCATTCACAGAATATCTCAAATTCAAAGATTTTCATATTCCATCTCATTTATCCTCCACACTGGTGAGCAAAATAAAAAATTATCTTTCCAGATATCTCATGGGAAGTTTTCCAGATGTGGCACTTGAAGAATCACTCGCACCAAAATTTTATGAGGATTTTGCAAATCTGGTTATTTTCAAGGATATTATGGAAAGGTACTCTATTCGCAATTCTTGGTTGATTAAATTTATGTTCAAATCCATGATTTCCTCCACATCTAAGGAGTTCTCAATACATAAACTATACAACACATTGAAAAGCAGGGAGGTTGTTGTGGCTAAAAGAACACTTTACCAGTATTCCGAATACTTCAACGATGCTTTCATATTTTTCTTTGTAAAAAAATACTATCCATCATTGAGAAAAAGAGAACTCTCAATCCCTAAGATATATCCTGTGGATCCCGGCATCGCCCATCATTTCGGAATCAGAGATAGTGGAAGACTTCTTGAAAATGTTGTGTTTTTAGAACTCATACGTCGCTATGGATACGAAAATGTATTCTACTGGAAAAATGGAGGCGAGGTAGATTTTGTAGTTGTTAAAAACGATAAACCCGTTGAGGGGATACAGGTAACATTTAAGCTCAACGATGAAAACAGAAGCAGGGAAGTAAAGCCTCTCATAAGTTTCAGCGAAGCCACCTCCTGCAAAAAACTAAAAATCATAACATGGGATCAACGCGATGACCTCGTGGTGAACAACTCAAAAATCTCAGTTGTTCCACTGTGGGAGTGGATTATGACTAACCAATGATGTTCGTTTTTTCTTCAATCCACTCTTCTAAGTCCACACCTTTTAATCTATCTAACCTTATTACATAT
>WAOD01000014.1 GCA_015521465.1 DHVE2 group archaeon
CGCTGAATTTCCTCGCTTTTGTCGATGACTCCCATTTGCTCACCTTATCACATCAATATCCTTTGACTTGAAGGTCTCACGTCCATGGATGTACGGAGATTTTACACCTGTTATTACCACCATTACGCGAATGGCATTGCCCAGCGTAGGATCCACGGACGCACCCCATATCATGCGGGCGCCATCGCTTATCTGGGATTGAACGTACTCTGCAACGCTTTCCGCTTCCTTCACCGTCATATTCTCCCCGCCAACCACATCTATCAATGCTCCAGAGGCTTCGCTAATATCCGCTTCAATCAAAGGAGAATTCAGAGCCTCTTTTATAGCATCCTCAGCGCGGTTCTCTGAATCGCTTTCACCCATGCCAATCATGGCAACTCCGCCACCTTTCATTATGGTCTTCAAATCGTTAAAGTCAAGATTTACCAGCCCAGGCTTGGTAATCATCTCTGCTATACCCTTTATGGAGCGCATCAAGAGTTCATCAGCAACCTTGAAAGCCATGTTAAGTGGTAATCTCGGCACGAGGTCAAGGAGCCTGTCGTTTGGAATGGTTATAACCGTATCTACCACTTCCTTGAGCTTGTCCAGACCCCACATGGCGTTTTCCCAGCGCATTATTCCCTCTGCTTTGAATGGCAACGTGCAAACGGCGATTGTTAATGCTCCCAGTTCCTTTGCTATTTGAGCAACTACGTGCGAGCTGCCCGTTCCAGTTCCACCCCCAAGACCACAGGTAATAAACACCATATCAGTGCCTTGAAGCAATTCTCTTATCCTGTCTTCAACTTCCCTTGCCGCTTCCTCACCTACCTGAGGTAAAGCACCTGCCCCGAGACCGCGGGTTATTCTCTTCCCCAGCAAAACTTTTCTATTAGCGTGAATTATTAGCAAGTGTTGAGCATCAGTATTAGCGGCAATGAGCTCCACATCGTTAATACCCTCTTCCATCATCCTGTTTATCGTATTGCTACCTGCACCCCCACACCCAACAACCTTTATGTTTGTTTTTAATTTTTTCAAGAGGTCCAGCAGTTCCTGATCATCATCAGATGAAATACCTACCTCTCTTGGAGCCTCCTGTGGCACGGCTGCCTGTGATAGCACCTCTTTTACCAGCGACTTCATAAAATCACCTCTACGTAAAGGATTAAAACAACTAAAAATATAAAGATTTTCCTTCAAACCATGCTTTAACCCATAATTCAGGCAGGTGAAAAGGCAATTTCTTTAAAAACAGTTTGCATATAAAAGGAATTTTTCAAGTAATATTACGAGATTATCAAATTATGATTGAAGATATAAGAAAAGAGATAAAAGAACGGGGATACAGGGTCGTTTACAAACCACACGCGGTGATGAAAGATTACAATGCCACATACAACGTAATTTACGATGGAAAGAGAATCACAAATCCCGCAGGAATAAAGCTGAAAATCCCACCAACGAGATTTGGATCTCAGAGAAATGGAGAAAGTACGAAAAATACATTCTATTCCACGAATTCACCGAGATTAAGTTCAGGGCGATGGGATACGACATTGATGAAGCGCATTACCTTGCCGAGATGGCGTGCATAAATAAATTCAGAGATGATCCCCTGTGGAGAAAATTCGTGGTGGAATTGCACATAAGCGATGTGGAGAACATCGCTGCGGAAATACAAATACACAAGAGAATAAAAAATAAGCAAAAATAAACAGGCGAAGAGTGGGAACGGTTAATTACTGATTTTGCCATGCAGGGTAAGGTGATAACATGGAGAAGATTGTCGAGTGCGTTCCTAACTTTAGCGAAGGCAGAAATATGAAAACCATCCAGGAGATTGCCAATGCGGTTAAGGAAACAAAGGATGTTTATCTTTTGGACATTGACCCAGGCGAGGCAACTAACAGGACAGTAATAACTTTTGTGGGCACCCCAGAGGGCGTAGTAGAAGCGGCGTTTAAGGCCATTAAAAAAGCTGCCGAATTGATAGATATGAGGGAGCACAGGGGAGCGCACCCCCGTATAGGAGCTACGGATGTTGTTCCATTCGTTCCCGTTAAAGGAGTTACCATGGAAGATTGCGTTCGCCTTGCAGAAGAATTAGGTAAGAGAGTGGGAGAAGAGTTAGGAATTCCCGTTTACCTGTACGAATACGCCACCAAAGAGGATTACCGCCGCAACCTTGCGGATATTCGCGAGGGAGAATATGAAGCTTTGCCGGAGAAATTGAAAGACGAGAAGTGGAAGCCAGACTTCGGGCCAGCAGAATGGAACGAGCAGGTGGCGAAGACAGGAGCCACGGTGATTGGTGCGAGAGATTTCCTCATAGCATACAACATCAATTTGAACACCACCGACAAAAAGCTGGCTAACAAGGTGGCAAAAATAATCAGAGAGAGGGGCTACAAGAAGAAAATGCCCGACGGCACCAAGCAGCAGATTCCGGGAAAATTGAAATATGTAAAGGCTATTGGATGGTACATTGATGAGTATCAGAGAGCACAGATTTCAATAAACCTCACCAATTTTCACAAGACTCCACTGTGGAAAGTGTTTGAAACTGCAGAGGAAGAAGCAAACAAAATAGGATTGAGGGTTACCGGAAGCGAGATTGTAGGATTAATTCCTTTAGAAGCGATGTTGGACGTGGGCAAGCACTTTTTGGAGAAGCAGGGCAAGAGCACGGCAGTTCCCGAGAAGGACATAGTGCACGAGGCAATTCTTTCCCTGGGACTTAACGAAGTAGCGAAATTTGACCCTGATGAAAAAATAATAGAGTACAAAATCGAAAAAATGGAAACTCAAAATAAACTTGTGGACATGACAATACGCGAATTTGTAGATGAACTTTCACGCGATTCACCAGCACCCGGCGGTGGAAGCGTATCTGCTTTAGTTGGTGCACTGGGAGCCGCCCTATCTTCCATGGTGGCAAATTTAACATACGGCAAGAAAAAGTACAGGGACTCTTGGGATGACATGCTGAAAGTAGGTTTGAAAGCTCAGGAGCTAAAATACGAATTTTTGAAGCTAATAGACGAAGACACTGAGGCCTTTGACAAGTTCATGGCAGCGTTCAAGCTTCCAAAGAAAACCGAGGAAGAGAGAAGATTGAGAGAGTTAGAAATTGAAAGGGCAACAAAGAGCGCTATAGAAGTACCTCTCTCGACGCTCAGGCTCACACCAGAAATAGTGAATTTAGTGGAAATTTTGGCAGAGAAAGGGAATAAAAACGCGATAAGCGACGCGGGCGTGGCAGCATTGAGCGCTTACACAGCAGCCTACGGCGCGTACCTCAACGTCTTAATAAACCTCTCCGGATTGAGCGATGAGGACTACACGAAAAAGACGATGGAAGAAGCAGAAGCACTGCTCAAACAGGTAAAAGAAGGGCATGAAAAAATCTTGGAGAAGGTGGTTTCGTCTCTTCACTGATTTTTCCAATTTTTTAATTCTTTAACTGCAGAAAGAGTAAGCAAAGAAAAGCCCGCTGAAAACGCTATTGACAAGAGAAAGGCGCCAAATAATATGGATAAAGAAGATGACCACGGATTTTCCGGCGAAAATGAGATATACAAGATGTAAAGAGAGAACAGGAACAATACCAAGAACTCTACGAATACAGTAAAACATTCACCGCATCTCTTGGTGAGTTGGAATGAGTAAACCAGCTGGTCTAAAACTCCCATGTTCAACAAAGAGACAAATGCAGGAGAATAAAAAAAGCGATATGCGATCCAGAAGAATAGAATAATTAACAAGATAGAAGTGAAACCAGCACCGTTGGGCAAGTGGTAAAGAAAATCAGGCATGGATAAACAATAGGCACCGTAGGATTCTATAACACGAACCGACAACACGGGTACAAGATAAAACCAAATAAGCAGTGCACCAAGCAAATACATGAATGAAAATGAGAAAAACTTGTAATAGTTTTTAATCACCCCACTAATTTTTTTAAGGGGAATCGCCGATCCTATACCAACCGCTACAGCTACAAAAAAAGAATAAATAAAAGACAACGTCAGGAAGGATAGAGGAATGTTATTCCACACCTCATTAGAGTTCATAAATTCAAAAACAAAAGATGTTGTTAACCCCATGATAGCTAATACTACGAAAATTATTAAAACCCGTAAAATTCCATGCTTTCCGAATATTCCTTTCCAGAGGCAAGGTGAGAAAAAATGCACTTCTTGAGACATGCATTTTACATAACTCTCATCTAACATCTTTTCTGACAACTTGAAAATTTTTAACAACCTCTCTTTTCTTGCCTCGTTAATAGCCACATTAAGCTCCTCCGCGGGAATTTCCATGATAGGAGATGGATAAACTAATATAAAGTCATTTTGCAAATAAAAATATATTCATTATGACATTACCAAATATGAATTATCCAGAAGAAGTTTTAACCAAATCTAAAAAAGGGAAAATAGAAGTTCGTTCTCTGGTGGATTTTGGCACCTTCGTCAGATACGAATATCTAGACAGTGAAACAGGTAAAAGAGAAGAGAACAAGATAAAAATCGTGCTGTACAACGGCAAAGATTACGAGGAATACTTCATCATACCGCTCAAACAGAAAAACAGATTCTTGCTTTTAAAAGCAGAAAAGCGAGAAAACAGGAAATTAATAAACGGAGAGAAAATTGTAGATTTATTCGAGCTTCTTGGAATCAGTTAAGTACCACCCCACAAAATTATCCACAAGAGAATCTAAAAAAGACTCACGGTACCTTACAATTACCTTTGCCACCTCTTTCTCATTTATAACATAATAATAGTTTTCCCTGCCCATCACATCCTTCTCAAGTATACCGTCCTTAACAAGCTTTGAGAGGTGATAAGACAGAGAGGATGCCTGCATTCCCATATCATTAGCTATATCAGATGCTCTACTTTTTCCGTTTTCAATCAAATATATCACTATTCTTCTTCTAACCCTGCTCCTCAAAGCAGACATTATTTTCCTCTCACTCCGAGTCATCTCTGTATTTGGAAAAAAACGCCGGTAGCGGCCGTCTTTCTTCGCAACTATAACTTCCTCTCGCAAAAGCACATCTATGTGATATTCCAGCATACCTGTAGGCATGTTCAATCTTTTCTGGAGCTCTCTAAAATGCAACCCGGGACTTTTTACAATTTCCTCGTATATCCTTCTCCGAGTGCTTAGCTCCGGCATGGGTTCACCCTTTTACTGCTATACCTAAATAGAGCGTGACGAGAATTATCAGGTCAAATAGCAGAAAATAAAATACAACATCTAAATTCAACGATAGTAGAGAATTCAGTGAGTAAATAAGTGCATTTAAGAAAAACATAAAAAATGCCACAAAGTTGAAGAGCATGGCCTTCAAACGGTAACGGTTATACGCAAGAAAAGAAACGGTCATCAGAACAACAGCTATGATAAGAACCATGCCGGACAGGATATCATTCGTGAACATAATTGTGAATGCACACTATGTAATTTATATTTTCTATCTCTCGATTATAATCAGAGGAATAATCATCTCCTCTTCAGAAATACCACCGTGCATACCCTTTATATCAAAACTTTGATACCACACCCCCTCATTTTCGCCGGGCAAAATCACGTAATCGGGTGCACGAACATTCAGGTATTTATGCTCCTTCCCCGGGCCAAGTAGCTCTTTAAATTTATTCCTGGTCATGTATTCAAAATCCCCTTGGTAATCACCATATACAAAAACATCACGGGGAGAGCCACCCACTCTTGCACCGGGAAAATCCAATATTTTTCGGTATAGAACATCAACTTGACCATGGTCAGCGGTTATTATCGCGGTGCGTGGCACTCCAGAGCTCACTGCTTCCCTGACGAATTTGGACACCCTTCTTATCTCAACACCAACACTCTCATTCTTTGTCCCATATTTATGCTGCGCAATATCCACCACATCAGTGTAAAAATACACATAATCACTTTCATCTTTTCTAAGGTACTTAAGAGCATCATCAAACGAATCATAGCCAACAACACGAGCACCAGAGGTCATGTGCCGGGTAAAAAGAGAGGTAACATAATCATTAGGTAGATAAACACTTGATTTTAAACCACGGGATTTCAATTTTTCAAATATAGTTGGAAGACCATACAAGGTTGATGGATCGCAACCTGCCATGATCAACGAGTCCACGGAATCAGAATCGCCAGGGGAGAAAAGTATGCTTTTCACTATGTCACCGTACTCTTCGTAAAACATGTACCACTCCAATATACCGTGCTCCCTGGGACTCAAACCGGTGAAAACAGTGAGCAAAACCGCGGAGGTTGTGCTTGGAAAAATAGACGTTATAGAATCCGTGCATTCAAGTCCATCCCCTAGAAAGTCCCCCACAACGTTCATGCCCATTGCATCAATCAAAAAAAGTATGAGCTTTTCAGCTCGTAAATCTCCGTGACCCGCAATTGCCTGATTATCCTGAATCCCCAAAGCTTTTAGAACAGTGTGGGGCACGTTGTATATGCTCTTCGAATAATTTGGCAGCACGACCATTTTAGCTCATCGGATAGTTTGGCGCTTCTGCTATGATATTCACATCATGCGGGTGACTTTCCCTTAACCCAGCCTGAGTAATTCTAATAAATTTCCCTTTCTCCCTGAGCTCATTTACAGTTCTTGCACCAACGTAACCCATACCTGATCTCATTCCCCCAACTAACTGGGACAGAACTTCACTCACCTTTCCCTTGTATGGTACAGCGGCCTCGACACCCTCCGGAACGGCCTTACCCTTACCTATTTTACCGTATCTATCGGATATCCCCTGCTGCAAAACTCCCAAGGAGCCCATACCGCGATACACCTTGAACTTTCGGCCAGAGATTATTATTTCCCGACCTGGAGATTCTTCTGTTCCTGCAAGGAGCGAGCCGAGCATAACCGCGCTTGCACCGGCGGCTATTGCCTTTACAATATCACCAGAGTAACGAATACCCCCGTCTGCAATAACAGGAACTCCGTGCTCCTGAGCCACCTCGGAAGTTTCCGCTATTGCGGTGATTTGAGGAACGCCTATACCTGCCACCACACGCGTGGTGCATATGGAACCTGGACCTATGCCAACCCTTAATCCGTCCACATCTAAAGATATCAAATCTTCAGCCGCCTCCCTAGTGGCGATGTTACCTGCAATTATATCTACACCCAGAGCGTTTCTCATTTTCTTTATGCTTTTCATAACCTTCTCATTATGAGCATGGGCAGTATCTACAACTATAACATCTACCTCAGCTTCTTCCAAAAGCTTTGCCCTGTCTATGTCGAAAGGTCCGACGGCTGCACCAACTAACAACCGCCCATCATTGTCGCGAGAGGCATCAGGAAAACGCTCTCTCTTGAGAATGTCCTTTGCAGTTATTAAACCAACAATTTTTCCGTTTTTCACAATTGGTAGTTTTTCAATGCGATGCTCGTGCATAACCCTTATGGCTTCATCCATGGTTGTTTTCTCGTCCGCAGTAATAACATCACGGGTCATCAACTCGGAAACGCTTATCTTTTTACCCCTGTAAAAACGTATGTCCCTGTTTGTCAAAATACCCACTAACTTCCCGTTTTCCACCACGGGCAATCCAGCTATATTATTCTCCTGCATAATTAGCTCCGCTTCTTCCACAGTAATATCAGGGGAAATGGTATGTAAATCGCGTATAATCAGGCTCTCTTCTCTTTTCACGCGCCGCACCATTTCAACCTGCTGCTCTACACTCATGTTCCTGTGAATAATGCCAAGCGCCCCAAATTCTGCCATGGCAATGGCCATCTCCGCTTCGGTAACCGTATCCATGGGCGATGACAAAATAGGAACCTTAAGAGATATATTTTTGGTAACCTTGCTTTCAACAACAACCTCCTTTGGCTCCACTGGCGTACGCGCTGGTATGAGAAGGACATCGTCAAATGTCAATCCTGTTTTTGCATTCTTCAATTTCTCTTCAAACATACGTGAAAAGAGATTCCCTCATTTAAAACTTTCCCCCTGCAGTTGGGTTTAATTCTTTTAAAACATAGAAAAAGATATGTTTCGAGAGGGCTTTTCCTTAACAATTGCTCCAGAGAGATGAGAATCTTTGTTCTCTTTAGCATTTTGAGCAATATTTTTGCTATACTGTACATGTTTAATCTGTACATGTCTAATTTACTACTGTGCATTCCCATTAATCTTCACAATTTTATTTTCCTGTGGGTTGCAACTTCCCCTCACCGCTCTCTCTCAAATAACTCTTCTGCATACATATAAAGGTATCACATGTGTGGAGAAAACGTTAATAACATCATACAGATACTTTCCCTGTGTTTGGAGAGTTTATAGCTGAGCATCCCAAAGGCATAATAATATTAGTCGTTCTATCCATTCTTATTTCCGGGTACTATGCATCTCAAGCGAGAATTGGCGTAAACACTGGAAGATTTGAGCTTAAAAATGACGCTTACAAAAACTATGAAAATATAATAAGAACGTTCGGGAGCGAGGAGGACAATGTTCTTGTAGTTTGCATAAGCCATAACAGTACGGCAATAGAGAAAAACAATGTAATTAGCATGCTTGAACTGGAAAATCAAATAGACGAAAATGTGAATGTAACCTCCATAAATTCCGTGGCGGATTATATTGCAACTGGGGTTCACCTTTTAAAATTAATTGACAAACTACCGAGGAACATAAACATTAGAATTGATAGCAGGGTATTTTCAGACCTGGACAAGATGAAGAGTGCAGTTAGCAACTACGAGTACGTGGCCAGTCACGGAGATCCCCTTGCTAAAAATGACTCATACAAGGTATTTATTCTACTTCCCGCATACACAAGCAATTCTTCATCACTGGCTCCGGGAAACAATGAATCGTATGCACAAATACTAAAAGATTCAAAGTACAGAGACACACTGTACAACTCCACCAACATTCTCATCGATGAACTGGAAATTTATCAGAATATATCAGCATACGATGCAGGAGGAAGCGGGGTAAAAGGTGGCATGAGCTTTCCTGAAAGGTATAACCTCACCTACCTGAATCAAAGCATTGATAATGTAGGGTACAATATTACCCGCGACAAAATAGGTATGGAACACTACAACGCAACATATCTTGAATGGTATGGATACAACTTATCATTCTCCCTGGCAAGAACCCTCCTTTATTCCGGACAGAACAAGCTGGCGGTAGGTATATACAACGCTTCCAGGGACATCATGATTAATAGCACGAGAATGTACAGGGAATCCCTAAAAAACTGGAGCGATTACAGAATCCAAATAATCAACTTCACAAGGGGAGGAAATATTACTAAAATAATCAACAGCACTGGAAAAATGCGGGATAGAGAATACGGAACCCTTAGAAATTACTTGAGTGATTACCTGGAGGTGCTTCACAAATACGAAAATTCGGACATTGCTAAATCTACAGTTATGTGGTGGAGTAGAAACGTGCTGAACTCCGCTGAGCTAATGATTCATTATTACAATTACTCAATTGACCTTGACACAAACACGCTACCATTACTGAACTCCACAATTCAAGATGCTTTTTACAACTCCAACAGCTACAACAATTCCACACTGCTCCTGAACCTCTCTGAGGAGCACATGACAAGTACTGTTTACAAAATAGCCATTTTTTATGGGGAATATGAAATATTTAATAAAGTACTTGATATTTTTAACAATCTGAAAAGCATACTCGTTGGAAAAGAAAGTCCAAAGGTAAAACAGTACGCATGGAACATGCTAAGATTTAACCTCACTAAAGATTCCAGCAATGGCACCGGTGTAAAAACTGAAAAATTTAACGTCTCCCCCATGCTTCAGGCCCTGCAGTCATACAGGAGATGGATATACTCAAAATACAGTGGGAATTTTACCACCATGCTCTGGGATTACATGAGCCTCGAACCGGTTAATTTATCGTACAGTAATCCATATAATATAACATTTCATAAAAATTACACACGCATGGAAATGATTAGCGATTTGAATAACATTACTCGGGACGATTATAACAATTATCTTCAAAGAATAAAAACCTTTAAAAATGATAGCGTAGAAACATTAATTAGAAATTACACCAGCTCATTGAACAAAACTTCAAGAAATATAACTATAATAATAAATGATTTAAATTACCTTAAAGAAAAGTATGCAAGGTTGGGAGGAGAAAATGCCACCAATCTCACATACCTGCTTGAAAGCATGGAATCAAATGCAAGTGTCGGATTGAAAAAGATAGGAAAAACAGAAAATGAGGTTTATTCGCTCAGAATGATTGAAGATTTTTTTGGGATTAGAAAAATGTACGAGAACACGTTACTTTCAAGGGACAGACTCTCCGCGCTCATAATAATAAATTTCTGGAATTCCTCAAAAGAGATGAAAATATACCACATAGTAAAAAATTACAGAAGCCCGTTAGAGTTCCACACGCTGTCTTCTGATGTTCTTATCAAACAGATAGAAGTGACTGCCACACACGATATAGAAACATTTCTTCCATTATCCCTGATTTTATTAGTGTCTCTGCTTTACATCACGTATCGCTCATGGAAAAACGTGATTTTAACTCTCTCAGCTGTGCTTATTGCCCTGTTATGGCTCGTAGGATTTTCCGCCGCGCTTGGATGGGACATGGACCCGATAACATTAGCGGTACCGATAATGATGATTGGCATAGGTGTTGATGATGGAATATACGTTACACTTAGATACATGGAGGAGAGAGAACACAGGAGCAGAAAAAGAGCCACAATTATAACGGTCTCCTCCGTTGGTGGAGCACTCATACTCACCACGCTGACCTCCATAACGGGGTTTCTATCAAATACCATATCCAGCATGACAGACATACAGAGATTTGGATTTTTAGCAGCAGCAGGATTGATTTTCTCGTTCATTGCAATGAACACATATCTTCCTGCAATGAATCATATTATAGATAGCAGAGGAAAAAGAAAAGATGTAACATTAAGGGCAACACAGGTTGGTGCAAAAATAGCATTAAAGAACCCATACGTCATCATCGTCATCGCGATGATCGTATCCTCTGCAGGAATAATAGCGTTCCAGCACATAAGCACGGAATTTAGCATAAGGGACCTCGCCCCTAAAAACTCGGATATAGTCAAATATTACAACTACTATGAGAATCATTTCAATGCCAGCGTTGAGATATCTTACATATATTTTCAGGGGAATCTTTCATCACCGCAGGTACTGAAAGCGATGGCTGAGGTGCAGGAGAACATAGCCAATGATAAAACTGTAGTTCATCAATATCCCGTAATATCACCTTGGAGCATAATGAAAATGCACGGAGACGCACGCAGAGGAGAGTATTACTACAACTCCACCTTCGTAAAACTCTTCAAGGAAAGCGATACAAACGGCGACGGGATACCGGATAAAAACATAACCAAGCTCTATTCAATGTTACAGCCGGAAATCTCTCGTGTTATAAGAGGTAACAAAGCAATATTCATAATACGCACCAACTCCCATGATTTGAAATTGGTTAATCTCTTGGTATCCGAGCTGAAAGATGATGCAAAACCACTTCAAAAGTACGGAAAGGTGGAAATTGCAGGAGATTCCATAGTGGGAAAAGCGTCAATAGACGAAATTAATAGAAACCAGTTTCGGTCTTTAACCCTTTCGGTTATCGCAGCTATAGTTATGCTCGTAATTCTGTTTTTCATAACCAAAAGAAGCGTGACACTTGGCATAATAGCAGCACTACCAATAATACTGGTAGTTACCTGGAACTGGCTCCTAATGTTTTTCTTAGGCATATCTTTGAATATAATGACAAACACCATCGCGTCGTTATGCGTTGGTTTGGGGGTAGATTACGGAATTCACATAACACATAGATTTGTTGAGGAAACAAGAAGATACCACGACATAACAACTGCAATACTGAAAGCAACCGGTAATTTGGGACGTGGAATGCTGGGTGCGTCGTCAACCACAATTGCATCCATAGGCATATTATCTCTATCATCCATACCCCCCTTGAGCAACTTTGCGTTAATTCTCTCGTTTTCAATATTTTTCTCATTTGTCTCGTCAATTTTGGTATTGCCATCTCTTCTATTACTGTGGAGTAGACATCGCAGAAAGCACGGATACGATAAGGTAGATATTTCCGTGAAAAAAGCTCTTGAAACTGGAGATTATCGAACCCTTTGCAAGTACAACGTTTCCAAGGATTACTGTTTACTTTACATAAAGAATCTGTTAGATTCTGGAAATGTTAAGGAAGCAAGAAAGGTAGCAGAAAGGTTGCTGGAAAAGAGAATAGACACGAGAAACCTGTTTAGAAGCACTGAGGAACTCAATCCACCATTTGAATGATATGCACATCCCCGGCATAGAATTTCTTTAAATCGCCACCTTCAACCTTAACTATCAAAGCACCATCCGTGTCAATATCCCTCGCAACCCCGCAAATTAATTCATTATCGCCAATACAGACATTCCTGCCCAAAACTACCTGATATTTTTTCCACTGTTTCAAGATTTTGATTTTTGTATTGGGGCAATTAGTAAGAAGAGAGTCTAACTCATTCAAGATGTGTGCAAGTAGCTCCCCGGGCTCTATGTTTTCATCTTTTATTGATACCGCAATATCCCGCAGCCCATCGGGTATCTCGTTGTTCAAGTTGATGCCAATTCCCAAATAAACCAATCCCCCTGAACTTTCAGCAATTATACCTCCAAGTTTCTTTCCACCGTAAATTATATCGTTTGGCCATTTAATACCTGCTCTAACTCCCATTCTTTCAAGCGCCTTTACCACGGCCACGCCTGCCGCAAGGGTCATCAGCACACAGGTATTATTCAATATAACTGTGAACCAGAGGCCACCATAAGGGGATTCCCATGTCCTGCCATGTCTGCCCCGTCCATTTTTTTGCTCTTTTGCAACAATCACTGTATCAACTCTTCTTATATTTTTAGCCATATCCTGCGTTGAAGTTAAAGACTCAAATTCTACCACGGTGTACCTGTACACCCTGTGGATCATGCTTTCCCAGATACACTCTTATGATTTCAAAATTGCCCGCAATGTTACAACTTATTGTTTAAATTCTTCATTAACACACACGTCTGAATTTCTGCGAAGCATAGAACCACGGTAAAAATAAAATGGGATAATTCCATCTCCGGATTATGAACAGACATGAATTAGCCAGGTATATTGACCACACCAACCTCAACGCTTTCGCGTCCCGTGATGATATAAAGAAACTTTGTGAAGAGGCTAAAAAATACGAATTTTACGCGGTTTGTGTAGCCCCATATAGAGTTAGAGATGCAGCTGAATTTTTAAAAGATACAGACATAAAAGTTGCTTCCGTGGTGGGCTTTCCTCTTGGATCAACATTCACGGAGACAAAGGTACAGGAGACGATAATGGCAATAGAGGACGGCGCATCGGAGATTGACGTGGTTATGAACATAGGTGCGTTTAAAGATGGGAATTACAAACACGTTGAAGAGGAGCTGTGGGAAATTGTGGAAGCTGCCCACGGGTTCGGAGCCATTGTCAAGGTAATAATAGAAACCTGCTATCTCACGGATGAAGAAAAGATCAAAGCGTGCGAAATAGCAAAGAACGCAAGAGCAGATTTTGTGAAAACATCCACCGGATTTGGTCCTGCTGGCGCCAAGGTGGAAGACGTGAAGCTCATGCGCGAGTTCGTAGGTTATGGCATGGGTGTAAAGGCCGCTGGAGGAATACACACCGCAAAAGAAGCTATAGAAATGATTAAAGCTGGTGCAAACAGGATAGGTGCCAGCAGAAGCGTGCAAATAATAGAATCTCTCAGCGAATAAGTGGCCCAATGTACTCCCTGAAAATCTCTTCCACTTCTTCAGATGTGCTCTTGGCTATTTTGATTTTTCTTTTTCCTGTTGCTTTGACGGAGCCAAGAATACTTCCCTTCACAATCACATAGCCTTCAAAGGGCTGCGGAAATATATTTCTAAGAAGAACGGCAAGTGGGTCCTTGGGTGCAAGAACTACTGGCAAATCATATTCTGGCGTATCTTCCAGCTCTTCCTCAAATGCGTAATATATTTGGCCGTCGTTGAGATACATTCCAGCATTCATCTCACTGTTTTTCATCAAATCAAGAAGTTCATGACAGCCTGCATAGCCCCCAAAAAACTCAATCAGAGCATTAATTGTTATGAATCCAAACATATCTTCTAATTTCTCAAACAGCTTTTTTATTGCAAACTCCCGAGAGTATTTGCGTTCCACAAAAACGTATCCATAGGGATACTTCACCACATAATTTCCGGAATAAAGCGCAGCAAGGGCACTCTCCGTTCTTTCAGTTCCCAGGGGCGATTCCAATAAAATCTCAGAGAGCGTCGCCTTTCTCTTCTTGCGCATTATTTCGTAAATCACTTTCATATTATGCTCCATTACCACGGATTTTATGGTCTGGAACAACGAAGCAGTATCAAGGGTTCCGTACCCCCTATTCCCCAGAATATCGGCCATCTCGTAAACCAGTTCCGATTTGTAGTATTTGGATATATCTATTTTCCTATAAGCTCTTATAAGCTCAAAATCACTGTGAATAACACCTAAAAATTGGGCAACGTCCACAGGCGTCTTTAATTTTCTGCCTGGCACAACCCTGTTTTTCCATAGCAGGTAAGATATTACTTTAGAAGGAGGGTATATCCTGTCACTAACATTGCCGTAAACGTAGTAATTGCCTATTTTCTTATATCCTTTGCACACGGTTTTCACCGAGGATACTACCATATAACTGCTTTTCAGAGCACTGTGAAAAGTATCCAAGTCTCCTTCCACGTCCACAACATAGACATGGTCACAGCGATTTTCCAGACATCCTGTAGCTTTTATTTCTCCACCGGATACTAAAATGTGAGAACGTACCTCCGAAAAAATACCGTATATTTTGTTCAAAATGGGATACGCGTAAGGGTCCTCACGAGGTATCACGAAATCTCCATCCAGATTCCCACTCAATTTTTCCTCAAAATGATAATACGGTGTTCCCTCTACAGTGGTTACACGAAAATCATTAGGACTTTGAAACTCCAGGCCGGTAAACCATTCTATCTGGCTCTTGGATAACGGCCCGTAGCCATCTACCACTCTCTTTATTAACTCATCCTTGCTGCCCTTTGCCCCAGAAACCACATAATATGGAAATTCCTCCTCAGAACCAACACCCGTCACGTTCCTGCAAATATAAATGTTTTCCTCCAATTTTCTCAAACACTTTTTAACTTTTCTCTGGGTAAAATTGCTCATCTTCGCAACCATGGCCGGCGTGGCTTTTTTGCCCAAAGCTTTAACCAGGGCCAAAATTCTCTTATCGGCCTCGCTCAATTCCTCTCTTCGGTACGCTCCGGCGATTAAAGGAACATAATCTTTTAAAGTGTACCCCGGCCTGTTACCAAGAAAACGACCATAAACTACGTGGCCATCTTTCACAAGCTTCAAAAACTCGTCATAGCAGCCCCTGATTTTCAGAGAATCCAAATTAAACACCACAATGAATTTTCTAAAATACTCTTCACAGCCCATGCTTCTCAGTATCTTAGATGCGCGGTATTCCTGGAGCTCTTTTTCACTAACCCCTTGATTTTTCTTCAGGGCAAGGTAATCATCTTTGAGCATGTACTGCTCCCCGTAACCGGGTAAAAACGTGCTTTTAATCACTACACCCTCATCCACCATATATTTCAGGATTTTTCTTACAGAATCTTCGTCCACGTGTATGGAATATATTATTTCTTCAAAGGTAAGGGGCGCCCTGAAATAAAGCAGGTTTCTTATCAATATTTCAATCGCGTATTCTCTATTGATGAACACCCTATCGCGCCGATACCAGAGAGTTTTTCCGTTTATTATTTTTCTCCCAGCAAGGTAAGCCTTCTCCATACATTTTAGCAGTTCCACAGCTTCCTTTTTCTTAATATCATTATCTTTTGCTATTTCTTCCTCAGTTCTGTCCCCTTCCCACTCCAAAATTTCGGAACAATCTCTTGCGTAAATGGTGGAAAAAACAGGATATAGCGACTGAGTGGTCCAAAGCAATCTATGGGCATAAACAGATACAATATCTCCATTTTCAATTAGCTCGGAAATGTACTTCCTCAACTCTTCCTCAGGTACATCTGAGTAATCAAAAACATTTATCCCACGACGGTGAAGAACGTCCACACCCGGTGCACGGGATATGAAATTAATCAAGTCATCTTTTCCATTAATACGGATTTTATTTTGGAAATATTCCCTCACATCTGATTCTGATAGCATCTCTTCTATCTCAGAAGACGGGATTATTTTCTCCAAAAGTCTCATATGAAGCTCCTTCAAAAGCGCACTGCGGTCTTCCATCAAAACAATGTCAGATATGCCCACTAAAATTATGCTGTGCGCAAATATGCTTGGAGTATTTGAATAATCAAATATTCTTACGCTTATCTTCCCGGTCTCTATATTCTTCAAAACCTTTTTGGCGTTTGGCATATCCATTGCAATATTCAAAATCTCGTTAAACGTCTCTTCCATGACCGGAAAATTAGGGATATCTCGTAAAATCTTCAAAATTTTATCGCTTCTGAGCTGCTGCCTTGCCACGGAGATGTTCCTACCCTTGTACCTTCTAAGAACCATGAACGAGCGCGTGGCCACGTGCCTGAATCTCTGCTTAAAAAGCTCGGTATTGAAAATGGCATCTTTTAAAACGGATTCAAACTCATCGGGGGTTAGCAAACTTATAATTCCCTCAATTGGAATTTTCTTTTTACTGGTTAGCATGAAGGCATCGTCCGTTATACTTATTCCCACGTTGACTCCGTAAATTTCCGTGAGCTTGTAGGCGTAAGCCCTAGAGAGTGCATCATTGACCCTTCTCCCGAACGGAAAATGGAATATTATGCTGTATCTCTTGGAATTATCCACATACCCTTCAAGAAGGACGTTTCTGTGCGTGGGCACATCGTAGTGCATCTGCTCTTTAACATAAGACACTATACTCCTTGCACCCTTTCGATCCAGAAAATAATCCTGCATTAGAATTTCGATAGTACCTTCTTCGCCCCTATTTTCTATACTGTTTTTCACAAACTCTCTGAACCTACCTACTTCCAAGCTTAAATCAAAGGAGCGGGGCAGCATCTCCCCTGCCCATGATGGCACGGTGGGTCTCTTTCCAGTGGCATCTCTGACTATGACCTTAGAAGAGGAGATCTTCATTACCTCGTAACTTCTTGCACCTAAAACGAATACATCTCCCTTCTGAAGCTTTTCCACAAATTTCTCGCTCAAATCACCAAGTCTTTTACCCTCAACATCAACCACAGTGTAATCTGCTTCATCTGGAATAGTACCCAAATTCATGAAAAATATCATCCGGGAACTTCTCTTGCGCCCGAACTTGCGCTCTTCCGGGTCATACCATATTTTTGAATAAAGCTCGTCCCCCAGAACATGCCCGCCAAGGTAGTGCAACACCTCTTCAAACTTCTCCATGGGCAAATCGCGGTAACAGTACGAATTTCTTATTAGCCGATAAGCTTCATCCACATTCCATCTCTTCTCAAGACTCAGAGCCACAATCATCTGTGCAAGCACATCTAAAGAATTTTTTGGAATTCGTATTCTATCGATTTTTCCATCGTAGGCGCATTTTACCAGGGTCGTGCACTCCACAAGGTCATCCAACTCGAACACGAAGAACCTGCCCTTGGCAACTTTACCATATGCATGGCCGCTTCTCCCTATTCTCTGCAATCCCTTGGCAACACTTTTTGGAGAGCCAATCTGCACAACCAAATCAATATACCCTATATCTATCCCAAGCTCCAGAGATGTTGAGGATATAACACACTGCAAATTTCCTTCTTTTAAATCCCTCTCTACGCGTAATCTCGTTTCCTTGCTCAAGGAGCCGTGATGTGCTTCCAATTTCTCAATGCCCCTTTCCTTAAGCTTGTAGGCCACGTGCTCCGCACCGCTCCGGGTGTTGGTGAATACAAGAGTAGTACGATGCTTTTTAATCATATCCACCAGCATATCGTACATCTTCTCGCTTGCCACTTCATAAGGAGTAAGTGTGAGGTCATCAGCGGGAGTTATAACCCTGAGGTCAAGCTCCTTTCTTGAACTTGACTCAACAATCCACACATCTCTCTCCCGCTCGCCAGAATACCCACCTAAAAAACGAGCAATTTCTTCCAGCGGTGCCTGGGTGGCGCTTAGCCCTATGCGCTGGTACTCCCCCGCAAGGTAAGCAAGGCGCTCCATGTTAAGAGATAACATGACACCTCTCTTGTTGTTAGCTATCTCGTGGATTTCATCAACAATCACATACTTGACACTTTTGAATTTCTCCCGGAACTTCGGAGCGGTTAGTGCGAGCGCAAGAGATTCGGGAGTTGTTATGAATATATGAGGAGGTTTTCTAAGCATTTTTTGCCTTTCGTTCTGGGAGGTATCCCCTGATCGGACACCCACCCGTATCTTCGGTATTTTCATCTTTTCCCGTTTTGCAAGCTCGTTAATCTCAGTAAGAGGCACTTCCAGATTCTTGTGAATATCATTGGCCAAAGCTTTAAGGGGAGAAATGTAAACACAGTATATCTTGTCCTCCAGACTCCCATTTTTCGCCTTGAGAAATAGTTCATTTATTACTGATATAAACGCAGTTAGAGTTTTTCCGCTACCCGTGGGAGATGAAACTAAAACGTTCTTTCCAGAGTGAATGAGAGGAATTCCATATCTCTGGGGTTCCGTGAGTTCACTGTATTTTGAAGAAAACCACTCCGCAATAATTCCATCGAACAATCTTAGGATATCGTCTTTACTCCATCTCTCGCTTACACGCTGAATCATTTGAAGCATGTTGTAAGTGAATCATGAGATTTAAAGATTTTCTCGTTGACCGGATTCGTAAACCACAAGTGCACATGAAAAGGGGGATAAAAACGAAGAAAACTGCTTTTTGCCACACATTGGTACATTAAACGATTCATATTCAAAATTACAATTCGATTTGCATATTCTTTAACATAAGCATATCTTTTAGGGTATTGACATTGAAAAACGTTTGTGCGGGAAACAACTCTGCATCCACAAAATCAACCGATTGGCAATTTTTCAAACCTGCAGTTATGCTCCTTGCACCCTCAAGGCAGGGTATAACCGAATCACAGTATATACCGTGCAAAGGCTCAAGAAAACCGGATTTTCTCCATCTTGGAATAATCGTCCTGCCCCTGTACCTGCTAATCAACAATTCAACTGCTTCCGCACTCACGGTAGGCATGTCACCCCCAAATATAAATACCCCGCTATCTCTCCTCAATATACTTACAATTGATTTGAGTATCCACTCATTGTTATCCATTATCACAGGAGCATCCACATCAAGCATTATCTTTGAATAAACAATCACATCTAAATTCAATCTTTTAAGGTTCTCAATTACAATGTCAATCAATCTTTTATTATTCCACACTTTCAATAGATGCTTGTTTGGTAATCGCCTGGAAATGCCCACCAGCACATAAGCTCTCACGTTCAAGTATCGATGATAAAATTTATAAAGGTTGCTACCATAACGCTCACGGGAGAAATAGTCATGCTCTCACATATATCACAAAATCACGCTCATCACGCTCATTCACAATCATTCAGAAGCTGGATGATTTAATTTAAGTGGGGGACATGGCTATTTTTCCCAGGATATGATTTAGGAGGTGAATAAGTTGTACAACGATCCAAACGCAGCAAAGTATCTGATAACTGCCAAAATTGAGACAGATGGTGTTGTTGAAAGACCAGATGTTGTTGGGGCCATTTTTGGGCAAACTGAAGGTCTCCTTGGGGATGATCTTGATTTAAGGGACTTGCAAAAAAGCGGAAGGATAGGAAGAATTGAAGTAGATATACGTTCTGAAAAGGGAAGATCCGTGGGCGAGATAAGGATTCCATCCAGCCTTGATCAAGTTGAAACATCAATCCTCGCTGCGGCACTGGAAACCATAGATAGAGTTGGCCCGTGCCGCGCACATGTTGAAGTACTGGGAATCGAAGACATACGTGCAACAAAGAGACAGCGTGTTGTTGAGCGCGCGAAACAGTTGCTGCAAAATTTGTTAGAGCAGGGAAAGAATGTAAGCGAAGATATCATAAAGGCAGTGCGAGAAAGCGTCGAGATTGAAGAAATTACAAGTTACGGAGAAGAGCATCTTCCCGCGGGACCAAACGTGGAGAAAAGCGACGCGATAATCGTGGTTGAGGGGAGAAGTGATGTTATCAATCTTCTAAAGCACGGGATAAAGAACACAATAGCACTAAACGGAACAAGCGTACCACAAACGATAGTGGAGTTGAGCAAAAAGAAGATAGTAACAGCGTTTTTAGACGGAGATCGCGGTGGAGATTTGATTTTGAAGGAGCTTTTGCAGGTTGCAGACATAGACTTTGTCGCCCGCGCGCCGAAAGGCTACGAAGTGGAAGAGCTCACGTACAAGCAACTCACCAAAGCACTCAGAAACAAAATGCCAGTGGAGCAATACCTCGCAACACACAACATAGGAATAGAAAGGCAAGAAGAGAACAACGAGGAAAGAAAAAATGAAAACAGGGAAAAAGAAGAAAAACCCGTTCACGAAACGAGGGAAAGGCACGAGGCGCAAAAGGATGAGGAAAAAGTAGATCCCATAGATAGTCTGTTCAAAGAGTTAAACGACAAAAAAGAGGCGGCGATACTTAAAGATGGAAAGGTTCTCACAAGAATACCCTTGAACGAATTTATAGACAAACTCAAGGAATTCAAGCAGAGCGCAGATACAGTAATAACCGGAGGCATAATTTCGCAGAGGTTAGTGGACGTTGCACATCAAAAGGGAATTAACACCGTGATCGGATATAAAGTTGGAAATGTCACCAAGAAACCGGTATCCATTAAAATAATTACAAAAGACAGGGTGAAAAAATGATTGACCCCAGAAAGGGGTTCGATTTAAGGGATATAGAGACAACTGCAGACATTGTTATTCCCACGGACCCTCTGGAGAGAGTGATTGGACAAGATGAAGCGATATACATAGCAAAGATTGCCGCAATGCAGCATCGCAACCTGCTGCTTGTTGGGCCCCCTGGAACGGGAAAGTCAATGATTGCACAGGCAATCTCTCTTCACCTCCCACGCCCCTCCGAGGAAATACGGGTGGTTCATAATCCACAAAATCCAGAGCGACCGCTGGTAGAAGTCAGAAACGCGGAGGAGCTACGCAAAGAGGAAGAAGAACTGAAATCTGCGGAGGGCATACTCATTGATCCGCAAGAGGCACCCATACATGTGGCAGAAAAGCTTGGATACAGATGCAGCAAATGCGGGGCGTATTCTTCACCAGAAGAAACTGTGTGCCCAAGATGCGGACAACCGAAAACTCCTCCTGCGAACGCACCATTTGGGGACATATTTGGCTCAATAAGCGCAGCTTTTGGAATTTCTTCATACCCGCAGAGAGTCACCACCACCGTAATTGAAAATGGCGAGGATAAAATTATAGTTTATGAAAGGGCAGGTGACAAAATAAGGGTTTTAGATGAAAAGATGATGGAAAAGCGCAGGGAAATAGAGAAAAAGAAGCCTTATAAAGTAATTGTACCGTTAAAGAGAAACCCGTTTGTTTTGGCCACAGGTGCGAGCGAAACAGAATTGCTGGGTGATGTAAGGCACGATCCGTATGGAGGACATCCTCAGCTTGGGACACCTCCTTACAAAAGAGTGGTCCCCGGAGCAGTGCACGAGGCACACCAGGGCGTTCTTTTTGTTGATGAAATAACCCATTTAGGAGACCTACAAAGGTATATCCTCACCGCACTTCAGGAGAAAAAGTTCCCCATATCCGGGAGAAACTCCCAAAGTGCAGGTGCAAGTGTTCGCGTAGATGATGTACCATGCGATTTTATACTGGTGGCAGCGTGCAATATTCAGGATCTACCCCATATACTATCACCACTGCGTTCGAGAATAATGGGTGATGGCTACGAGGTACTTATGAAAACCACCATGCCAGACACCCCGAAAAACCGTGCAAAGTACGCCCAGTTCATTGCACAGGAGATCGCCATGGACGGTAGAATCCCCCATGCGTCCAGGGAGGCTATGCTCGCAATCATAGAGGAGGGACGCAGGCGAGCAAAGGTCATTGACAATGAAGCAAACGCGCTAACTCTCAGGCTTAGAGATCTCGGTGGATTGATTAGAGCAGCAGGGGACCTTGCGGTTATGAACGGAGAGAAATTAATTGAGAAAAAACATGTTGAAAAAGCGGTGGAAATAGCCAGACCCGTAGAAGAGAAGATAGAAAAGAAGTACGGCTCACTTGAATCAGGATTGATGAGCGATGTCTCCAAATCGCAGAAACCCCCCTACAATTACTGGAACGAAAGTGATGCCAGTGGATATCAGTGAGCTAATTAACATTGCGAAAAGCGCAAGAGAAAAAGCGTATGCTCCGTACTCTAATTTTAAAGTAGGTGCAGCGGTGCTTGGATGCGGAAAAACATACGGAGGGTGCAACGTCGAAAACGCATCATATGGTCTTACAATGTGCGCAGAAAGGGTTGCAATTTTCAAAGCCATTAGCGATGGATGCAGAGACATAAGAGCAGTGGCAATATACGCTGAGCCAGCCGCGTACCCATGCGGTGCATGCCTACAGGTGATGTCCGAATTCTGCAATGAGGATTGCACAGTTATAGTGGCATCTTCAAAAATAATTGAAAAATATATCCTGAAAGAGTTACTACCCTTTAGATTTTCAAAGGATGCTCTCTAGTTTTTTTCGAAGCTCCTCTATGTACTTCTTTCTTTCTTCTAACTCTTTCTCCCTCTTGTTTAGCTCTTCCTCCCTGTCCTGTATTTCCTTGCTCTTTTTCTCAATTTCAGCATAGATCCGTTCCACCTCTTCTCTCTCCTTTTTGAGCTTCTCTTCCTGCTCCATTATTTCTTTTTCACGAGCTTCTATAGCCTTCTCTTTCTCCGCTACTTTCTCCTGCATCTTTTTAAGCTCCTTTTCCCGTGCCTCTATTTCTTTTTCCCTTTCCTTGCCTATCTTCAAAGCTTCTTTTTCTCTCTTTATCTCTTCCAGCAATTTCTTTTTCTCTTCCATCTCTCTGGTCTTGGCATAGTTCAAAATAGAAAGGGCAGATTTTCTCATCTCTTCTGCCTCTTTAAATTTGATATCGACCTCTTTTAGCTTGTTTTCCATCTCTTTCTTCATTTCTTCTAATTCCTTTTCCTTTCTTTCCACTTCGGCTTCCCGTTCCCTGACCTTTTCTTCCCGGAGCTTGATTTCTTCCAACTTTGCATCCCATTCTGCTATCAATTTTTCTTTCTCTCCTATTTTCTTCATAGTCTCTTCAAGCTCTTTCTCTTTTCTCTTCAATCTATCCTTCTCAATTAAAACATTCTCTTCCTCTTTGGCAAGCTTTGCCTTTTCTTTTGCAAGGCTCTCCATAATATCTTTGATTTCTTTTTCTTTATCTTCAATTTCCCTTGATTTTTGCTCGAACTCGCTTTCTTTTTCAAGTATCTGCTCCTCCCTCATGCGAAGGTTCTCGATTCTGGTACTTAAAGTATCTTTCACCTTTTCAAGCTTCTCCTTTTCCATCTTCAGTTTCTCTACCTCTTCCCCTATGTTCACCCATATACTTTCAATCTCCTCTTTCTCCTTTACCACGGCATCCATTTCTTCGTCCACTCTCTTTTCTCTCTCCTTCAGCTTGGCGGCCCATGAAATAAGCCTCTGTCTCTCTTTCTCAACCTCCTTCTCTTTTATTTCTAACTTCTTTTCTCGCTCTGGTAACTCTTTATATTTTTTCTCCAATTCACCAGACTTTCTTGAAATTTCAGCCTCCTGTTTCTTTATTTCTTCCTCCCGTTCTCTCAGTTTTTCTTC
>WAOD01000015.1 GCA_015521465.1 DHVE2 group archaeon
ATTTAGAAATGATAGAAATGGTGGGGAAGGAGGGGCAGAATATGGAACCGCCGATGGAGAGGATATAGAGATGGGCTCAGGGGGAGGTGGTGGCGGGGGATACTCCACGGCAGGGAGCAACGATCCAGATGCCGGGCGCGGTGGCAACGGAGGGGGATGCATCGAAATATACTCCTCTCAAAATATCACAATAAATGGTGGGATATATGCCAATGGAGAAAACGGCCATGATAGCCTATATGGGGGCGGAGGAGGAGGGGGCAGTGGAGGAGGTATACTCCTGTACGGTGTAAATGTAACTCTCTCCTCTTCATGCGTGATAGATGCAAATGGTGGGAATGGTGGAAACAGTACCTACGGGGGATCTGGTGGAGGAGGAGGTGGGGGAAGAATAAAAATATTATATTCTAACATTTTGATTGACAACGCAAAGAATATAGAGGCAAATGGAGGCACTCCGGGATCTAAAGGATCTTATGGCTTAAAAGGAAAGAATGGGGCATCTGGGCTTATATACTCTGGAAAGATACCGGAATTTGGAGGGACATGGCTCATTCCAACAATTGTGTTTATTGCAATTACTCAAATAATTGCACGAAGGAAGAAAAAATATATAACCAATCCATCTATGCGCCAGATATGTTTGAAATTCAGGTCAAAATGATTTCACCGATAACATCCGAGACGGATTTGGACAGAGCCCTCGTTTATTTCCTGTCTTCAATCGGGTACATAAAATATCAGGATGACCGGGATTTTGAAGATGCAAAAAGTTCCGTAGGATACAGGCTCTTTAAAGATTGTTTTCTTATTCACCCCAAAAAAATGTGGAGCGTTGACGAGCTCCTCAACTGCCTTCAAACCTCAAGGCCAACCCTGTACAGGCACCTGAACAAGCTGAAAAACTACGATATTTTAGAAGAGGAGCATGATGGCATAGCCAAGAAGTACAGGCTTAGATTTGGAAATCTCAGCAGGGCGTGGAGCTTTGTGGAAGCAAACGTTAAAATGGCAATGGAGAATTACCGTACTATGGCAGAACACATATCAAAGTTAGCGGAGGGAGAAATATGATTAAGAATCTTGTGCCTGGGTCAAAATGCGTGGTGTATGTGGCAACCTCCAACGAAGAGGTCTCAAAGAACAGCGGCACTTTTCAGGGATTTGTTCCTGTTGGAGAAGATAGCTCGATTTGCCTTGAGCTGGACGGTAATCAAGGAGAGCTTGAAGGTACTATCAGGCTAATACCCACCAACATGATTGCCGCAATAGATGTAATAGAGCTTGCCAAAGAGGAAAAAGAAGAGAAGAAATACGAGGATACTCACTACTACAGTTAAAGGTAAATAACGGAGACATCCTCGTATATTGGCCCATCTTGAGTTAATGTGCTTTTTTTAATTTTTATTTTGTTCACATTAACCTCTCCAAAAACCATGTTTTTGAATGGTTGTAATTTATCCACAGCAATTCTACCCTTGACCCTCGCGACGGTGATGTGCGGTACATAACACCGCTCTTTTTTAAATCCCATGGTGGTGAGCTTGGAATCTATGCACTTCATAACCTCGGATACTATTTTCCCATTTTCTACGCCAATCCACACAATCCTGATGTAATTTTCATTTGGGAAAAACCCAATTCCTTTCAATCTCATGGTAAATTTTTCAGGTTTGCAGCTTTCAACAAAGCTGGCTATTTTCTCAACATCCTCTTCTCGAATATCGCCCAAAAACTTCAAGGTCAAATGAATGTTTTCAGGTTCAACAGCCTTGAATTTGCCTTCTATGGAGCCCTGCAACTTCTCAATACTCTTAAAGTAAGGTACTTCTATCGCTATGAACGTTCGCATAAATACCCATGGAAGACTCTGTTAAAAAATATGCGTTCATAAATCATATAAAGCGAAGAGCTTGTTCACATAACCTGTGATAAAAATTCACAAATCAAGCATATTTCTTATTATTTCCTTTTTCAATTTTATTAGTTTCAGACGCCTCTCCTCAAGTTCTCTTATTTCCCTCTCTATTTTCCGAAGTGCCTCACCGTAATCCATGCCTTTGAATTCTTCAAGTATATCATCTATGCTCACCTTATCCATGTTGTATTCTCGGATATCAAATATGCCCGGAGCAAAATCCACAAAAAGAGAGAAGGATTTGGAAACTTCGTACATCTTCCTCGGAGCACCACGTTCGCTGCGCTCCTCTCCTGCTCTCTTGATTATTTCCCTGTCTTCCAGCATGTCCAGGTGTTTCATCACTGCCTGCTGCGATGTTCTCAACTCTCTGGCTATCTGGAGTGCGTATTGTCTGCCCTCCACCAACATTTTCAGTATCTCTCTCCGGGTATGATTTTCGATTGCGCGTAGGATTGCATCTATGTCATCTTCGTACATAGGGCATCAGCGTTTACTCTATGCTTATCTTCTTGCCTTTCTCCTCCTTTGGCTTCTCCCTCTCAAACACCACGTCCAATATCCCGTTCTTGTATGTGGCCTTAACCTTTCCAGCTTTTACTCTGGCAGGCAGCATTACTTCCTTGTAGTACTTCCGCTCGGGAGTATTCACTTTTATGGTTAGCACCTGGTTGTCCTCGTCAAGGCTGAGGTCGATGTCATTCTTGGTAACTCCAGGCAACTCGGCGGTAACACTTATCGTATCTTCACCTTCCATTACGTCTACCAGAGGCTCACGATACTCTGCCATGTTCTCCGATGATCCTGGGAACCTACGGGGCACATTGCCGAACTCCTCTATGTGTGGTTTACCATCAGGTCCCACTCTCATGCTGAACCCGTAAACATAAGGACCACGAATTTCACCGCCCTTTCCAAACTCACTCATTATCCTATTCATCCATTCTTCCATTCTCCTGAACTCTTTCTCGATATCAAAGAAGTCATCCCAATCGTAGAAGAATGGGTCTCTCCAATCATCGTTCCTATCATCCCTGTCTCTCCTTCTCCTTATCACCATTTTTATCACCTCCAGTTATCAACTGTATGTTGACATGATTAAGATGTCATAATGATATTTAAATCTTTCCCAAAGGGTTTATATACGATAAATACAATACGAAAATTGCAGAAAGGCATCCCATCCCTTCTGGCATATCTCTTTATTTTTTTCAACATTTACTTTTGCGTGATGATGCAAGTTATTTATAACACGAATAAATAACCCAGATATGGACGTTAACTTGGCATTTACACTAATAATCACAGCAATAATTGTCATAATCGTGCTTCCAAGGCTCAAAGTAAACATTGCAATAGCGATAATTACCGGCGCAATGTTTCTCCTCGTAACGTTAGGAGCAAACTGGGGTGCGGTGCTCGGTGATTTGCTCCAGTGGAGCTTCTGGAGAATAATTGTAATTGTATTCCTCTCACTTCTAATAGTGGCACTGATGGAAAAAACTGGATACCTTAACATGATGGTTGATGCCGTTAAAAAAATTGCTCCATCTCTTGGCTCTTCCCTTGTATCCATATCAGCTTTCATAGGTTTGCTTCCCATGCCCGGCGGCGCTTACGTTTCCGCTAAGCTCGTAGATCCCCTAACGAAAGAGATGAATCTAAATCCTGTGGAATCCACATCTCTAAATTACTGGTTCAGGCACCTGTGGGAGTACGCGTGGCCCCTCTACACCGGCGTGATTGTAGCCGCTGAAATTTTCGGGGTGTCCATTTCTGATTTTGTCATGCACATGTCTTTCCTACCGTTAATTGCAATTACAAGCGGTTTTCTGTTTATATACCTGCCGATAATGAAAAGAAAAAATATAAGAATAAAAAACAACAAAAAAGAGGGGGCTTTTAAGGACTTAATATTCGCGTCGTGGCCTGTAATACTGGTAATGGAGCTAACTCTTTTAGGCGTTCCGTGGGTGGAAAAAGGGAGAATAGTTCTAATGAAAATAGACCTGTTCTATTCTCTTCTAATAACAGACACTCTGCTAATTGCAATAATCATGTCTCAGAAAAAGTGGAATGATGTTAAGTATTCACTGAGATTTGCACTCAAGCCCACATTTTTAGGCGTAACCTTCGCTGCATTGTTTATGAAGATTGCCGTGCTTGAGACAAACTCCATGCACTACACATATACATTCTTCAACATGTACGGTATTCCTTCCTTCGTTGTGATAATTATTCTACCTTACCTCGCAGGACTTATGACTGGAGTTACCGTGGCTTACGTGGCTGCTACATTTCCATTATTGCTCCCGTACATGGGTGATCCGGTAAATTTCGCGGCGGTGGCCCTTGCATACGCTTCCGGCTATTCCGGACATTTAACATCTCCTGTTCATCTATGTCTGGTTCTTTCTTCGGAGCATTTCAAGGCAAATTTGTACAAGGTAATAATCAGAGTGCTACCATCGGTTATATTTGTCCTGGGAACAACCCTTATCATATACTTCTTTGCATAATGTTTTTATACATAATTTCAATTCGCATCTCGGTGTTCAATATGGAGGAGCTCCTATGCACGGTAGAATTCGTTGAAGAAGAAGGCGTGTTCGTTGCCAAGCTCCAAAGTCCGCTGGGTGGACTTAGGGAGTACAGGAGTGCGTCTTTCGACGAGGTGCTTGATCAGGTTATGATCGAGCTACAGCAGGAATTTGAAGGTGTTTTGTAAATGTTCTCCGAAAAAGATGTTAATGACATCACCAATTTTTTGGGAAAGGAAGATTGTCCCTGGTTCTGGATTGACATTACTACCACCATGGGGCCTACCAGGTTGGAAGAGTATTTCAAGGGATTAATAGGTGGTGACTCGCTAAACCACTGGTCTCCATCTACCCCTGAGGGATACCTGGAAATTAACAGCAATGAAAAGAATATCGTTATACATTGGATAATAGGAGAAAATAACAAACTGGTGAACTACACATGCGTTGAATGCGTTGACTTTGACGAAATAGACAAATCTTTAGCGTCAACTATAATTCACAATAGTGTCATAAGAATAATGTCAGAGAAATTTTAGAATTTAAGATAATACTTAACTGCACTGTCCATCGTTTCCCTTTTAACGTTAGATATCCCCCCGTGGATTTCGAACATTTTCGCAAAGAAACCCTCTATAATAGGATACACTGTAGGATTTATTTTAGAAACGCGAATCCAGTAAGTCTTCTCGCTCATTGTTCGGTATCCTGTGTGAAACACAGGAAAATTCTCTCTGGCATATAGAACCATTTTCTGAACGCTCTTGCGTGGGGGATAATGCCCAGCAATACCCCTGAAATTAATATTGGCGTTTTCTGCAAGATAAATACCCAATCCTTTCAAAAGGGATTCGTCTTTTAGAACTTGTATCGCTCCATTAATAACACCCATGTAATAGCCAGATGGGTAATCATTATCTTCTACAATATCCGCAGGTTTGGTAAACAAAATGCCATTCTCGTTCGCTTTATCAACCATTCTATTCAATCCATCAACCCCTCTCTTCTTTGCAACATAATCCATCATCCTCAGCAATATATAACCTTTGACCATACGCTCACCACGGGTTATATCGAATTAAAGGTTATATTTTTTTCCACTCATTTCGGGAGCAGTAGCTCATCTCTATCGTCTCTGATAAATTTAGACTCAATAGCACTCTGAAAACTCCTTATTCTTTTCCCCTTCTTTTCTGAAATTACCAGCGTGTTTATGAAACGCTCTGAGTACCTCTGCCGCGGGTCACCTTCCGTGCTAAGACCCGCTATTGCATCAGTAATAACGATTAAAATGTTTAGCTTTGTAAGGTTTCTAAGCAATGCTTGTACAATGGATATATTACCAATAAATGCAACAGCCCGTATTTTAAACATGAATTTTCCGGGAGTTTTTCCAAAAACTGCATCAAAGATCACGGAATAAATATACCACACGGGACCCTGAAGAAAAAGAGTTAAAAGATAATCTAAAAGCGCCATTGGCTTTATGAGATAAAGAATTAAAATAGCAATACCCCATGTTATGCCAAAATCTACAATTGCTGCAAGAGTGCGCCTTACCCAGAGGCTTTTCAGATGCCTATCGTAATCCATTATCTCAAAGCCAGTCTGCATACAAAAGAATAATGCAATACATATCATAAAACTTGCCGTTATATGTTGAAAACTAGTTCAGCAAGAAGAATTAAAGTAGAATTTTGTTACGCTGTACGGTTACGCGCATTCTTAATTTGCTACTATATTCTGTTTATCCTTTTAAACTCCTCTATCGCTTCTTTCAACCTTTTCCTCTCCTTTCTGCTTAACGCCGGTGGATAGAGAACCAATGCTGCTTTATTCTTCTTCATTCTTTCTATAACTTCCTGTTCAGCGTCAATTCCATCCTTTATTAATCGGTCGTAATCCTTAGGCCAGATCAATACCCTTGAGCCAGTACCTCCCACATCTCTCTCATATTTCATTCTAATTATGTTATCTGCATAAATTACATGATGCTTATCCATCTGCTTGGACTCTATTCTGTCATCAGTTATTTTGAAGATGTGTGCATCTGATCTGAATCCCCCGGTTTTTTTTGTCCATTTATAATAGATATACCCAACTAAACACAGTATGGCCAGAAGAAATATTGCTCCTTCCAAAAATAGAGCAATGTCACCAACTCCTGAAACATACCAAAAAATTAGGATTGTTAAAAATAAGGAAGCTTCCACTATTAAAAAAGTACTCTTTTTGTTTTCTGGACCTTTGAATATGTAACCTTCCTCCTCTCTTGTACGATCGATTATCATTTACCTCACTTCCATCCCGCCGCAGCATCCGCGCTTGTTTTCACCAACGTGCTCATCAATCCCGCCCAGCCAACGACCCATTCCAGTAAACCAGTCCATGGTAATTTCCCAGAAATATCTTCGCCTCTTTTTAGCCCCATTAAAGACAAACCAAAGCCAGCCAACCCCACTGTAATAAAATCATACCACTTCAATGCCTGTCCATGTAAATTCAATGTATCCCCGACCATTGTCGCTATTGTGCTCGCCACTGCCAAACTCAATCCAACGTAGAATAATAATTTCCCTTTACTCGCCCTCTCTTCAAACATCTTGTACACTGATCATATCTCTCCCTCTATCGCAACTGCTATATCAAAGGACCTCAGTAGATTCTTTATCACTCCTTCGCTTATCTCTCTGCATTTTTTTTACTCCAATCACCATATTGCTTCAGTATTTCATTTATGAATTTAACATCTCCCTTCAGCGTCCTGTTGTATGGAACACCGTATTTTGGATGAGGCCACACTTTTCCGTCCTTCGTGTGGATCAAAAGCGCCGATGTCTCAGATGTCAAATCTTTTGTTTCCATATATTCAATAGCAGAAAATGGGAGATACGCAAACCAGTATCTTTTACCCAGCCTTTTCATCAGCGTTTTTCTTAGCTTGAAATCCCATCGGCTCATAGCAGAACCTATTCCCTCCTTAAACAGATGATTCTCCATGTTTTTGACCACTTTGTACTGGGCTATAAGATAAATCAGTCCTATAAGAAATATCATTGAACCCCAGATAACCCTTCCCCCCTGATTCCACAATATACCCAGATATGCTATTGCAATCCCTGTAGGAACCGGGAGTATAAATAAAAAATAGGCGATGGTGGGCAGAATATATCTCCTCTTGCTTAATAACCTGTATCTCTCTGAAAGCTCTTTTAGTTCATCCTTGTTGTACCATATCTCATATCTGCTCACATATTCCGATAAACCATGTCTCTCGATTTCATCCCAGATCTCCTCTGTTCGGATCATTTATGCCACCAACCCTACTGCAGAAAGCATTAATCCATTCGTCCTCCATGCTCGGCTTTCCATTTTTCGTATTGCCGTAGCACAGCCTCCGCAAATTCCTTCCTCGATTTTGATTTATCAAAGGTTATCCCTATCTCTGCATCCGGCCAAACCTTTCCATCTTTTGTGTGAAATAAGATGCTTTTAAAATCTTTGTTTATTTTCTTTATCTCATAATCTGTTATACAACTGAAGGGAAGGTAGGTGAACCAGTATTGTTTACCAAATAATTTTTTTCTTTCTTTTCTCTTGGTAATTACAGTAGCTATCCCATCACTATATAAGATAAAATATGCTCGTCTTATAAATCTACCATGCAAAATAGTATAAGGCACACCTAATATAAGCAAAATAATCCCCCAAGAAAGTCTAACACCATCATTGGTAGATGCTCCAATATATAACATGGCACTACCACCTACAACACCCCATAAAAATAGAAGAATATATGCTATTGTGTCCCATAACAATCTGCATCTTTTTATCTCTCTGTGAACTTTGCTCATTTCATACAGGTCTCTTATGTCAAATAGCTTTTCACATATGCTAATGTTTGTCCCGTGTATATCAACATTAGATTTACTCACCTCAATCATCTACGCCACCAACCCCACTGCGGATAGCATTAATCCATTCATTCCTGCTATTAAGTTTATTGCAAACAGCGCTGCATCCAATTTTGTTTTCACCACATCCACAATACTCCATGCTCCAAAGATTAGTGATACAAAGCCCATAAGCACTCCTGCTACTCCTACCCATGTGTCTTTTGAGTTACTAATTTGCGTCTATTGGTAACCCAACCATCAACCAATGATAGCATTTACATCACCAATGGAAACTATATGAGTTACCCACTATAAGCTCTGTTGTCAATGAAAAGTATATTTCGCTCTTTGGATATTTTTCTCAGATAGGAGACTATTGCTTCGGTCTTTGGGTGCTTCTTGGGAAGCGCTATACCTGAATAATCTTTAGAGTAAGGCCACTCTTTGCCATCTATAGTTTTTATTGTTATAACAATTAACTTGGGATTTCTTTTGTGACTCTCGATATAAATTTCTTTAATAAACTCATATTCTAAAAATGTACAAACCACCTTCAAGGATTTTATAATGGTTTTAAAATATAACCCGTTTAAGATGCCATCTTCAAACAGATATGTATAACCAGTATACCTTTTATAAAAGAGGTCCCGAATGAATAGTAAATCGATGATAAGAATAACTATGCCATATAAAACTCTCCTCTGTATAAATATAAAAATAATGCTTGATATAAAGACTATTGTGAGAAGACTTAGCATAAAATAAAAAAACCTGTCTGCATTTATCCACGCAACAATCTTCTTCTTATGTATGATCTCTTTACATTCTCTTTGGGTGGCCCACTTCTCATATCTGCTCACCCAACTACTCCATCCATATCTCTCTATTTTTCTCCATATTTCTTTTGTATCTATCATTTATGCCACCAATCCCACCGCAGAAAGCATCAATCCATTCATCCCTGCTATCAAGTTTATTGCAAATAGCACTCCATCCAACGCTGTTTCTACCACATCCACAATACTCCATGCTCCAAGAATCAAAGACACAAAGCCCATCAGTACTCCTGCTACTCCTACCCATGTGTCCTTTTGGTCAAAGCCAGCTAATATTGATAAAAACCCAAAAACTGTGCCAATTACAGATTTTCCATCAAATCTAATATCTTTTATAATATTAAGTGCCCATCCAGCTGCCAAGGCAACAGTGTTCAGCGCTGCAGCAGTCCAATCCACCACAGACATCCCCAGATTCCTCAGCACGCCGAACAGCGTGTTCAACCCGTTTCTCAGCGCTTCCTGCGTGCCATCCCACAGCCCGTTAAGGAATTTCAATGACGGAGATGCATACTGTGTCATGGCGATTCCTATCGCTGCTCCTATTGCAAGGGACACTATAGTGCCCAC
>WAOD01000016.1 GCA_015521465.1 DHVE2 group archaeon
ATCTCCAAATCTGGATTTGAACTCATTTTGATACGCAGAACTTGTGGCAATGGAAGAGTTGGAAAACCACGATTCTACCACGTCCGGAATTCCATCTTTATCCGTGTCCGTCCATACCCCTGTGGAATTGGCATATGGAACAAGCGGGTCTAACTCAGTGGGAGAAATGTAACGCATCTCGGAGATTGGAGTTCCATCCGATTTCCACCCTGTTATGATTTTAACATCGTACCCGTTTATCTCTTTCCCATCCGTGATATTGTCCCCGTCCACATCCGGGATTTTGCAGTATTCTATGGATGTGTCCATGTCCAGTCCTCTCGTCACGTTCCAGTAGTGCAGTTCCGCGCCGTCCGCGATGCCGAGGCCACCCCGTATCTTATAATCCACAGAAATAGAATCTGATTCATCCATCTAGTTTCACCTGCATCTGATTTTTCTCTATGTACTCCTTGAGCTTTAAGCCCACATCATGGGTGAGGCCTATAAAGAATTCCTTTGAGAAGATGGCTTTCGGTCTCGAGATGAAAAGTGACCAGCGATCTCCATTGTTCCTCAACCTCACAAGCCTATCCCACGGAAGGAGAATTATGTGGTCCTGCCGCGTCCATAGGTACAGGTATTTTGAATCCCACGCTATTTTTTTCGGCTGGTGTAATAGAACGAAATAGTTAAAATAATCAGATGTGAATTCCAAGAAATAATATATAATCGCCATCACACTCACACTCACTCCTACAATTTTACCATTGAAAGGAATAATGTCGCTTACTACAAAACCACCAACGCATCCAGCGACTATTGCAGTTAATACTGTCATAATAGTTGCTCCTACAATCAACTCCTTAATGGGATCTTTTTCCGGAATAAGCTTTTTTGGATAATCATTTTGCATCCAAGATATGCACCCGTTTATTTCTATATCTTGCTCATGTTGTATCTTTTTTTCTGTTTCAATATTTTTCCTTTTTAGCATCATCCATCTCACCCCATTACTAAATAATAAGAAGAGAAACTTAATAAAATTGAAATTGCCAGCAGAATCCTTAGAATAGTACTCATCGAACGAGTGAATATATTCCCACCGATAGTTTTCTGAGCGACCCACCGAAAGATCCATCCTATCATTCCACAAAACAAAGAGAAAATAGTAAATATTAGTGATGCGGATATCCCACCAACCTCAGGAACACTGAGTAATGATACGGAAATAATATTAAACACTAACGCTAAGAATACCATAAATAAGCTGAATCCTAGTGCTACAGATCCTGTTTCATCTGCCTTAGCCACTAAAAAATAAAAGATTATAGATTGCTTAACAATTGAAATTACTTTAGCCAAGAATGCCAACACTAAAGCAACATTATTTTCCAGAATGTCCGCAAATTTTGAGTATCTACCATTACTGCTAACACTTGATCCTCCTAAGATAGCGCCTATTGTTCCAAGAATTAAAGTCCAATTTAGTTCCTCAAAAGTAGGTATCTGGAACGGCAGGGCTCCTGATTCAGCACTCAGCTTTAGAACTGATGTGACTATTACTGACACAATTAAAGGTACTACTACATTCATAACGATGGTTCCCATACCCATCGTAGATGCTGCAATCACGTACTGTAGAGCCACTAAAGCTATGCCTATACCCATAAGAATTGAAAATAATGACCCAAAAAACACTTCTGTAAGGTTTTTAGCCAAATCTTCTGATATGTTGCCCCCTTTCAAAAATGATTCAAATGCACCTATAACTGTGCTGTTTAACGTCCGTATATAACTATCTATCGCATCTATAAGAGGAGCAAATATTTTACCGAGCTCATTCTCAACAGTCTTTACTATCCATTCGATGAACAAATCCATAGCCCGCGCCACCGCGCTGCCCACCTGCGCGAGCACCCGCAGAAACGGCGCAATCCAGTCAAGGAACATCTTTATCAATGTGCCGGCAGGCCCGTAAACCGTGTGGCTCATACTCGCATAATCTCCTCTCATATCCCACGCTTTTATCGTTATGTTCGCGCCTAAATTCGCTCCCCATGGAGTTGCCCAGAATGTGTGAGAGATGTAGATGGATTTTTTGTGAATATTGTTCCACTCTACACTCTGCCCCAGATCCGAATCTATCAGTTTTATTTTCTTTATCGCTCCCGCATCCCTCACAACGGCATAGACCTGCATCTTTGCGGTCAGGAGGTAATAGGTGAAATTCACGTTGAATTTAACCACGACGGGCGGCATGTTCTCCACTATCATCGGGTTGAACTGGGAGGTGAGATACTTCGTGGCGTTCTCGCCCGTGGAGTTGTCATAGGCATCCGCCTTTACGTAATGGCTGATATAATATCTCGCATCCTCCTTTATGTTGCTCACAATCGTGTCGTAACTCTTGTTGAGTTTTAGAGAGAAGTAGTACGCAATGCTCCAGTTATACTCATTCCACAGCGCGAGGCGGTACTCGCTCATCCAGTCATCTTTGTGCGTGAAGTTGTAGAATGCGAGGAAATAAGAGGCATTGGAGAGCTTTGCCTCCACCGCGTCCGGGATTCCGTCGGAATCCACGTCAGACCAGTGGAACCCATCCGAGGAGTTGTAGCCGTACGGGATGAGTGGGTCCAATTCATCGGGAGATATATCTCTCATAACACTTATCGGCGTGCCATCGGATTTCCATCCTGTTATTATCTTTACCTCATAGCCATTTATCTCTTTGCCATCTGTGATGTTGTCGCCGTCCACATCCGGATTGAGGGTGTAATTAATCGACATGTTGAGGATCTGCTCATTGCTCCAGTTCTTATGTATCTCCGCGAGCCTGCTCTCCCAGTAATTTAACTCTGCGCCATCATTAATCCCGTCGTGGTCTGTGTCTGCCGCCTGCATGTTCAGTCCGTGATGATACTCGAATGAGTTGTTAAGGCCATCGTGGTCTAAATCACCCGCTGCGTCTGCGGGATTGAACGGGTC
>WAOD01000017.1 GCA_015521465.1 DHVE2 group archaeon
TTACCAGACATGGTTACAAACTTGTTAAAGTAAATTGTAAAAAAGTTAAATTTACTGAAAAAAAAATCAAAAGGCGAGAGTTTAGCCGTAAATAATTATTCGATGTTGAAACTTGACAAATAAAGGACTTGAAAGGAGATATATAAAAAAATCAAAAGAATAGTTGTAGTCAACTTACTTTTTACCTTTTTTGTTAGAATCTTTGTTTTCATCTTTACAGTTCATGTCCACACATATTTTCCAGTCCTTGCGCCCTTTTTTCCTTATGATTACCACTGGTGCGCCGTTGCAACATGTCTCTCCGGTGGGTATTACCTGGCCTTTCTGCGGTAGTGGATAGGTGACATCACACTTTGGATAGTTGGAGCATCCTATGAATCGCTTTCCATTGCGTGATTGTCTTATAACAAGATCTCCTCCGCACTTTGGGCATTTTCCCACAACGTCCTTTTTCTTGTTGTACTCGCACTTGGGGTCAAGGCACCGAATATCTGGGCTTTGTCCCTTGCGGATAACTTTTATAAGAGGTAAGCCACAAACGGGGCATTTTTTATCTAAAAACTCTACGTATCCTGTTGAAGGCAAATAGTAGAATTTTTTGTTGTCTGAGTCGCAGACCACGAGCTTTTTGCGCTGATAATAAATAAGCTTACCGCCGTCACATTCTCCGATAACCCTTTGCATAGAGCTTTTCATGCTATCTCCGAACTCTCCCTTGTTTTCATGAAGCTTTTTAATTATAGATGTTAGCATTTCCTTGGATTCGCTTATGACCTCATCCATACTTTTTTCGCCCTTCTCTATTTTATCCATATCTTCTTCCAACTGTGCTGTCATCTCGGGACGAACGACATCCACATCATGCTTGGTTAAATTGCCTATTAACGCCCTTCCCACGTCAGTTGGCCTAAGGGGGTTTCCCGTCACGTAACCTCGGTCAAATAGCTTTTGGATTATTTCTGCACGGGTGCTCTTCGTGCCTAAATTTAATTTTTCCATTTCTTTAAGCAGAGATGATTGAGTGTATCTTTTAGGTGGTTGTGTTTGCTTCTCATCTTTTACTATTTCGATAACTTTTATCACCATATCATCTTTTAATGGGGGTAATTTTTTTTCTTCAAAATGTGTGTAAGGGTAGTAATGGAGCCAACCCTCTTCGATGATGATACGGCCATGTGCAATGAACGGTTCACCTTTGATATCTATCCTTGCTTTCGTATCCTCGTAAACGCCATTTTTTGCAAGGGTTGCAAGGAATCTTCGCACTACAAGTTCGTAAATTTTTCCACGCTCGCCGCTTAATTTTGCTCCACGAACCGGCACTATTGGCGGGTGGTCTTTCGTCTCTTTTTTGCCTCGTGTGGGATATTTCCTTCGCTCGCCCTGCAATCTTTTTACCTCTTCTCCAAACTTGCTCGATTCCAGTGATTTTAATATGGAATTTATGTTCAAGCTTTTAGGATATACAGTGTTATCTGTGCGCGGATATGATATGTATCCACCCATGTACAGGTCCTCAGCGATTTTCATTGCCTTTGCCGCCGAAAAACCGAGCTTGGTTGCCTCGCTTAGAAAAGTTGTAGTATCGAACGGAGGAGGCGCGTATATCTCTTTCTTTTCCACTTTTACATCTTGTACCTTTCCTGTTTCGACACCATCTATCTTTGCAAGAATTTTATTTACCTCACCCTCTTCCCAGAACGGATTTTTCTCGTGCTTTGCTTTGAATTTCATTTTTTTCTGGAGCTTTGCGGTGAGCTCCCAGTATTTTTTGGGCTTGAAGTTCTCAATTTCTTCCTCTCTCTTCACGATTAGCGCAAGTGTCGGACTTTGCACGCGGCCAACCGATAGAAACTCCCGACCTCTGCGCCCGGAGGCAATGGACACGAATCTGGTTAGCGAGGCGCCCCACGCAAGGTCTATGTGCTGCCGCGCCTCTGCAGCGCTGGCAAGATTGTAATTGATATCCACTAAATTGTTAAACGCCTTCTCGATTTCTTGCTTGGTAAGCGCACTAAATTTCGCCCTCTTCACCTTAAATCTCTTACCGTATTTTTTCTCGATTACGCTTAGCGCCTCCACACCTATTAATTCTCCCTCTCTGTCGTAGTCAGTGGCGATTATTATCTCATCAACATCTTTTGCTATGTCCCAGAGGATTTTTACTATTCCTCGCTCCTTATTAATTTTCCTCGGCTTTTCATTCACTAACTCGATAAGCTTGTTTATATCCCATCTCTTGAACTCTTCCCCGTAATCCAATTCGACAATGTGGCCTCTGAGTGGAACTACAAAATACTCATCTCCATTGGAAGTGTACTTGAAATATCCACCACGTCCCACCTTAACAAACTTGGAGTTTCCATTCGATAAAATATATGCAATTCTCTGCGCAGCATTGCGTTTCTCGGCAATAATTAAAGTTTTCACACGCGCGTTATGAACACTATGTTTAAAATATTTACCATGATAGTGAGCAAGGTTCTCATCAGCATAAACAGGAAAATAGTGATATATATGGATTACATTTCTTTAAACCCTGGAAAAAGAGATAAAAATTAAATGCGTGGTTTGTGTAATTTTTGTAAATACATATGCTTGTGCAATGGGATTTTACATATCTGCAATTTTGCATTGTTATTTTTAATACATTAGCACGTATCACTTATCTTTAGAAAAATTTTAGTATGCACTTAAAATTACAACCCGCATGAAAATCGTGAAGGTAAAAGATAATGGAAATAAATTGACAGATATCCTTCTGAGTGTGAACGTAGGTTGGGCTCATGAGCCCGTTGGAAAAAGAGGAATTTCCCATTTTTTAGAGCATTCAATTTTTCTGGGTAATGATGAGTATGCCAATCCAGATGATGAAACTGCAAAATACGGAGTGACCCTCAACGGAGAGACTTTACCTGACAGAACGGTGTTTTTCTTCACATCTCTTCCCGAAGACGCAGAGGATATTCTGAAAATCCTGTTGTCCCTCGTTTATAACCCGTCTTTCCCGCCGGATAAAGTGGAAGAAGAAAAAAGGAGCAAGATAATTACTTCAATCGTGCATGAGAGTGATTATAACCCGTGGGAGCTTGCATACGAATACGCAAAAAACATGGTTTTCAAATGGGATTTTCACGAGAGTATGGGAACCATGGAAGACTTGGAAAATATAGACATAGAAGAACTTAGAATTTGGCACAAAAAATACTATCACGGAGGAAATTCGATTCTGCTGGTTCCTGAGTACATAAATATCGATTCCCTGCGCATCCCCCATGGTGAAGAATTTCCCGAGAGGATAACGAGGGATTGGGAGAATAAAGAGATTGTTGTTAAAAAAGGATTGAATAACGCAGAGATTGTATACGGCTTTCCTCTTGAAAAATATGACCTTCGCGCATTTCTTCTCTCCACAATTTTAGGCAATTATCCCACATCTCTGTTTTGGAAAGAATTTCACAGAGATGCGTACATGGTAGAGTCACGTGTGGAATGGCATCACGGAACGGGAGGTTTCTTCGCCTACATCGGTTTCAACGATAATGATTACGAAAAGGCAAAGAAAAGATTCGTAAATTTCATTGAAAATTTGAAAATAACTCCGGAGGATTTGGAAATTGCAAAAAAGATACTTAAGATAGAAACCCTCAGAAAAGAAAGAAGTTCGTATAAATTGTTTTCTCTTATTGACATGGACCCAGGGCTAAAATTCGGCAGTTTTGAGGAAATATTAGAAAAAATCGGCCAAATCAGATACGAGGAAATGAAAGACCCGAGCGATATTCTTAAAAAAGAAAAGATGTACGAGGCGGTTGTGATTTAGTATTTACCTGCGTGATTATAACCTGCCATTAAATAGATGCGATAAGAGGTTAAATTGATACCTGCATTCTATCACTACCTTACTTTTGCCTTCCGTAAAACTCGAGCTTGTGTTTCATAGTTGCGCTTTTACCATGAACGGTTAAATACCCCGTGCCCATGCTATCCCATGGAGCTCAAGACGAGAGATGGCTTAGCGCGAATCTGCAAGTTCAAAAACGTGGAAACGCCGGCGTTGATGCCCGTGGTTAATCCGAATCTAATAATTATCCCTCCTGAAGAGATGCAATCGAAATTCAATGTGGAAGCTTTAATAACCAATTCGTACATAATATGGAAAAACAGGAAACTGAGGGAAAGAGCACTGAAAGAGGGTTTGCATCGCATGCTCAATTTTTCAGGATTGATTATGACCGATAGCGGCACGTTCCAGCAGCACGTGTATGGCGATGTAGAGGTAAATTACCTAGATATTGTGAATTTTCAGAGAGAGATAGGCACGGACATAGGCACCATATTGGACGTTTTCACAGAGCCGTATCACGAGCGCGAAGAAGTCAAAAGGGCAATTGAGATAACCGCTGAGCGGGGAAAAGAAAGCGTGAAAATAAAGGGCGACATGCTCCTTGCCGGCGTGCTGCAGGGCTCGATATACGATGATTTGCGAAGATATTCTGCACGGTTGATGGAGCGCATCGGGTTTGATTATTTTGCCGTTGGCGGCGTTGTACCTCTTATGGAAAATTACCGCTACGGTGATGTTGTCCGGGCCATAATAAACGCCAAAAAAATTATCGACCCGTCAAAGCCCGTGCATCTTTTCGGCGCGGGACACCCTATGTTCTTCCCCCTCGCTGTTCTCCTCGGAATTGATTTCTTCGATTCGGCAGCATACGTGAAGTATGCAAGAGATGACAGATTATTGTTTCCCGATGGGACCCGGCATTTGAAAGACATAAAATACCCGCCGTTTTTCTCGCCGGTGTTTGACAGACACGATATAGACGAGATAAAAAAGATGAATAAGAGGGAAAGAGAGCGGGTACTAGCGGAGCACAATCTCTACATGAGCTTGGAAGAAATAAAGAGAATAAAAGAAGCAATACACGAAGGCCGTATTTGGGAGTACGCGGAGATTAGGGCAAGGGAGCACCCGAGATTGTTAGAGGCGTACAGAGAGATATTAAAGCACAGAAGATGGTTAGAAAAATACGAGAACATAAGCAAAAAGTCAGCGTTTTTTTACACCGGCGCAGAGAGCATGAAAAGATCCATAGTGTATCGCCTGAAAAAAAGGTTGAAGAACATTCCAGATAGACCCGTTGTTGTGGAGATGAAAAGGCCTTGGACCGCAAATTTAGAAAGCATACCCGCAGTGACCGTGAAAACGCCATTTGGAAACGTGCCGATAGAGCTTGAAGATATATATCCCGTGGCGCAGTCAGAGTTCCCGTGGGAAGAAACCGAGAATGTTCCAGATGGCGTGAAAAAAATTACCAGGGAGGAGTTTGATATTAGAAAGATAAAAATGATTGCTGACTATCAATTTGGCCCCGGTGCGGGAGCCGCGCTATTCTCAGGAGCGGTAAAAATAGTGAAATCGAAGAACACGGGCAAGATACGAAATGTCATAGTGGACGGAGAGCACGTAGCCTCGCTTCGCGCCGAAGACGGATTTTTTTCTCTGCGCATCGCCGGAGCTCGAAGATTGCACTCGCATTTTGAGTTTAAAAAGATGCGGGTTGTTGTGAGCGACGACTCCGCCGAGTTCAACCGCGTGGGCAAGAACGTGTTTGCCAAATTCGTATTAGACGCAGACCCTGACTTGCGACCTGGAGATGAGGTTCTTATAGTGGATAAGCAAGACAATTTAGTGGCGGTGGGAAAAACGCTAATGCAGAGGGAAGAGATGCTCCACTTCTCAAAGGGAATGTGCGTAAAAGTGAGAGAAGGAATAGAAAGCTCAAAGCCCTAATTTTTTCTTCAAATTTTTAACCATGTCTTTGACCATCGATGCCATGTTGTAATCCGGGTTCCAGCCCCATTCCTTGCGCGCGGCGGAATCGTCTATGCTTCGGGGCCATGAATCGGCGATTTTCTGCCTGTAATCCGGCTTGTACTCTACCTCGAAATCCACGTATTTTCTTATTTCTTCCACCAGTTCTTTGGGAGAGAAGCTCATTGCGGCGATGTTGAAGTCCGCGCGGTGCACTAAATTTTCCGCAGGAGCATCGGCTAACATGGTTATCGCCTTAATTGCGTCTGGCATGTACATCATTGGTAGCGTTGCATCTTCTCTCAAGAAGCATGTGTATTTTTCACCTTTGAGTGCGTAATAGAATATCTCCACCGCGTAATCCGTCGTGCCTCCGCCCGGCGGGGCTTTCCAGCTAATTATGCCCGGGTAGCGCACACCTCGCACATCGAGCCCGTACTTTTCCCAGTAATAGAGCGCGAGAAGCTCTCCGGTAACTTTGCTAATTCCGTACATTGTCCTTGGTTTTAATATGGTGTCATTGGGCGTGTTATCCTTCGGGGTCTCTGGACCAAACGCTGCAATGGAGCTTGGAATCATTATTCTCTCAAGCCCTGTTTTTCGCCCAGCCTCCAAAACGGCATAAAGTCCTTTTATGTTCACATCAAAAGCCAGCTGGGGATTTTCCTCCCCTTTAGCTGACAATATAGCCGCAAGATGGTACATCGCATCCACATCGTTTTCTTTTATTGCAGATATTATCGCTTCTTCATTTCTCACATCCAGGGTTATAAATGGCTCAATCTCGTCCACATTTTCGGGCTTTCTGATGTCTGCAACTATTACATTTTCCTTTCCGTATTTATTTCTGAGGAAGGGAACAAGCTCGGAACCTATTTGGCCCAATCCACCTGTGACAATTATCCTTTTCATGAAAGCTCACCATCCGGGTAATGTGATTGGAACTTTTAATGTTTTTCTTCTTTTCTGTTAGAAAAATCCTTTGAAAACAAACAATTACTTTAAAGAAGTGAAAGGAACACGATTTGAATTCAGGAAAATTTAAAAACGATAGCTTTTTACGATGCCCCATGAGAGCTTACATGGTTTTTGTTGAGCCACAGTTTACCGGAAACGTGGGCTTTTTGGCTAGAACGATGGCTAATTTCGATTTTGATAAGATGATACTTGTAAATCCTCCTGAATTAGACGATGATGCATATAGATTTTCTAAGCACGCGAGAAGCATAGTGGAAAATGCCATGGTGATGAATAGTTTCAGAGAAGTGCGCGAGTTTCTGGATTTTATGGTTGGTACAAGCGGGATAAGTACAAAATCAGCCAAGAAATTTAACAGAATAGCTCTGAGTCCTGAGGAGCTTGGCAAGAGAATATGGAATTTTGAAGGTAAAGTTGGAATAGTGTTCGGGCGTGAAAATTACGGGCTGTATAACGAAGAGCTGGAATTGTGCGATGTCCTTGTTACAGTACCAACATCTCCCAATTATCCGATAATGAATGTAACTCACGCCGCGGCCATTGTGCTTTATGAAATATACAGAAATTCCCTCGAGGTAGATTCTAATCCACGTGCAGAAGATATGGAACTAGACATTCTCGTAAAAAGATTTTCGGAAATTCTTTCGATTATAGATTTTCCTTCGCACAAGAAGAAAAACACCGAAGTGATGTTCAGACGTCTCTTGGGAAGGGCAATACTTAGCAAGTGGGAGTTTCACAGTCTAATGGGAGTCATGAAGCGTGTTAAGTACCATCTAAAGGGTGAAACTTAAATATCTAATCATCTATTACAGGTTGTAGCCCCGTGGTGTAGTGGCCAAGCATCCGGGCCTTTGGAGCCCGGGACGGCAGTTCGAATCTGCCCGGGGCTGCTACTTCTTTTTGCTATGTTTATGCTCTTTAAATTTACATTGCCCACTTAAATCATTTGATTAAAATTATAAAAATACAGAGCAACAAAAAAATCAAATGGTATGCTTATATTATAATTTCTAAAAATTTAAAGAGGGTTACGTTCAGTTCAAGCACCCTCTTCAGAGAATATGTCCATTTCTTCATTTTTTAAAACTTCTTCAACTTCTTTTTCAATTTCTCTTTCCAAGCTGTATTCCTGCCTTTTCTTGTGCGGAACCATTCTCTTACCTCCCTGATAGATAAAATGCAATTCTTCAATATAAATCTTGCGTTTTATGGAGATTAATACATTTATTATGAATTTTAACACTATCGAGAAATTTTTTATAATAGCATGTCCATTTCCACCCGTGGCTGAGGTAAATTTTAAAAACATAGAGCTTGTTGATCGAAAAGAAGAGTTGAAGCAGCTCAATGATTATTTAAATATGGTTAAAGGGGGAAGGGGAAAAACGGTTTTCATATCCGGTGAAGCGGGAATAGGTAAAACCCGAATTGTAGAGGAACTCATAAAGCAGTCTGACAGTATGGGATTTAAAATAATTCGTGGTCAATGTTTGCCGGAGAGTTTAGAACCTCTTTTTCCATTTAAAAGTGCCCTCAAAAGAGCGAATTTAGAGTATCTTCTTTCTAATAAACCTCCACCTCTTGTTCTTTCTGCGTATCTTATTGATGAATCGGGTCTTGTGATTGCCAAAGCCGAGCGTCAGGAGACAAATTTAGATCCAGATATTTTTGCGGGCATGCTCACTGCAATTGAGGCATTTGTAAAGGACTCTCTAAAGATAATGGGCACCGAAGAAAACGCATCTCTCAATGCTCTCAGCTACGGAGACTACAACATTCTCATTCGGTCGTCGGGAAACTTATCTCTTGCGACGGTTATAAGGGGAGAGCCCAGCGAGTTTCTCATAGATGATATGAAGAGAATTCTCGGAGAGTTGGAGAATGGGCTGGGGGAATGGCACGGTATTGAAGATAAAACAGGTGAGACAAAAAAGAAAATAGAGTGGTTCATAACTTCTAAAAAATACGATGGAAGGTACTTGGCAGGCGAGCCAAGCATCGTTCAGGAAAATATATTTGATAATATAGTTATGGGATTACAGCGTGTTTCTGAGCGAAATCCCCTTATTGTTTTTA
>WAOD01000018.1 GCA_015521465.1 DHVE2 group archaeon
ATTGCAATCAAAAACATTGCAATTATTCCTCGAATGACCAGAATATCAAACATGTCTATCCCCTCCCACAACATAGCAGGTTTCAGGTGTTTTTATCACGGGTACACGTGTGCCGTACAGCCGCTCCATATTTTTCTCTGTAATCACATCTTTGACCATCCCAAATCCCAGCACTTTCTTTTTCAAGAGAAGCACGTAGTCTGTGCATTCTACAAGGGGATTTATATCGTGGATAACAATCAAAATTGTTTTTTCTTTTTTAAAACTATGGAGCAGGTGTATGAGTGATGTCTTTGTCTTCACATCGGTTGCTGAAAATGGTTCGTCCAAAATTAGAATGTCAGGGTCTGTTACTAATGTTCTTGCAAACAGAATCCTTTGCTGCTGCCCTCCGCTTAGCGCGTCAAATCTCCTGTTCCAGTAACCAATCATGTTGACCATTTTTAGAACTTCTTTTGCCTTATCCACATGTTCTTTTTTCACTCCACGAACATTTGATACCAATGGCATAAGCACAACATCTTTGACTGTTACGGGTACGTTGGTGTTAATCCTCTCCCTCTGCGGAAGGTAGCCAATTACCTTTTTTCCCTCTTTTGGATTTTTTCCCATTATCTTAATTTCTCCTTCATAAGGAACCATGCCCATTATTGCTTTTAACAGCGTTGTTTTTCCAGCCCCGTTGGGGCCCATTATGGTAACAAAGGACGGATGATGGATTTCAAGATTTATGTTTTCTATTGCGATACCCTCTCTATACCTTACGGTTAGGTTCTTAAGCTCAATACTGTTCATGTACTCTCCTCCTTAGGTATTGGCTTGCCGTGGGGACAAAATTTAGGGTTTCCGAGGTAATCTCCTATTTTCTCCACTATTGAGTCTTCTATTAGCCCCTGTATTTTTGTTGCACAGGCACATGCCTCGCTCAAATCAATGCCTGTGTTGTAGAGAAGGGTCTCAATAATTCTGTGATTTCGAATTAATCTTTTAGCTTCGTGTTCTCCCTTATCTGTCAATTGGTATTTCTTACCTTCTTTCTCTAAAAATCCACATTTTTCTAATTTTTTTATGGTTTCAAAGGCTGTGGGTCTGCTCACGCCCATCTTTTCTGCAAGAGTTTTGGGAGTTATTGGGGAATTCATTTCGTATATTTTGAGGAGGTACCTTCCAGCCGCTTCACTGAGCATCGTTAGGTTATACCTAACGAGATATTTAATTTTTCCCGCACCATGTCTTCTCGTATCTTCGCACGACAATTGAGCCCCATGTAAGTCCGATCACTGCGGAGGTTAAATTTGCAGTAACTATTCCTATCCATATCCCCACCAAGCCGTATCCTAAAAGTATTCCGAGGGTGTATGTAAATAGTATTTGCAGAACAACTGTTCTCATTATATTCTGTGCAAGTGAATACATTCCCTTACCGATTCCCCTGAACATGCTGGATGTTAGCATTCCTCCAGCCATGCCCGGAAAGAAAAGAACTATGTATCTGAGAAATTCTATTATGCCGGGAGCCAAACTGGAAGAGCTTTCCGAGTAAGTAAACAGGTATGTTAGCTGAGGTGCAAATATCCATATGAGCGTGCCTATAACAATGCCTATTATGACGCCTATTTTCACAGAGTAATAGTAAGCTGTTTTCAATTTTGCAGCATCTCTTGCTCCAAAAGCAGCCCCTGTTACTGAAGTTACTGCTGCGGCCAGTCCCATCATGGGCACTGCTGCGAGCATTATTACCCTCCAACCGCTGGAAAAAACAGCCATCCCATAGTCTCCGCCAGCCATTATGACGATGGTATTAAGTACTATCATGGTTAAAGAGATAGAAATTTGAGATAATGAGGATGGTAACCCCACGGAAAAAATTTCCTTTAACACGGCAAAATTTCTGTGAAAATACCTGAGGTTCATCTGCACGTACGTGTCTCTTTTATGAATTAACCAGTGGAGGATTATTATCGAATTTACGGATATTGATATCATTGTGGCTATTGCGGCGCCCACCACGCCCATGTTCAGGGTGAATATGAAAAAAGGGTCAAGAATCATGTTCAGGACAGAAGATATGAGCATAAGGTACATTGCTCTTTTTGTATCTCCTTCCCCCCTGAGAATAGCACTGCCAAGATTGGAGATGAATATCATGGGTGACCCCGCTATGATAACAGTTCCGTAAGCGGTTGCAAGTGCGGTTACATTGCTTCCAGCGCCCATGATTTTGAATATGGTGTGTAAAAATGGAAGTATAGAAAAGCTAATCACGCTTCCAATAACCGTTCCCGCAATTAGTGTGTGCTCTGCTGCATTGCTTGCCCGTGCTCTGTCATTGGCACCTATTGCCCGAGATATTGCGGAGCTCCCTCCAACTCCCAGGCCCATGGCTATGGATGTGAGTATGAGCATAAATGGCATGAATAACCCCACTGCAGCCAGCGAATCCGGGCCAATTCCAGAAACCCAAATTCCATCAACAAAGCTGTATAGCGTTTGAAACAAACCTCCAATCATTATCGGCACGGATATTTTTATTATTGCTTTTTTAGGGTCGCCTGTCAGTATCTCCACGTTTTTCCTATGTTTTTCTTTCATCAATATCCCTCAAAATCTCATCAATCTTTTTTTCAGTTTCAAGGAGAAGTTTTTCAAGCTCGTTCTTTTTCTCTCCTTCTATGTGGTGCAGATTTTTTATCAACAACTCACATTTTTTCATTAGTGCATATCCTCCCATTTCTCTGAAAACTCCAATGTTTCTCAAAATCGTTTTTGCTTCTTCCACCTCGTCTCTGTGTTCATTCAGGTATCTTTTCCCCTCAGGAGTTATCCCGTATATTTTCTTATCCCTCTTACCGTGTCCTTTTATTTCCACGTATTTTTTTCTCAGCATGGTTGATAGAGTAGGGTATATAACCCCCGAGCTCGGCCGTTCTACCCCGTACTTTTTTTCTATTTTTTCTGCAATACCGTATCCATGACTGTCTCCGCTTTTTAGTATGTCCAGCATAATAAGCATTAACTTTTTTCTGCGCTCCTTGTTCATGCAATCACTACCTTTATGATATGTCTACTGATATGTAAGGAGATATATCTATATATACTTTCTGCAACGGTGGTTATATCTCCCTTCAAACCCGTTGACATGGCGGTTTCTCTTTGATTGTGTGATACTTGCCCAGAATTTAGAGTTGTCATAATCTTCAAAATGTTTTTATACCCTCTCTGGATACAGGTAGCGGGGGAATGATTTCTCTATTGGAGAGATTTTTCCTCAAAAACCAAAAAGGAAGTGTAGAAAATGGAAGGAGAAATTACCAAAATAAAGGACTTGAAGCCTGAGGACAAGAGAGTAAATGTCCTCGCTAAAGTTGTGCATAAGAGCGAACCAAAAGAGATAACCACGCGCTATGGAGAAATCAAGCATGTGACCGAAGCCGTGTTGGGCGATGAAACTGGCGTGGTTACCATGTCCCTGTGGGACGACCAGGCGAACCAGGTTGAGGAGGGAGATACTATTGTAGTAAACAATGGATACGTGTCCCTCGTGCGTGGGCATATGCGTCTCAACGTTGGAAAATACGGGGAGATAAAGACTAGCGATGAGCCCATGGACGAGGTTAATGAAGAGTTGGATATGAGTGCTGCCGAGCACGAGATGCAGTACAGGAAGAGAAGTTATGGGGGAAGAAGGTACAACAACAATTACAATAATTATCGCCGCTAATTAGAATTTTCTGGCAGGCGATAATTTTTTAATTCTCTTTTTAATTTTCTTTTTATGTTCAAAAATATAGGTGTCATTGGTGGTTCACACTGTGAAGGTGAGATTTGCGATCTGGCGTACAAGGTGGGTTATCTGATTGCCAGAAGAGGTGGAGTCCTGGTATCTGGAGGGATGGGCGGAGTAATGCTCCACGCGTGCAGGGGTGCAAAGGATGCTGGGGGTATAACGGTGGGAATTCTGCCATATGGAAAAGAAAGTGCTAACGAGTACGTGGACATAGCTATCCCCACATATTACGGTATGGCAAGGAATCACCTGATTGTTAGGGCAAGCGACGTTTTGATAGCCATAGACGGGTACATAGGCACCCTGAGCGAACTTTCTTTTGCATTAAATGAAGGAAAAACGGTTATTGCCCTTAAATCGTGGGATATAGATAGGGAGAAGATAAACAACGGCAAGTACATAATAGCGCATGATGCGGAAGAAGCGGTGGAGTTAGCATTCCGGGAATTAATACATGAGTAAATAGTGTCTGTAGCTGGGTAAAAAGATTGGAATATATGGTGCAAGTACAGGGTAAAAATAAATAAGTGTGATTCATTAATCCACCCATGCCCGTTATCCGAATTCAAAGAAAAGAGCTTGAGAGACTTGGTGTAAGTGTTGATGAACTGGTAGAGAATGTTCGCATGCTGGGTGCCGACCTCAAAG
>WAOD01000019.1 GCA_015521465.1 DHVE2 group archaeon
CCAAGTTGTGGAACAATTATTCTTGGATTCCTTCCTACTTCTGGACAGTCTATTCCAAGGACTACGACGAGCATCACAATTCCACGGCAGCGATGCAGAATGCCACAAACTGGCTGAGCAATCAGTTCAACCCGCTCATCGTGGATCACACACCGCCAATCATCACGAAGTTCAAGCTCACGTGGATCATCGTCACCGATTCCAGTTTCCCCTACGTGCATCTCTACGCGCATGTGCATGTGAGCGTGCGGGATGTGGGGAAGATAGAATGGGTTAATGTGACAGACAAGAACAACGGCGATGTGTGGGCGAATTATGTAGATGAGACGTACTTCGAAGATCAGCACAATTTCAGTGCGTCTTTGCTCAGCGATGGTGTGACGGGCAGCGTTAGGATCAATCTCACCACATACGACCACGCAGGCAACTACTTCTACGGCGAGAAGAAATTAGACGGGCTCGTGAACGCATCGCTCAATGCGCTCGCCGCGCTGTGGGAGCAGTTCTGGGCCGCGTTGGTGGAGGTCGGTAGGGCCGTGGCGCGGGCGGGGATGTGTTCATACAGTTATTTGAATGGCTTCTAGGACAACTTTGGGATAGACTCGAAACAGGATTTGCTGCCCTATTCGGCCCGTTGAGTTCACAGATAGCGAGTATTATTTCAGAGAGCATGCAGCAGTCTTCAACTTCGAGGGTTAGAGGTGAGTCTTCTATAAGTGAAAATTTAGTGCTGGCTACACTAATACTCGAAACGATTCTTACAAGCGATGTTGTTTTTAGGATTATGGCATTAGATTCTGTTTTATTGGCAATAGAGGGCATATATAACTATGTAACAATGGGCATAGGAACTATAGCCAAGAAAATAGCAAATAAAGTGCTGTCAATTAGTATGAAAGAACTTATAAAGGGTCTAATAAAAATAGGGGCGTATGGAGGCATCATCGCAGGACTTGCGGGAGCATTTCTAACAGGAGACATGAGCGAGATCTTAGGTGCATTCAAAGATGTTGTAGGCTTGCCGCATGAGATTTTAGATTTTATGAATAAGTTCGCATCAACAGCATTTGTGATGTTCTTCAGTAGGCTTGGTACAGGTGGAAAAAGTCCACTATTGTTCTACGCAGCACTTACTGCAGCAACCTTTGGCCTCACCTTCTCCGCTCTCAGCGAACTTCTTCCGCCTATGAACAAAGAGTCAAAAATACGAATTGATGCAATACTGCTTGTAGTATCCTCTTTTGGATTTATTGTGTGGAATGTGGCAAAGAGTTCTAAAACTATGTTTTGGAGGAAAATAGTAGACGGATTCACGACGTTGATTGAGTTATTTATAAGCCTTGGAGCGATCGCAGTGCTAACAATCCAGCTTTTGAAAGATATAAATTCCACATCATGAGGTGAATAAAATGGAATTAGAGAAGAGGTATGTAACATACGGGGCTCTAAGATTAACAGGAGGAATGGCAGTCAGTGGTTTAGGAGTAATAGCATTTATCTGGGCGGTGTGGACATTAGTGAGCGATCTGTTGACTGGCGAGTTTAATAAGTTCAACATTACAGATTATTTAGTAATAATTTTAACATTTGTAGTCTTTGGATCCATCATCTGGGCGGGACGATATATGGATAAGAAACAGAGGTGGCCAATATTTACAGTAGAGTTGGATGAAGAGGGTTGGATAAAATATATAGAGAAAGAGGGAGATAATGTTACGATGCATTACAGTATACCTCCAAATAATATAGTCGCTGTAAAATACAAAAAGAAATACTACCCTAAGAAAAACAAGTGGTATGTAAACTACGTTGTTGGATTTACCACGAGAAAGGATAAAAGAAAGATTTATGGTTTTTTCTTTTATGGATGGATACTCGAACCTAAAGATATAAAAGAATTTGATAAATTAGCGCAACACCTAAAAAATCTGGCTGAGAATAATGTGAAAGCATATGATATAAAAGTTCCATCTACTACAGTTTGGTATCCTATAGATGATTGGGACAAACTAGAATATGTTAAGAGAGTAAACGAAGAGCATCTCCAAAAAATGGTGAGTGCTGATGAATCTGGAGACTAAACTAATAAGAGATATACCGGTAGAGAATATAATATTGGTTCGCTTATTTATACACAATCAAATAGCAACATCAAACAACAAATATTCATTATATTATCAAAGTAAATGTGGAAACTTCTTGAACCTGTTAGACTTAAATCCATTGATAGATAAAAACTACAACATGTGTTACAACAGTCAGGAGTTGTTAAAATATGTCACGAACCCGCACCTTGCGGACACGGACCACGACGGTATCGCAGACGGCTATGAGGTGCAGAACCTGAGCATGCTTGGCATCGCCGTAACTCTATGGAGCGCGATTCTCCACACCAAAGATTACGACGTAGATGGATTTGGTGGAATATTTGGCTACATAGATGAATTCATACTCGGTTTCTTCTTCGCCTCTTCGTTAATAACATTTGGAGAAACAGTATGGGAGTTATTACTTGAATTTTTGAGTATTCTACCTCGCAGAGTAACAGATGTTCAGGGGGTGATTTATTAATGTCCATATATGGTGTTTTGGCGTCTCTGGAGATAACGGTATTAATAACCGCAATAATTTTCGTAGTTTTAATTAATTCAGAGTATCTAAAGATAAAATTGAGTGAAAAGCAAAGGTTTATTTTGGAAATAGTGACAGATATTGTGATTATATCATTTGGCACATATACTTACGTTATGCTTATATATTTTCTTAATATACCTCCGTATAGTTTGGATGCCATTACTATTGCAATTGGGATATTTGGGATTATAACTATTATGATATCGGAAATTGTTAGGCATCAAAGAAGAAAAATATGTATAAACTTAAAATAGAAGGAGGTGATGTATAAGTATGGAAGTAATAAGGATGGTAAAACTACATATACCGATAGAGGAAAACGGGGAGAAGGATGTTGTGGAGAGATTCAGAGAGATATCTATGAAATACGGAAGGAAAATAAATTATGAAGAAATATCCCGAATACTTGAGGAAAGATTCGGAGAGGTTGATTGAAATATGTATGTGGATAGCAACATATTCATCTACGCAGCCGTAGACAACACCGAGAAAGGAGAGAAAGCAAGAAAGATAATAGAAAAAATAACAAAGGGTGAATTAAAAGCGCATGCATCCCCGCTGGTTTGGGATGAAGTGGTCTGGGTTGTGCAGAAATTCACTAATAGAAATGTGGCATTGGAGGTGGGAAAGCTTATCTTAGAGCTTCCATTAATATGGCTGGATATAAGTTATGAAACGGTAAAATCATCGGTGAATTTTTACGAAAGAGGGATGAACCCGCGGGACGCTGTACATCTTGGAGTTATGGAAGAATATAACATATCTGAGATCTTAACGGAAGATAAGGATTTTAACAAAATACCAGAAATTAAAAAGTATAAAATGGCCGAGTTAGTGTAATCATTTTCATCGAGAGATGGGAGCAGTATGTTTTCGTTTGGATTGTTCAATGACGGCGCTGAACTTCAATATTGGGAGAGCAGGCTCGCCGAGACCTATACTGATTGGACATCTGAACAAATTCTCAACATGTCGGTGAACTACACCCGCAACCCGGATGTGGACGGGGACAATATCACCGATGGCAAAGAGATAAACGGGTACGATGTTAAAATCATAACAGGGTGGAAATCGGATGGAACTCCAATATCAAGAATGCGGTTCATCTCTCCGGATGAGATGGATCCGCTCATGCCATACGCCAATTCCACAGGGGTATGGACGGATAGCGATGGAGATGGAATTCCAGATGTAGCGGAGATTTACCTGTCCAACAAATCAAAATGGAGTTACTTTTCCACACATTACTCCTCGCTCTGGAATAATTATTCGTGGATATCCGATTACTTCGACACTGTGAGAAATAAGCAGAACGAAAGCGCTGCCAAGCAATGGCTGCGGGATCAATTCAATCCGATGATTGTAGACCATACTCCTCCTGTAATTACCAAGTTCGATCTGAGCTGGGACGTTGAGACATCGTGGTTACCTCCGTGGATTTCTGTTTATGCGGTTGTGCATTTAATAATCCATGATGTGGGAAGCATAACATCATTAACAATTTACGACTGGGACAGCGGGGAGAGTTATACGCCAAATCAACTTGGAAACATGAGTTATGATATAACGCACAAATTTGGAGTATCTGTATTCACAGCCGCATTTGGAAGTGTGAAGATTGGAGTTTATGCTAAAGATTACGCCGGCAATTCTATCCAAGTAGAGAAAACACTAAACGGTGCGTTCCAGACCGTGCTCGATGCTCTGGCACAACTGTGGAATGTAATATGGAGTACATTGCAGCGGGTTGCGCAGGCGGTGGCGAAGGCGGTGAGTGTGATTGTGGAGTGGATTAAAAACCTATTTATGAGTGCTGTAAATAAAATTGTGGATTTAATAAAGTCAGCTATGAGTGGGATTATTTCGGCATACGGAGCATTTTTGGCGGCAATTGCTTACA
>WAOD01000020.1 GCA_015521465.1 DHVE2 group archaeon
CTTGAATAACCGAAAGGGGAGTTTTCAGGTCATGGGTTACCACGTGAAGCAGTGTGCGCTGGAATTCTCTGGCTTCTATAAGCTTATTTTCCAACTCCTTTCTCTTGGATATATCAAGCACGGTAGCCATCGTACCAATTATATTTCCCTCGTTATCTCTGAGAGGTGATGCATAAATGAGCACGGGAATGGATGAGCCGTCTTTCTTCACCAAGTATGCTTCGTATGAATCGGAAATACCCATTTTCCTTCTTTGTATACCATCTAAAACTGCATTGTGACTCTTTTCATCAACAAAATCAAGTAGGTACCTACCAACCATCTCATCTTCCACATAACCCAGCATATCACACATCGCCTTATTTACGAAAGTAATCCTGTTTTCCAGATTTGTAGATATTATCCCGGTAAGAGTGCTGCTAACCAGACTCTTGTACTTCTCTTCTTTATCTATCAATTCCTTATAAAGCTGAGCATTGTGGATTATCATTGATAGATACGTTGATATTAGCCTAAGAACCCGTATATCTCGATCTGAAAAAGCAGAGACCTTTTTACTTTGAACACTCAACGCACCCAGCACCATATCTCGATAGACCAAAGGTATGCCCACCCACGAGCGCATGGGCGTGCCAAGCAATTTTGGATTTGACGGCAGCGGGTCATTAGAAAAATCCCTTATGTAAAGTTCCTTCTTGTGCAAAATGACCCATCCAGTTAGCGTATCACGGTCATTTAGAGGAGCACTTGTTTTAGGATACCTCCTGTTTTCCCCTATTACAAATTCTGCTATAACCTGATTTTTCTCATAATCCACAGTAGATATGAGAAAAGCATCCACATTGTTAACAACCTGAGATATTTTATCATATGCAATTTCAAATACCCTTTCAAGGTCAGTAACTACACCCATGTTTTTGGCAAACTCATAAGCCACTTGCAGTTCTCCGTTTTTCTCTTTTAGTTCTTTTTTGGCAAATACAATTTTATCAAAATCAATTATGGTGATTGCTATGTACTTTCCGAGTTTGGACGCACTCAGGTGAACCCATACCCCTTTATCCTTAACCCTCACCCTTACTATTATCCTGCGCTCAATATCAGATTTTGCCTTTTCAATCATATCTTTCGTTTCACTTCTGTATTCTGGCATCACAAAATCCATGAAGTTTTTTCCGATTGCCTCCTCCCTGCTAATATTAGCCTTTACCTCAATCTCCCGATTTATATACTTCACAGTGTAATTATCGTCCACAAGTACAATACCAATACCTATCGAATCAAACATTGCAAATTTTTGCTCCTCGCACACAGACGAGTATGTAACAAAACAAATATAACCTTTTCTTTCACCAAGAGCATTTGCATTGCCTAAAAACGGGTGATTTGAAATAGAGAAAAATATGCAAATCCATGCTTCATTAAGAGGTATCGTTAAGGGGAGTTTTGTAAATTTGCACTTCTACATCTGCATTATTCGGCAGATTGTACGCTATAACCCACGTACCGTACGGGCCGTTCATAGGTGGCCCAATGTTAATCGTCACCCCGGACTTGTCTATTGTCCCCCGAGGCACATTTGCATATTCAACTCCGAAATCCTGTTGAAGAAAAATATTGGGATCATAGAGTCGCACATAGCTATCCTTGCCCAATGTGCTTGGATCGTAGATGACCAAAACTCCCACCATTCCCCATGTCTTATTCACTCCAAATCCTTTTAAATTGCTTCCAGAAATGTTGAAAGATTCAATCAACACCCCAGGCATGGATATTATATCAGGAGCTTGTGTTGAATTGCAGCTATTTTTTGGAATGGCCGTTATTCCAGCCACCACCATCCCAGCTACAACGGCGATTATTATCAGAGCAAATACTTTTTTACTCATTTTCTCACCTCTTTTCATGCACATCTCACAATCAATTCTTTGCTCATCATAGTTGACTTATTACCATGGGTATAAACCTCATAACATATGTAGATTTATCGCACATTTATCCAATTTGAAAAAGAGTGTTCGTGTTTCCTGAAATGCCATCATTCGCCATAACCATGAGGAGAAACGTCAATTAAATCGTTTAATACCCGAAGGGCATGTGGGCATGGTGATAACATGGTGGAAATCAAACCATTTAAAGCTATACATTACAACGATGAGGAGATTGGCAAAGATTTAAGCAATGTGATAACGCAACCCTACGACAAGATTGACGGGAAGATGCAGGACTCGTATTACGAGAAATGCGAGTACAACTTCGTGAAGCTAATTCTCCCGAAGGAAGAGAACAGGTACGAAATGGCAGCGAAAAGGCTCAAAGAGTGGAAGGAGAAAGGAATTTTAAAAAGAGACGAGAAACCGGGAATTTACATTTACACTCAGGAATTCGAGCTCCGCGGGAAGAAATACACACGGAGAGGATTCATAGCCGCCATGCGCCTGCATCCCTTCGAGGAGCGCATCGTTTTGCCTCATGAGAAGACACACAAAGGTCCAAAAGAGGATAGATTGAAAATGTTAAGGGCAACGAAAACCAATTTAGAAGCGGGATTTGTTCTTTTCAAAGACGACGGTAGAGTGCGAGAGATAATAGATGAAGCAGTTAAAGGAGAGCCCGATTTTTACGGCACTGACGAATTCGGGACGATAACCAGACTGTTCAAAGTAGAGGATGAGGAGAAGATAAAAATTATTCAAGAGGTTCTCAATGATAAGCAGGTGGTTATCGCGGACGGGCATCATAGATATGAGACTGCGGTGTTCTTCCGCGACGAGATGAGAAAGAATCACAAGGGGTGGAAAGAGAACAACGCTTTCAATTACCGAATGACGTACATGGTTCCCTTAGACGATCCCGGCTTAGTAGTTCTCCCGACCCACCGCCTCCTGCTGAAGAAAAAGATGCCCAGCGATGTATTCGAGAAATTGAAGAAATACTTCAGCGTGGAGGAAATCGAAAAGGAAGATGCGGAAAAATGGCTCAAAGAGAATGCAGATACGAATTCTTTCGTTATGTACCAGGACGGCAAAGCGTACGGACTGCGCAGGTTCAGGGACGTTTCAGATATGATTCGCGGAGAATGGAGCGATGAGTACAAATCCTTAGATGCTGTGGTTCTGAGAGAAGTGATATTGAAAAGCATGGGAGTGGAGAACCCGAAGATAGATGAAGACATCGCTTACGAGAGATGGATAGAAGATGCGATTGCAAGAGTGGATAATGGAGAGGCGAAGGTCGCGTTCCTAATGAATCCCACGCCTCCGGAGAAAGTTTTAGAGGTTGCGAAGAATTTAGAGCGCATGCCGCAGAAAACCACGGACTTCTACCCGAAGGTCATTTCCGGGTTCACAATGATGCCCGTTTCGGAGGACGAGTTCCTCTGATTTTTTAATTTTTATAGCACGTATATTGTCTTCAAAGATGGATCGCGCGCGCTTATGTGACCGCCCATTTTCTTAACGGTCATGAGGTAATCTACATTGTTTTGGGTGACTCTGAACCCTTCCAGTATCACAGGTATCCCAGGTGGGTACACCTCCACATGCTCCGCTGCAATCTTGCCCACAGATTCTTCAAGAGGCACTATGCGCCCTATGGTCTGGGCAACTCTCCTCGCGGTATGAGGCTCTATAACCGGCTTGATTTCCAGGTGCTTGAACGGGTTTGGAATAAGCTGCTTTTTATCCGTCTTCGTAAGATTTTTTGATATACTAACCAGTGCCCTTACTGTGCGCTCCACATCGCTGTATGAAAGCCTGTATGTTGTGAGAAAGAGAATGGTATTTAAGCCGCTCTTCTCTACAATTATCTTATGATTTTTGGAAAGGGTATTGCCTATCTGAAATCCCGTTTCCTTGTATTTTGTGAGTGCAATATTCGTCTTCGTTCTATCGTAGCCGGATATATAATCCTTGACCAGATCAAATTCGAGGGAGTCGTCCATAATCTTCATTGGAGGTATCAGTTTTTTCCCTAGCAAGTCTTTAAAGTAATCCGCTTTTCTAATTAATTCTTCTATCACCTCGCGCCCGTTCTTTTCCATGTATTCCCTCACTGCGTCTAAAGATGCGAGGAGATGATAAGATGGGCTCGTAGTCGCGTATTCTCTGAATGCCTCGTACATAAGGTCGCTGTTCACATGGTCTTCTTTCCAGTGAATCATACCGCTCTGCTGGAGAGAGCCTCCCTGCTTGTGCGTGCTCTGAACCGAGATGTCCGCTCCAGCCTGCATTGCGCTGGGAGGTAATTCTTGGGTGAAATGAAAATGCGAGCCCCATGCTTCGTCAACAATCACCTTTATATTTGAGTCAAAATTCTTCACCACTTTAACTATATCGCTCACCCTCGCCGAAAGCCCCGAATATGTGGGCGAAGAGAGGAGGACCGCGTCAGTCTCAGGATAATTGTTTAGCGCGTCTAAAACATCCTCTGGCTTTGGGGGAATCAGGCTTTCAAACTGTGGGTCGTAGAACGATTTTATGAATCTGAACTTTACTCCGAGCCATTCGGCTGCATGAAGGATTGAATGGTGAATGTTGCGCGTCACCAGAATTTGAGGATTATCATGCTCCAGCGTGAGCATTCTCATAACAATGAAGTTGCTCCCCGTGGTGCCATTGACGCTGAACAGGGTTTTATCCGCCCCATACACCTTAGCCGCTTTTTTATGCGCTTCCCCGAATATGCCCGTGTTGTCCACGTAACTCCCCAGAAAATGCGCAGACACAGATATATCCGTCTTGTACACATTTGCAATTTTTTCCTGCTCGGGCAAAATTGAGGGTGTGCACCACTTCACATAGCCCCCCACATTCTTAAGTGCCTCTACAATCGGAGCATCAGAATGGTTCATGTTGGAGATTATCACCGTCCACCTATTAAAATTTTCCACTTCACACGAACAGATAGCATACTATTTTGAAAATTAAAGATGGCGATTTCATTATAAAAATATTAAAAAACTGAGGGATATTATGATAAATCAAATTCTCTTTGCTAAAAATATGACAATCTCGCCTATTCCGAAAACACTAAAAAATAGGAGTCCTTGATATAGATAATCATATTGAAGTGCAGGCCTCAATCTTTGAAGTACCAAGTTTCCGGCACTACTAGTTAAAAATTCCACATAACCTCTAGATGGAAAATCCACATTAACTATTTTTGGATAGCTGCCATTACCTTCCCAGATCTCACTATATTTTCCGCATGGCGTGCTACTGAAATAAACTTTTAAATTCCACTTACCTTCTAACTTTATTACAAGATGGTATGGTCCGGAATGTTGTATAAATATATAAACATGAGTATTAGGTTGTCCAGATGAGGAAGCACTTGTTAACTCAGGAGGAGAGGTGAGACCGGTTGCAA
>WAOD01000021.1 GCA_015521465.1 DHVE2 group archaeon
AAATGAACCATGTGGTGTGGAAACGTGTCCTTCACATTATAAAAGTAATCTCTGAAATCCTGTTTAAAATGAACCATGTGGTGTGGAAACGTGTCCTTCACATTATAAAAGTAATCTCTGAAATCCTGTTTAAAATGAACCATGTGGTGTGGAAACCATCTGTATTTTCTTCTTTTATTTCCATTTTTTTCACCGTTTAAAATGAACCATGTGGTGTGGAAACTTGAGGCAAGTTAAATATCCAATTTCCCTATTCAGTCTCGGAGATGGCAGAATGATGGAAGAAAAAGTGTGTGGCGGGGAATTTCTAAAATTAAAAAAGGTAAGGAACTCTAAAGGGGCTTGGGAATGGGTACAGGTGAAAAATTACAAAAAGAGCGTGGTTGTGCTTCCACTAACTAAAGATGGAAAGGTAGTGGTTGAGAAGCAGTACAGGTATCCTGTAAGGGACTACATACTCGGGCTACCCTCGGGCCTGGTTGAAAATGGCGAAATTCCAGAGCAAAGCGCAAGGCGGGAGCTTGAAGAAGAAACAGGGTACGTTGCCAAAGAATTGAAATTTCTGTTCACGGGATACGTTTGCCCTGGGCTAACAGACATGGTTACCTATTACTACTACGCCCCGAATGTTGTCAAAATCGGAAAAAGAGAGTTAGAGCCTTTAGAAGATATAGAAGTTTTGGAAATACCCTCCGAGAACCTGCTCAATTTCCTCATGAACAGCAAGCTGAAATTTGAAGTGAACATACTTTCACTTCTCCAGGCGGTTAAGGCAGTGGAAGAAAAAATGTCATGTTTTTAAACATGGTATTTTGTGGAAATAATCAAAATCACGTCTAATAACGCACACTAAAAAACAAAATCCAAAAAATGCAAGAATATGAATTAACAAGGCATGTGCATTTTTAACCTTGTTATTTCAATTTCTCCTGTGTATTTTCAGAACCCACAACACAAGCATCAGGGCAATTACCGGCAACAAGAACACCTGTAACTCTGGCACTTCCCCGCCTGGCGTTGCGCTTACTTCGTTGCTCTTATCGCTTTCTCCTGCTGAGCTAACGGCGGTTACATAGTACATGTAAGTTTGCCCTCCAACCACGCCGGTATCATTGTAATAGTGCTGGGATGCAGAGACGGAGGTGAGCAAAACACCGTTGCGGTATATGCGGTAGTAAGTTATCGGTGAGGTACCGTTTCCACGGGGAGCACTCCAAGTTAGATTAACATAGCCATTTCCCACGGTAAAATTTAAGTCTCTTGGCGCCAGAGGGGGTAATTTGACCGTTGAGTTTTTCAGAGGGAAATGATCCTCTGCACCTGCAGAGCCGTATATCCTGTATGGCCACTCCACAATGCCCCCGTGAGAATTTGTATCGTTGTTGTTTGCCCAGTCACGCCAGTAATTGCCAATTCCACCGGTTGTATTCCACGAATTGTTTGAACCATCATCTTCTGCCTGAATGTAAGCGCTATTGAACTTGTCTCCCGTGCCGTTGTTGTAAAAGAAGGCGTTTCTATATATGAGATTTTTAGAGCCGGATTCTATGTGCACCCCATAGCCGGTGTTGTTGAAAAATACATTGCTGTAAACTTCATTAGTGCTTGAAGAATATACGTATAGTCCCACATTGTTATAACTGCACGTGTTGTTATACAGGGTACTGTTACCTGAAAAATCCAGAAATATTCCATTGTAACCGTTGTGCAAGCATGTGTTGTAGGATAAAACATCATTACCCGAGGATTCCAGTATAATTCCATCGAGACTATTGTTATTGCACGTGTTGTTTGTTACGGTATCGTTGTTAGAGCCTGAATAAAACTCCATTCCAGCCATGTTTTTGTAGCAGGTGTTGTTGGATACGGTACTGTTGGGTGATGCATAAAATAATATCCCAATCAAATTCTCACTGCACGTGTTGTTATCAATAACACCATTTGTCACATTATAAAGTTCTATTCCCAATCCACCATAGTAAGGATTAGATATAGGGGACGTGTTATGCATGTAAGAATTTTTTATGATGAAATATGCAGTGGTATTTCCAATGTATATTGCGTCTCCCTCCCCGTGCGCATCGATATCGTACCCGGAAATTATGTAGGGATTTCCCTGCGATCCATCTCCAGGCCATCCATTTAGGGCGGCCTGCTCTGCAAAATCACTATCATTATTTATTCTTATCACGTCATGTGACTGGTATCTCACGCCATTAATCTCTACCACCTGCCCAAAATTGTTCACATTTCTTTCATACAAATTCTTATGTGGCTCCATCCCGTGTATTACAGCAATCATAGAACTAACTAGCAGAAGCATCAGTATCCAGATAGCAAACCGCCTCCATTTCATGAATATTGTATATATTCGGAGAATATTAATTTTTCCGCCATTGGATAGAGAAATGTTCAATACCTACAGCCACGTCATGGTAAAACAGAGAGTATAAAATATATAACAGCAGACCCTACAGGTGAAAATATGAATGAGATAATACTTAAAGTGGCTAATACTTAAAGTGGCAGAGGCACCATCTATGGATATTAGTGGGCTTGACAGAGCACGTTTGGACTCAAAAAGCCGTGAAAAACTGAACGTGGAAATAGGTGATGTAATTGAGATCACTGGAAAGAGAACTACCGCGGCACGTGTGTTTAAAGCAAAACAGGAAGATGAGGGAAAAGGCATAATCAGAATAGATGATTATATCCGAAAAAATGCAAAGGTTGCCGTAGGAGATGAAGTAAAGGTAAAGAAGGCAAATCCAGAAGAGGCCCTAAAAATTGTTTTGGCTCCCCTTATAGGAAAGAATCAGAGGTTGAGGTTTAGAGATGAGATTGGAGAGTTTATCAAGAGGAGTACTTTAAAAAGGCCAGTAGTGAAAGGTGATGAAATAACTATCCCAAACATAGTCCTTGGACACGGAGACAGGATTATGTTTAAAGTCGTGGATACCACTCCTTCGGATTTGGTGGTACAAATAGGCAAGAATACTGAAATCGTGGTAAAAGAAGAGCCACCAAACGAACTATTCAAAGAAGATGCTGGCAAGGAAGGAAAAATTAGCAGCGTGGATGTAGTGCTGTACGACGCAGACAATCAAAAAATAATAGCCAAAGACGGAAGCATGGATTTGCTCACCTTCATGAACAGTGTCAGAGACAAGGCAGACACGGTAGTTTTTGATTTCAAAAGAGGTGTGTGCATCGTGTTTTGGAAAACTTCAGTTATAAAATAGGCATTTTCCCAGCATACGACCTTTTTTCCATTTTTCAACTAAGAGGCGGAGAAGAACTTGGAAGGTGTGTGCCTAAAAGCACGTTTATGTTTCATGTTCACAGATATGTTTTTTTTGAAAAACATTTATAACGGCATCTCAGCATAGAGAAACTGTTACAAATCTGCCTATATTATCATCTCAGTCGTGTTCTTCTCCACCCCTATCGTTATTCTTTTTATTGCTTTTTCACTTGCGCAACGATATATTATTATCGAATCCTCTTCCTCTTCAATTATCCCCTTTAGCTCATCAACCATTATAGAATACTGACTGTTGGTAAGCTCGCCTTCAAAAACGGAATTTTGAATCCAGTGCAAATATCTTTTCAGGAACTTGTTTACTTTGTTCACGCGGCTTTCGTCTATATCGTAAACAAGTACCACGTACATCACCACCACATCCTGAAGCTTCTATATGTTTTATCTCCCAGCACATGCTTCACTAATTTATATGCCTCTAACCTCAACAATCTCCGATAGCTCACCTTCCGATGGAGCTGTTTGTGCATTATGGTAGTCTTCATTTTCTCATCATATACCTGCAAAAATTTGCGCTTTGCAGAATCTTTAAGATAATAACCCAGTTCTTTATTGAAGTCACTCTTTTTAATTATGCCGTTGTTTATCACTGTGAATATAACCCGCTCCACAATTACGGGCTTGAATATGTCCGCAAGATCCAGTGCGAGTGAGAACCTGCGCTCAGACGGCTCGTGAAGATAACTAATAGAAGGGTGCAAGTATGTGTTGTATATCTCAGTAAGTGTCGCAGTGTAAAGCAGGGAATTGCCGTAAGAAATCAAAGCGTTTAACTCATCTCCAGGTGGATGATACTCTCTTTTTTCCATTTTAAACCCTCTAATAAAATAGTTGAAACTTTTGTAATAGTGAGACCAAATCTGCGCTTCCCTGTTCATAATATCCATCACCGATTGACCTTCAACTTCTACATCTTCTATTTTTGATATATATTCATCTACATCTTTCCCCCTCTTCCTGTAATATTTGAGATTTTTGAGCACGTTGTCCTTTATTCCTCCAACGATTTCCTTGGCAATATACATTCTCTTCTCATTATCAAGGTAATGCTCAACTTGCTTAACTATCACCAGTCCAGAGTTGAGCTGCTCCCGCGGATAAAGAGAGCCAGCGTAATAACCGTACTTGTTGAAAAAATGAACCGGTATGCCAAGTTTCATGAGGTAATAGGCGGCCCCAGACTTCACCGTTATTCGCGCCATACAATTTATTTCGCTTATGTCTTCTACGGGCATCGCTCTTTTCATCTCTTTGTTCACGAAGTATATCGTGTTTCCTTCCTTCTTTACAATTCCCTCTTGTGTTAGATATAACGGCTTTTTCATGGTATCACACCCAGCAGAGTTCGTAATACGAGCACCTTTTGCAGTATGGTTTTCTCTTCGGCCCCGGTGGTTTTTCCATCTTTGCAACCTCTTCAATCCCACTAATTATATTCTCTATTTCCCTCTCAATTTCTGGAGTTAATTCCAGCTTCTCGGTTTTTCTCTCCTTGGGATAAACCAAGCGCCCTTTCGCCTCAATACCCTTCTCTTTTTTGAGGTAATAGAGATAGTAATAGAGTTGATATCTCACTGGCTCCTCTAACTTTGAGGATTTCTTGATTTCAAATACTGTAACTCCGTTCTCAGTTTTCACATAATCCAAAGCAATGGTCTCATCAATCAGTATGTTCTTTTTCTCCCTTTTATAGCTCTCTTTGTGTATGTGCCTTCCCAGAGTTATGTTTTCGTCTTCGTAATTCATATTAATTTGATTCAAATAGAACCAGAGCTCTCGCTTGCATGCCACGTAGTACTGAACCATCACTCCGGTGATTTTCATGAGCGCCATTTAGAATATTAAGGAATTATTATCCTCAACAATACCTGTTTCTATGTCATACTTAGTCTCATACCCTTCCTGTTTTCCTAAAATGCTCTCTGGATATATCACATAAACTTCTCCTACTTTTGAAAGACTTAATTCATTAGCTGTTTCCTCAGGGACAGACACAATATAATTGTAGAATTCTCTCTTAAATCCTAAAAATTTGTTTTTTCTTTCAAATGGATTTTCTATGTTTTTAAGTGCGAGATACTTATCAAATACCTCTTTGGCTTCATCGTCTACCATAATAAAAACATCCTCCTTTGGATACTTCTCCTCAATAAGTTTGAATTCTCTCAAATCCCCATAATTGTGCTTTATAATGGCATTTTCAACAACGTGATCCCGAGCTGTTCTCTCAGAGAGATTTGAGTAATAACTCTTTGCTATATTCCTAAGTCTCTTTTCTTCAAATCTTTTATAGCTTTTTAAAATATCCTCAGTCGCGTTTATCAATACAGATCCGTAAATATTCTTCCACAAAGGCTTTCCTTCTTTAGTAAAAGTAGACACATGTACTTTTCCCCCTCTTTCTTCATATTCGTAACTTCTGTTACACCTTCCCCCAGATTGAAATATAGAATCCATGGGCGCAATATCCCTATAAAGCTCTTTTGAGCTAATGTCCACTCCTGCTTCTACCAACTGAGTTGAAATAACAACCTTTTGATATCCATCATTTTTCTTTATCTCTCTAATTCTCTCAAATCTATGTTTGGGGAGAATATGCGTAGTGAGATTTATCAGCTTGATTCTTTTTGATTCGCTTTTAAATATTCCTATTTCATCAATCTTTCCTGTCTCTAATCTACTTCGTATCTTTTTGTACAACTCTTTTACTGCTGAAACTTTGTTTAAAATTATAAAAATATCATGATTGGCATTTTCTATTTTGTTCCATACTTCATCTGCTAATTCACTAAAATCTTTGCTTTCTTCAATTATATATTCTACCCTATTAAACTTCTCATAATATTTATCAGGATTTTTTACAATATCTATCCTCTCTTCTGGAGCAAAAATTAGAGGCATGGTCGCAGTCATTAATATTATCCACATGTTACATTCTACACTAATTTCCTTGAATAATTTGTTGGTTATCCACCAATATTTATAAGGAATATTTTGAACTTCATCTAAAATAAGAATGGAGTTGGCAAATCTATGAAATTTCCTTGCCGCTGCATTTCTGTGCGTAATCAAACTGTGCATAACCTGAAAGAAAGTGGTTATTATAACCTCAGAATTCCAGCCTTCTGTCAGTATTTTTGACTTTGACACATCATATTCCTCTTCCCTTGTTTCATACATTATATCGGATAAATGGTGATGTACCAGAAGCAGATTAGATGGGATTTTATCTCCTCTAACAATCTCACTGAGCACATCGCTTAGCACATGATTATTTTGGTCAATAATGCTTAGGAAAGGAAGAGAATATATTATTCTTGGCAAAATCCCTTCTCTCTCATTTATTTTTTCTCTCAACTTCAAAGCCAGTGAAAATCCGGTAAGTGTCTTTCCGCTCCCCGTAGGCAATTCGAGGGTCATTATTCTATGTTTTTCTGGAGTAAATTGCTCCACAAATGAAGTTACCTCGGAATATATTCTCTCTCTCACTTCGTTTATTCCCTCTGCTTTTTCGAATTTCATTTTCTTATAATTATCCACAATATCACTTGGAATATCCATGCGCTCGGGGACTTTGGAGTTGGATGCATCGGTTTTGTCTGCATCCAGCAGAATGGAATACAAAAACAAAAGGCGAAGATAAAAAGAGATCTGGCTCCCTTTCAATTTTCTTAACTCTCGAATGATTTCTTTGTAAATTTCATCAAAATTTTCAAAAAATTCATTTAAATTGCAGTCGTCATCATTTATCCAATCTATATCACATAACACTTTATAAATTGCACTTACTTCATCAAAATTTTTCTTTATGCTTTTCAGCTGATTTTTCAGCAAATTTTCATTATTCTTCAATACATCTCTTTCACCACCTACACCCATAATATTTCTAAGATCCCCATGATGTCGTGATATGGCTAAATATACCTGAACTGGTAAAACACTATCTTTGATATCGTGACTGTGAACATAGTTTCTGATCACATAATATCCCCATATTCCCGATATAAGAGAATGAGATGCTTTTTCCGTTTTTTTACCATAAAGTAACTTATTTTGAAAATACACACTTGCCTTTCCAAAATCATGCGCAATACCCATTAAATACGCAATTTTCTCTATAGTTTCTCTATCTTTAATCTTTTTTTCGTTTACAAATCCCAAAGCAAGATTCCCAACATTTCTTAGATGTTCTACCAACAACTTTTCAGGCGCATTATGAGAGAGAAGCTTAAAATGGTAGAATATTAAGCTCACCCCCTTCGTAATATGTCCCGCCATTTATTTCCAGCGGTCTCCCTTTTTCCTCATAATAAAATTCCATATACTTTTTGATAACTCTATCCTTTCCTTCGAAAAAACCAGGTACCTTCTCATATCCTATTACATTTTCTTTTAAATTATAAACATTTATTTTTGCAGGTAAAGGAATAATGGTATTTATTTTAACATTCTCATTTGTTTCTTTTCTAACAAAATTCATGCACCCTTCTTTATATGGTGCAAATTGCGCTATGTGCTCGGATATACCCATGTACAGCGTAAATACATTTTTTCTATT
>WAOD01000022.1 GCA_015521465.1 DHVE2 group archaeon
ATTTTAGGCACATAATAAAAAAAGATACATGGTACTTAAAATTAGCTATTTCTTAGCCAAATCCAGGAAATTTTGAAATATTTTTTCTCCAAACTCTGTGTGTTTCACCTCTGGATGAAACTGAACTCCGTATATTGGTTTATTTGGGTGCTTAACTGCCTGGTATTTGCAATTTCTGGACTTTGCAAGAGGTATGAGTATCCCTGGGTCCTTTATTTCGTCGTTGTGACTTTCCCAAACGATTATCCTGTCAGGTATCCCCTCGAAAATCTCGTCATTAGTGTGAATCTCCATTTCTGTTTTGCCGTATTCTGGGACTTTTGCTGGTCCTGCTTTTCCTGAGAAATGTTCTGCCATTAGCTGTGCTCCAACGCATATTGCCAGGATTGGCATGTCCAACTCGTCAAAATACCTGTCCTGAAGTCCTAACTTGTCCTTTTCGTAAAATATGCTTGGTGCGCCTCCAGACAGTACCACAGCATCCACACTGGAAAATGAGCGGATTGGAGAGTTATTTGGCACAATCTCTACGTTTGCTCCTAAGTCCCGTAGTACCCTCCACTCCCTATGTGTCCACTGTCCCCCGTTATCTACCACAAATACCCGCATTGCGCATCACTTTATTACTTCCATGTTCAACGCTGCAGATATTTCTTTGTACCTGTTTCTTATTGTTACTTCAGTGACTCCTGCAACATCTGCTATTTCCTTCTGTGTTCTTGGCTGGTTTTCCATATTTGCCGCTATGTATATGGCTGCTGCAGCCACACCAGTAGGCCCTTTACCAGAGGTTATACCCTCCTCCGTAGCTCTTCTAACAACTTCTTCCGCTCTCATCGCCACATTTTTATCTAACTTTAGCTTGCTGCAAAATTGATTTATATACGACGTTGCCGTTGTTGGCTTCAGGTTTAGATTTAGCTCTTTTGTGAGGTGACGGTATGCTCTTCCTATCTTCTTTTTATTAAGCTCGCTTGCTTTAGCAACCTCATCTAAAGTTCTGGGCATCCCCACTTTCCTACATGCTGCATATATGCTTGCTGCTACTATGCTCTCTATACTTCTCCCTCTAATTAGATTCTTTTCAACAGCCTTTCTGTATATTATTGCTGCTGTTTCCCTAACATCTTTGGGAAGTCCCATTCTACTAGATACATTGTTAAGCTCTTGCAGAGCTACGGATAGATTTCTTTCTGCAGCATTGCTAACTCTAATTCTCTGATGCCATTTTCTCACCCTGTATATCTGCGCCCTGTTTTTATGGGGGATTCTCTTACCGTAGGAATCCTTGTTGCTCCAGGAAATCTCTGTGGCCAGTCCCTTATCGTGAGATAAAAAGGTCATTGGGGCACCGGTTCTTGCTCTGGATGCCTCCTGCTCTTTGTCAAACGCCCTCCATTCAGGACCCTGGTCTATAAAAGAGTCTTCAATAACACTTCCACAGTCCGCACAGTAAAGTTCTCCTTTTTCATAATCCCATACTAAGTGTGTTGACCCGCACTCGGGGCATACTTTTATCATTTCTTCCTTAGGTTTTTTATTAGCCATACCATCACCCATAAATAGTTTATGGTTAAGTCATGAGCGGTCATAATATATAAGCGTTTTCCCTAAGCATGTGATATATGAATACATTTATAATACATTAAGAATTCATGATTGTCCATAATAGTTTGGTTTGTTTCACAAAAAACTATCTTTTGGGTGCACAATGTCAAATTGGTAATTTTAAGCGAAAAACTTATATATGTCGGATACATATCATACATTTGTCAGACAAACAATATCAAAGGAGTGATGAAATATGAGTATGAAAGATTGGGAAACAAAAGAAGCGGAAATAAATGCGATAATTGATGAAATAGATAATCTCATTGACGAAATTGATGCCCTGCTAAATGACGAGTTGATACTTGAAACACCTCCGGTGGCAGTGGAAGCATAAATCACGATGATCCACCTTCACCCTTTTTCTATTTCCCTCTGGATTTTTTGAGATTCTTTGAGTACTTTTTCTGGGTTTTTATCCGTCAGGAATCCAATCTCCTTTTCATTGAACCTTAGCACGTAGGTATAAAGTGCCCTAACTTCAGAGTTCATGTCATAAATTACTCTGAAGTATGGTATTATCTTCTCTTTTGTTACACCAGGAGATGCATGGTAAATCCTTCCGACCTTTGCGCTTACGCTCTCTCTTATATCTCTTTTTTCCTTGCTCCTGCTCATATTTTTGATCCATTCTGGAAAACTTAGGTATCGCTCATGCATATCGTATTTATCCATTTTTGCAACGCTTACCGCACAAATCATATCGTTGGCGTAACTCCACAGTGCATAATGCTGCCTTCTCATAACTCTCCCCAGGAAGACATCTGCGCGTGACAGGTACTTGTAGGCACGCTCTAAATCATCAACTCTTTTATACTCTTTTGGCATGTTTTCTTCTACCCACATGCTAACAAAATCCGGAGTTTCATCAATGTTTCTAATGGCATCTCTGGCGTGGTCAAATTTCATAGTTCTTAAAATCTTCATAGTGCTGCTGTATATCTCGTTTCTATCGTCCCTATTTCCCAGTCTTTTTATATCCTCGACTCTAAGTGCTTTTTTACCCATGGATAAAGCTTGAAGGTCGTTGATTGCCGCTCTCATATCTCCGCTTGCATTACTTGCTATGATCCTGAGAGCCTCTTTATCGCACATTATTCCTTCTATTTTACATATCCTATCAAGGACTTTAATCATTTGAGATGGCAGTAATGATTTGAATTTAACGACTTTACACATGCTTCTTAGCTTTGCACCCCATGTGCCTTTTATTATGGAATAGTAATCGTTTCCTATTAGAATTATTGGCTGCTTGGAAACGCGTATGGTTTCCACTATTGCCTTTTTACCACCCCTGTCATCTTTTCCCTCATATAAGTTATCTGCTTCATCAAAAATAATGAGTTTTCTACCCCCCTCTTTGGTGGATAGAAATCTTCCATCGTCGGTAAATGTTTCATTCACAGCGCCAACTAACGCGATGCTCTTTATCCTCTCCTCATTTCTAACATCGCTTGCATTAAGTTCAATTATGCCCCACCTCATATCGTTTGCAAGGGCCCTTGCAGCGGAGCTTTTTCCACACCCCGGCTTTCCTACCAATATTACGGGCTTCTGACGTTTCCCCTTATCCCATTCCATTGCCCATTTTTTGAGTTCAGCTATTGCCTGATTGTTTCCAACGATATCTCTAAGACTCTTTGGCCTGTACTTTTCCACCCAGGGTATATCCATACCCGGCCATGATATTGGTGTTATTTAAGTTTCCCGCCATACAAAGTATTTTTTCTTATTTACACCACATTTATGGGTTATCTCTCCAGTATCTATCTGCCTCGCTAAACACGCATCCACAGTATCCTTGGCGGTAAATTCCTGCTTCTCTTGCCATTTTCTCGCTCTCATCAAACCATTTTCTCATGTCTATGTAAAGAAATTCTATGCCCACATTTTTTCCTATTTTCTCACCTATTTCCTTGACGAGTTCATGCTTCTGATATGGTGCAAGTAGTAGAGTGGTGGAAAATGCATTAAATCCATGTCTTTTTGCGTGAGTGGCAACCCTGTGTAATCTTTCAGCGTAGCAGAATTTACAACGTAAAACGTTACTCTTTCTGCTCAGCATGGCAGCTTTGTATAGCCAGTCTTCTAGAGGATAGCTCAAATCTTCAATAGTTTTTATTCCCTTTTTTGATGTGTATTTTCTAAATGCCTGTAATCGTCGTAAGTATTCTCTGTACGGTTGTATGTTTGGATTGTACCAGAAAACAACGATTTCGTGCTCTTTGCTGAGATACTTGTATGGTGCTGCAAGGCAAGGAGCGCAGCATGCGTGAAGGAGTAGCTTCATAACACGGATTATACGTTTGCCTCATAAATAGAATTTGGAATCATGCGTTATGGGATATTTTAAAGCAAACATACATGCATTGTTAAATTTGAGTGCCTATTTTTGAGTAATTATACAATGATGTGCAAATAAGCAATTTAACAGGGAATTAGATTTTTACAAAGTCTTTTAAAAGATTTTCTTTTGAATTTAGAAACTTATATATAGTATGTATCAATCCCATATGTGAGGTGAGAAATATGAATGGAGGATTCTCAAAAGATGATGAAAAACTTGCGGAAGTGCTCCAAAAAGCTGGTTTGCCAAGAAATGTAGCTAGAACCCTTGTTTATATGCGCGATAAAGATGAAGTCAAGTCCATTGAAATTGAAAAGAACACCGATTTAAGACAGCCTGAAGTTAGCATTGCTATGAAATATCTCAGAGAAAAGGGATGGATAACCAAGAGAGACATAAAGAAAGAGGGAAAGGGAAGACCTGTGCACGGATATAAGCTGGCAAAACCATTCCCGAAAATAATCGCAGAACTTGAAAAGGAGCTTCAGGGAGAAATAAAAAAGATTGAAAAACTGATTAACGAGCTCGAATCATTCACGTGATTTGAGCACTTTCACTCCATTTTTAGAGCCAATTATTATTTCATTTGTAAGTCCTATAAAAAGCCCGTTTTCCACCACTCCTGGGATCATATTAAACTCTTTTTCCAGATCACCGGCATTTTCTATTTTTCCAAAGCTGCAGTCTATTATGTAATTGCCGTTGTCCGTCACGAACGCTTTATTTTCTTCCAATCTTAGAGATGGCTTGCATCCTAAACTCTCTAATTTTCTCATAGTTCTTGCATATCCAAATTTAACAACTTCTACAGGCAGTGGAAATGACCCAAAAATTTCTCTGTATTTTCGCTCGTCTACCACAATGAGCTCGTACTTGGAGTAATAAGCTACCATTTTCTCTCTGAGAAGTGCTCCACCACCACCTTTTATGAGCTCTAAATTTTTGTTTACTTCATCTGCCCCGTCAATGGTCAGGTCGATAGAATCATACTCTGCAAGCTCACCTATCTTTATTCCAAACTTTCTTGCCAGGCGCTCAGTGGCTTTGGACGTTGGAACTCCAACAATATCCAAACCGTTTTTCACCATTTCGCCTATTTTCATTATCGTGTATTTTACCGTGCTTCCAGTTCCCAGACCCACAACCATTCCATCTTTAACCCGCTCTGCTGCTTTCTCTCCAGCAATCTTTTTAAGTCCTTCCACGTTCATGCTTATACCTCCAGTGACGTTATCAGGGGGGATATAAATACTCCCATAGTAAAGGTTTCCAAACCAGAAATCTCTATTTTGAGCTCATGGTTTACCTCTCCCAAAACGCGAACGTGAAAACCAGGATACTCCAATTTCTTCAAAATCTCTCTCTTAAAATTCATGCCGCGTTCCTCGTATTTTTCTGCTAACCTGAGCAACGAATTATTTGCGCACATATATGCGCCCCTGTATTTTTTCCGGTAAATGTAGCCCTGTTCTTCAAGCAGGGAGAGATATCGATAAAGCGTTGATTTTGGTGTGCGGATTTTTTTTATTTCCTTGCATCCATCAAGCGCGTATCTTACCAGTCTTCGAGCTACTGGAGAGTTCAAAAGATGGAAGAAGTTTAAGTCCACGGTATCTACAAGCTCCGGCACGTAATAGCATCTCCTCTCAAGGGTTTGATACGCTACATATCCTTCGTGCATAAGCTTCCATAAATGCCAACTTGCAACCTTCACATCCACTCTGGCGGCTCTTGCTATTGACGATTCGGTCCGACACGGTCTTCTTGTGAGTTCCCGATACACAGCTCTTCTTTTTTCATTGGAGAATATGTGCAATCCCCGTACTTCTTCGGTGGCAGATTTTTTGATCTTTTTTTCCAGGTCTATAATGCTCATACCAGCGCCTCTACTATGGATTCAGCAAGGGCGTTCAGGTCCAGATCCACCAGGTCCTCGTCTTTCATAGCTCGGAGCATTCTTCTCATGCGGCCTATAACAATGGGCGACTCGTTTTTCATTCTTTCGGTGAGAATGTGCTCCAGCTCTTTTACAAGACCATTTCCTTTGGGTATATTATTTTTATGCCCGAAAACAACAACGCCCAGTCCCGGTATTATGCGGTACTGGTGGTAATCTTCGCTGTGCCTGCTTCCCCTCATCTTCACAACTTTAAGCTTTCTGGTGAAGTTGTCTCCCGCCCTGTATTTTAAATGTATAACAGAATCTGCAAGGTACATTGGTATAACTGTCTCGGGAGATGAAAGATCAGGAGGTCCATGCTCCTCCAGGGTGGCTACCAGAGTACCCACCTTCCTTAGCTCTTTTAGCATGAAAGCCAACAACTCCCTTTGCGTGTACCTTGCAGGATTGGCCCAAACCACGGGTGTAAGCGGGTCTATGGCAACCCGCGCATTTGAGCTTTTCCAGGATGAAACAAAATCTGGCAACTCTTTTTTTATGAAGCTGCTGAACTCCTTTCCGCTGGCATCCACAAACACTAACTTTTCTTCCTGAATAAAATACAGTATATCTTCCCACCCCATATCAAGTGCGTCTCTTATAATTTGTTCTTTGTTCTCATCAAGACTTATGAATATGCACTCACTCCCTTCCAACAGGCCCCGACGTATGAATTGCGTTGCAAATGTGGTTTTGCCTGCCCCCGTTGAGCCTATTATTACTACTGATGAATTTAAATTAAGGCCCCCGTCTGTGATAGAATTCAGACCAGGTATGCCACTCTTTACCTTTTCAACCATTGTCATATAATCTTACATATGGTATTTAAACTTTAACAAAAAAAGTATCAACTATTCCGGGAATACTGGAAAAATATTTATCAACGACTACAATGACCACCTATGGAGAGAAAGGACTTTGTGTACCGCATTGAGCTGGTAAAGAAATTGAGAGCAGATGGCGTGGAGCCATATCCACATTCAGCTAAAATAACTCACGAGATTGGAGAGATAGTCGATAGAAGCGAAGAGTTCATGGGAAAGAAGGTGGCTGTGGCCGGCCGCATATACGGTTTGAGGTTTCACGGCAAACTTGCGTTTGCCACATTGAGAAGCAATGGCAGGGAAATACAGGGATTCTTTCGCTATGATGTTTTAGGGGAGAAGGAGTATAAGTTTCTGAAAAAATACGTCCAAAGAGGTGATTTCATATGGTTGCACGGAGAGGTTATCCGCACAAAGAGAGGGGAGTTGAGCGTGCTTGCAGACGATGTTCGTTTGATATCCAAATCTCTTTACGACCTGCCTCATGAGTGGTTTGGTATAGGGGACGTGGAGACAAGGTACCGGCAAAGATACCTTGATTTGCTTTTAAATAGAGAACCTTTTGAGCTGTTTTGGAAGAGAGCAAAAATCGTAGAAGAGATGCGTCGTTTCCTTTGGTCTCGGGGTTTTCTGGAAATGGAGACTCCCGTGTTGCAGCCGGTTTATGGAGGTGCCAATGCAAAGCCATTCAAAACTCATGTGAATGCACTAAACAGGGATTATTACTTGAGAATCTCTGACGAGCTGTACTTGAAGAGGCTTATTGTAGGTGGTTATACTAAGGTATTTGAGATATCAAAAGATTTCAGGAATGAGGACATCGATACTACCCATAACCCAGAATTTACTATGATTGAAGCTTACTGGGCATACGCCGATTACAATGATATGATGGATTTAACTGAGGAGATGATAAAAAGCATCGCAAAGGCTCTTGGTATTGAAAAGGTTAATTTCAGAGGCAAAGAGATAGATTTTACAAAACCATTTAGAAGGGAAAAAATGCTGGATTTACTTGCAAATCGTGGAATTACTCGGGACACTGATGATGAAGAAATAAAGAGTATGCTTGAAGAGTACAATATAAAGCTTCCACGGTATGAGAGGGGGCTTGCACTTGGGAAGCTATTTGAAAGAGTGTGCGAGGAGGATTTGTATGAGCCAGTTTTCGTTATTGACCATCCAAAAGAGACCACGCCGTTGTGCAAATTGCATCGTGATGACCCTGATTTAGTAGAGCGCTTTGAGCTATATGTAGGAGGCATGGAGCTTGCAAATGGATATACCGAGCTGAACGATCCCATGCTTCAGGAGAAGTTTTTCAAAGATGAAACTGAAAGGCGTACACTTGGCGACGAGGAGGCGCATCAGTACGATGCGGATTTTGTTGAAGCTCTTAGATGGGGGATGCCTCCGACGGGTGGTGTTGGGATAGGAGTTGACAGGCTAACGATGCTGCTTACAGGGCAAGAAAGCATAAAAGAGGTTATACTGTTTCCGATGCTTGCACCGAAGGAAGAGTGAGTTTTACACTTTATATCTTCCATATTTGCCCGCTTTGTGCTCGTCTCTCAGTTTTTGATACACAAGTCCGTTTTCAACAGCCATATTTCTTATTTCTTCCCCTCTTTTGATAACTTTGGCTGGTATACCGAGCACCAGGGAGTTTGGAGGTATCTTTGTGCTTGAAGTTACTACTGCTCCTGCACCAACTATGCTGCCCTCTCCAATAACTGCATTATCCAGTACAACAGAATTTATTCCGATAATGACGTTATCTTCAATTTTTGCAGCATGCACCATTGCCAGGTGCCCAATGGTGACATTCTCGCCGATTATAGTTGGTGTATTGTGTGATACGTGAATAACTGCATTATCCTGTACATTGCTGTTTTTTCCAATCTTGATGTAAGATACGTCTCCACGGATCACCGCGCCGTCCCATATACTAACTCCTTCCTCAACGGTAACGTCTCCCACAATCACTGCGGTAGGCGCCACGTAAGCCGATGGATCTACTTTAGGCTTCATACATGGTGATGGGGATGGTATAGATTAATTTTCTCTAATTGCTACTACCGGGAATACCGAAAGTATGATCATACCCACTGCGAACAGAGATGCCCCTACTCCGAATGTATTGGCAAGCAATCCTATAAGAAATGCAAAACTCGCTGAAAACACCATTTTCAGCTGGGATTCGACACTCAGTCCAGAGGCCATAATCTTTGAAGATATGCTGTCACTTACATAGCTAACGTTCATTGGTCTTCTCAGGTTGAATATGAAATGAAGGGTGATAAATAATATTATGGAAACTATGAATAAGACGAGCATGTATGCAAGTCCAGCAAATAGCAGCGAGATTATACCAATTATAAATGTAATATTGATTGCAAAGGCAATATTGCCAATTTTCTTCAAGGCCACATGTGATTTTTTAGATGCATACGAGGATAGTAGATAGAGGAAGAAGTAAACCACTCCCACAATGATTGCGGTTCTCTTAGCATCGGTTAGATACAGAAGTAGAGGGAGGGACACAGCAAATGCCTGGAGTATTGGCTGAAGGTAATCTTTGCTTGCTTTGAATCCCGAATCGAAAACTGCAGAGTTTAGAAGTGCCCGAAGTGCCTTTTTGTTTTTGAACATGCTTCCAAAATCTTTAAGGGTGGAAATTGCCTGCTTTTTGCGGTTGTTTTTTATTGCTTTTTCTATCTTTCCGTCTAACATCTTGGGATATGTGGCAAGATTGATGAAATCCAAAATGTACGGTATGATTGTTATCAGGAATATAATGTGATAATCACCTGTGTAAAAAACAACTAACCCTGCTAAAAGAGAGTTTATTGCAGAGCCAAACTGAGATGCGGAGCGTGTAGCTCCATAATATTCAACTTTTTTTTCTTCTATGTTGTTTATCTTCAGGTACTCCAGTATCATAGCTTTATGAGTTCCCGACCTGAAAGCATCACCCAATCCGTAAAGCACCATCGCAAGAATAAATGTGTAGAAGTTTGCAGTGAAGTAGA
>WAOD01000023.1 GCA_015521465.1 DHVE2 group archaeon
GCTTACAACATATAAATATTATTACCTTTAAGTGCCACAGGATACTCTCTAACTATGAATACTATTTGAGCGCAGGAAAATTTAAGGAATATAATAACTTAAAATTAAAAGTTGAAGGTTCAAACTACAAGTTGAAATTACAACGAAAAATTTTTATAAAAAAGTTTAAATCGCTGTGTGTTCTTGGAGGTATTATGGAAGACGAATTCGTAAGAAAATTGAAAGAGAAATACGAGAAGGGCGAGATAAGCAAGGAGACATACGAGGAAATATTGAAAAGGTATTTGGACGAGATTGAAGAAGAAAAAGCCGAGGAAGAGCCGGAGGAAATTATAGAATCGGAAGAGTATGAAAATTCCACTCCGGAAGGAGATGAGAAGACAACTGCCGAATACTTAGAAGAGAAAGTGTTTAAGAAGATAGATAGCAAGGAAATTGAAAATAAAGCCGAGGATAAGCAGGGAAGAGATTATAAATGTGCAGGTGCTTGTACTATTCCCGCAGGTAGATATAATTACATATCGGCATCTGGGAGTGTTAAGGTAACGGGGGATATCAGAGCAAAGAAATTATCCGTGGCCGGCTCTCTTCATTCTGAGGGAAATATATGGACAAATATTCTTAGTATTGGTGGAAGCGCCAAGGTAGATGGAAATGTTATAGGCGAAGACATAAGCAGTGGAGGAGTTTTACATGCAAAGATTATTGAAGGTGAGAGAATCCGACTAGGCGGGGCCATAGTTTTTGAAAGAATTAAAGGTGAAAATGTCAAGATTGAGGGAAGCATTAAAGGGGTAAATTTGAAGGCTGAAATCTTAAAAATGAAAATTGATGGCAGGAGTTCTTTGGAGAGAATTGTTGCAGAGAGGACAGAGGTAAGGAGTAAGAGAGGAGTGGTGAGAAAATTCCTTGGAACGATAAAAGTTGGTGAAATTTTTGGGGAGGAAATCTATGTGGAGAGTGTTAGAGCTAAGCTAATAAGAGGTGAGAAGGTCACGATAGGAGATAATTGTATTGTGGAGCGGGTTGAGGCGGAGAAGGTGAAGGTGAGCAATAAATCTAAGGTAAAGGAGGTGGTGAAAAAATGAGAAATGGAAGATTTTACCCGGGAAGAATTCTCGTAGGTTCTTTTCTCATAATCATTGGAGTGCTATGGCTTCTGGAAATGCTGGGCATAATCCAGTTCAACATTTGCATCATCGGCCCTCTCATCCTGATAATCGCTGGAATAGGTGTGATGCTAAGAAGACCGTGGGACATGTGGTAAATAACGAAGTAAATCCCAGTTAGGAAAAATATATAGTTCGAGGTGCATTTAGCGTATATGCGGTGAGTGTATGGCTTCCCTCGGAAAGAACTTCTGGCTCTTCGTTACGGGAAGATTCATTTCGCAGTTCGGCTGGGCAGTGCAGGATGTAGCCATACCGCTCTACGTTCTTGATAAAACGCACAGCGGCGGGATGATGTCTATATTTGTGCTTGCAGAAATGCTTCCATTTGCTCTTCTCCCCTTTGCAGGGGTGCTTAGCGATCGCTACAATCGCAAGCATATGATGGTGGGATTTGATTTAATAAGAGGTTTAATTCTACTCGCAGTTATTGCCTTCAATTTCCTATCCATAGGAGAGCTTTTACTAATAACAATTGTCCTTTCATTTATGGGCGCATTTTTCAGCGCAGCAACCAACGCACTGTTCCCGGAGTTAGTTCAGGAGGAAGACTTAGAAAGAGCAAATTCAGTATCATCAACATTTAATATAATAGCGATGCTGGTGGGTCCTGCGATGGGTGGTTTTCTGTATGGCATCGGAGGAATCATGCTTCCAGTACTGGTTAATGGTCTGAGCTTTTTTGGCTCAGGACTATTTGAGATACTCATACACTACGACTGGAAAACAAAGAAGATAACAAGTACAAGAGAGATTAAAAATGACCTGCGAGAAGGTTTCAGGTTTTTGAAAAAAAGCAAATATTTACTCGTAATAATGGTATTTGCGCTTTCCCTAAACGCCTTTGGCCAGCCATTCGGAGCAATTTTACTGCCATATGCCATAAGAGAGGTACTGAAATTCAGCAGTTTGGAGTTTGGAATTGCTGAAAGCGTATTCATGGGAGGCGCAATCGTCGGTAACATAATTATAGCATTGAAAATCATAAAAAATCCAGGCAAACACATCTTCAATTACCTTTTTGTAACGGGAATAGTCCTGATCTTATTCATATTGTTACTATCCCCAGTCTCACCATTCAACCATTTCACAGCGTACATAACATTGATTTCCATATCTGCAATATGGGGTGCGTCCATGGCGCTTATGAACGTGCCAATTAACGCAAAAATACAACGTGCCATACCTAATGAACTTCGTGGTCGGGTGATCTCAATATTTATGGTCATGACAAATGTGCTTACTCCCATAGGAATACTTATAGTTGGACCACTTTTAGATATGTACCCAACATGGCTCATTGCTACGGCAATGGGCATTATCATGTCAGCAATAGTTACATACTTCTGGATAGAACACAGGTACACGTTGACTTTAGAACCAGATACTCCGCAAAAAGACAAATGAGGAAAAAGAGTAAAGATTAAGATGATTATATGAGGGTTACTTCGTTTACAACGACACCCTGCACATTCTCGATTCCACCTAAAATTTCCTCAATTTTATCTGTAACTCCGCCCTCATCTTTCACTATAACCCTTAGGATCAGGGCCTTTAAACCAAACGCAATATCTTCCTCGGAAAAATCATTTATTTTGGCAATATCTTTCAACTTCTCAGTAACATCATTCTTCATTTTTTCCAGATCCACATCTACTCCGGTAGGCATTATTTTGTAAGTTATCAGCACATCACCCATTCAAATCACCTCACGGTCCTTCAAACCCGCAGTTGGGACACTTATACGGGATGCTTTGCTCTCTGCATCTATCACACCTCGCAATAAGAGCGCCGCAGTTAGGGCAGTGAAATATCACGGATCCTTCGTCAAGCCCTCTTCCACAAGAGGTACAGAATTCAATGTTCTCTTCTTCCATGGCATGGGGCATGAGGAGGTTATTTAAAAAAATTGTGTTTTCAGGCAAGCGGTTTCACTATATTAAAGAAAAATGCTTAAATATTAGCTGCATATACCACGGTGATTAATATGAAGATGCCAAGGAAAATTAAAAGATATTGTCCTTACTGCAAGCGTCATACGGTTCATGTGGTTGAGAAAGTTAAAAAGAGGAAGGCAAGCGAGTTAAAAGCGGGACAGAGGCGATTCCGCAGGGTGACTGCAGGTTACGGAGGCTTCCCAAGACCGAGGTTTGAAGGCAGAGAGAAGCCAACAAAGAGGATTAATGTGAGATATAGATGTACTGAATGCAACAGAGCGCACACATCGCCAAATATAAGGGCAAAGAAATTTGAACTGGTGGAGGTGAGATAACTATGAAGGGAGGAAAATCCAAAAACATTGATAATTCTTTTGTAAAAGTCAAATGCCCTGATTGCGGTAACGAGCAGGTTATATTCCTGCGCGCGAGTACCGTAGTAAAGTGCCAGGTCTGCGGTGCTACAATAGCCACGCCAACTGGTGGAAAGGCGGACATAAGAGGAGAAATAGTAGAGGTGTATTCGTGAAAAGAGGATTTCCAGAAGTAGGTGAGCTGGTAATCGTTACCGTCAAATCAATAAAGCCATACGGCGCGTTTGTCACTTTAGATGAATATGGGGGCAAAGAGGGTTTTATACACATAGGAGAAATTGCGACAGGGTGGATAAAATACATCAGGGACCATATTAGGGAAGGGCAAAAGGTTGTTTGCAAGGTTCTCCGTGTGGACCCAGAAAGGGGACACATAGACCTTTCTCTGAAAAGGGTTAACGAACACCAGAAGAGAGATAAGATACAGGAATGGAAAAACGAGAAAAAAGCCGAAAAGCTCTTTGAAATAGTGGCTCAGAGATTAAATAAAAAGGTTGAAGATTGCTACGAGGAGTTTGGGTACTCTCTGATTGATAGATTTGGCACGCTCTACGGGGCATTTGAAGAAGTGGCCATAAACGAAGATGTTTTGAAGGAGGAGGGATTTCAGGGGGATTGGTGCAAGATATTTGAGCAAGTAGCAAAAGAGAACATAACACCACCATATGTTAAAATTTCAGGATATGTGGAACTCGTGAGCACTGCCCCAGATGGGGTAGAAAGAATAAAAAAAGTGCTGTCAGACTCAGAGAGCGAGGATGTGGCGATAACTTACCTGGGTGCACCAAAATATCGCATATATGTGCAGGCAGAAGATTACAAAACAGCGGAGGAAATACTCAGCAATACTGCAAATAAAATAATTGAAGAATTTAAGAAACTTGGTGGAGAAGGCGAGTTTCACAGAAGGTTGTAATTATGCACACTATTATAAGGAAGTGCACTTTATGTGGAAGATACACACTTCTTGAAACTTGCCCATATTGTGGCTCAAAAACTGTTGAAGCTTTACCCCCCAAATTTTCTCCTGAAGATAGATATGGAAAATACAGAAGAATGTTAAAAAAAGAGGTGAAAAAATGGAACCGATAATCATAAGATACATCGAAAAACCAGAGCTGAAAAATCCCGTGCTTGTTGAGGGTCTACCCGGCGTAGGAAACGTAGGCAAGATAGCGGCAGAGTACTTGAAAGATAATCTTGATGCAAAGCTCATGGTAGAGATATTCTCAAAATACTTACCTCCGCAGGTCCTCATGAAAGGTGATGGAACCATGTATCTGGTTAGAAACCAGCTATGGTACTATAAAAACGATGAGAGTGAGCATGATTTAATTATTTTGGTTGGGGACTATCAGGGCATGAGCTCCGAAGGGCAGTACGAGCTTTCATACAAAGTTCTGGAAATTGTAAAAGAGTTTGGAGTTAACCTAATTTTCACGCTGGGGGGATACGGCACAGGACAGTTAGCCGATAAACCAAGGGTATTTGGCGCGGCAACGAACATGGAATTGGTCGAGGAAATGAAAAAATACGATGTCTATTTTTCAGAGACGGAGCCATCAGGAGGCATAGTTGGAGCAGCAGGTCTTCTTTTAGGACTGGGCAAAGAACTGTTCAGAATGGAAGGAGTTTGTCTCATGGGTGAGACTTCAGGGTACTTCACAGATCCGAGAAGCGCATATTACGTTCTGGAGAAGGTGAGAAAGTACTTCAACTTGAGCATAAATATGGAGGAGTTAGAGTTTCAGTCCAACGAAATAGGAGAGATTACCAATCAGCTAAAAGAAGAAGAGAATAAAGTTGAAAAGAAAGATGACCTGGGATACATTGGATAATTTTTTAATTTTTACCCATAAATGAGCATTAACCCTTAAATAGTAAGGATATTTGCCTTGCATTATGAAACAAATAAAAGAAGTTGCAGATAATATGGGTATCAACAGGATAATTCCGTACGGAGACAACAAAGCAAAGATACCTCTTGGAGAGATATGGGAAAAAGAGCGCAGGGGTAGAGTAATACTTGTAACTGCAATAAACCCAACACCGTATGGTGAGGGTAAAACCACCACTGCAATAGGAACAAGCATGGCATTCTGGAAGATAGGTAAAAAAAGCATAGTTACTCTGAGAGAACCATCACTTGGCCCAGTATTCGGAATAAAGGGTGGAGGTACGGGTGGTGGCAAGTCCACAGTAGAACCAAGCGATGATATAAATCTGCATTTTACAGGCGATTTCCACGCAATACAAATTGCCCATAACCTTTTAGCGTCGGTCATAAATAATTCTATTTTTCACAAGGTAATGCCAGATATAGATAGAAAGAAAATACTCTGGAAACACGTTATAGATCTTAATGCTAGAGAACTTAGAAATGTAATAATTGGAATGGGAAACAATGGTGGAGCAATAATGGAAGACCACTTTGAAATCACATCCGCAAGCGAAATTTCCGCAATAATCGCCATGTCAAAGAGCTACGAAGAAATGAAAGAGAGACTTTCGAACATTCTGGTGGGTTTCAGAATAGATAAAACTCCGGTATTCGCTAAAGATTTCAAGGTTGTGGGTGCAATGGCTGCAGTTCTCAGAGATACCCTTCTTCCGAACTTGGTGCAAACCTCAGAAGGTACCCCAGCAGTAATCCATGCAGGGCCATTTGCAAACATCGCCCACGGCCACAATTCTTTACTGGCTGATGAAGTGGGTATGCGTTATTCAGATTACCTTGTAACGGAGGCGGGATTCGGCTCGGACCTTGGCGCAGAGAAATTCGTTAATATAGTATCCAGAGAAGGAAACTTTGACATTAGTGGAGCAGTTCTGGTGGCCACGGTAAAGGCTCTGAAATACCATGGCGGCGTGAAAAAGAAGCATTTAAGCGAGGAAAATGTGGAGGCCATGATGCGTGGCTCTGAAAATCTCATGAGGCACGTAGAGATAGTTCGTAAGCTGGGATTTGAACCCGTTGTTGCAATTAACCATTTCCCACAGGATTCAGAAAAAGAGCTTTCCAAACTCCAAGAAATTGTAGAGGACATGCATGTTAAGTTTGCAGTTAGCGAGGTATTTGCAAAAGGCGGTGAAGGCGCAATAGAAATTGCAAAATACCTGGAAAACATAGAGCCACGCAAACCCAATTACACTTACAAGGTGGAAGACAATATAACGGAGAAAATAGAGAAAATTGCTACGGAGATTTACGGAGCAGATGGAGTGGACTGGATGCCAAAAGCCAAGAAGGATTTAAAACTCGTAAACAGCCTTGGATTCAACGATTTCTACGTTTGCATGGCAAAAACACAGTATTCCCTAAGCGATAACCCCAAGCTTTTAGGTGCGCCCGAAGGATTTACCATTACAGTGAGAGAGCTCAAAATATCCTCTGGAGCAAGATTCATAGTACCCTTACTGGGAGACATATCCACCATGCCGGGATTGCCTACAAAGCCCGCCGCAGAGAACATAGAGCTTACAAATAACGGGGAAATTGTAGGGCTAAAATGATTTAGGAAATACACAATACTTAAATAATCTCTTATTTTTCTCCACGCATGGAGCACAAAAAGGAAGATTTTAGCGAGTGGTACAACGAGGTCGTAGAATCTGCGGGGCTTGTGGACAAGAGGTACCCTGTCAAGGGGATGCATATATGGCGCCCTTACGGCTGGAAGATAATGCACAACATAGATACTTATTTTAGAGAGATATTTACAGATTATTCACACGAGGAAGTTAATTTTCCGCTCCTTGTTCCAGAAACAGAATTTAAAAAAGAGGCGGAGCATATACGCGGCTTTGAAAACGAGGTATTTTGGGTCACGCATGGCGGACTGGACGAGCTGGATATAAAGCTATTACTCAGACCAACAAGCGAAACTGCCATGTATCCAATGTTCTCCCTCTGGATTCGCTCCCATGCCGATTTGCCTTTAAAAATATTCCAGATAGTTAATGTATTTCGGTATGAAACAAAGCAAACCCGTACTTTCATAAGAATGAGAGAAGTACATTTCTTTGAAGCACATACTGCACATAGAACATACGAAGAGGCGGAGAAACAGATAAAGGAAGATATAGAGATATGGAAGAAAATAGCAAGGAAATTGGCACTTCCATACAAGATAGTGAAGAAAGTTGAATGGGACAAGTTCCCCGGAGCAATTTATTCACTGGGCGTTGAGACCGTCATGCCTTCCGGCCGCACTCTTCAAATTGCCACATTCCACCAGTACGGACAGAATTTCTCAAAGCCCTACGATATAAAATATCTGAATGAAGACGGAGAGCACGAGTACGTGCATCAGACCACATTCGGAATGAGCGAAAGACTTTTAGGTGCGATGGTTGGCATCCATGGAGATGATCGCGGCTTAATTATTCCTCCCGAAATTGCACCCATACAGGTGGTTATAGTTCCAATAGTCACCAAGAAGAAAAAAGAGGTTCTTGAAGAATCCAAGAAGATACGAGATGAATTAAGAGAATCGAGCATCAAGGTGCATTTAGACGACCGGGACAATTACACCCCTGGTTACAAGTTCTATGATTGGGAACTTCGCGGTGTGCCTCTACGCCTGGAGCTAGGACCAAGAGACATGGAGAAGGGCCAGGTAGTTCTTGTCAGGAGAGACTCAAGAGAAAAGATTTTTGCATCTCGTGAAGAATATGTAGAAAAAATAAAAACCGTCCTTGCAGACATACAGGACAATCTTTACAATAGGGCAAAGAAAGATATGGAGCAAAAAATAGTAAATATTGAATCTCTTGATGAAATAGATAACGTGGAAGGTGTTGCAGCTGTGCCTTGGTGCGGTTCAGAGGAATGTGGGCACGAAATAGAAGACAGAACTGAGAGAAGGATCATTGGCTCACCCATAGAAGAAGAAAATGCAAAAAAATGCGTGATATGCGGAAAAGAAACAAGGAAAATCGCATACGTGGCAAAGCCGTATTAATTATCATCAAAAATTTCATCAATTTATTCTTTCTTTTCCACTTTTGCTAGGATAACTCCTAAAACGCCAAAGGTTAACATTGTTACTGTTATTGAGTACAACCCCACATCTGTCCACGCATCGTACATTAACGCCCATGAAAAGTATATAATCAATCCGATAATTATTAGTATCCAGCTAAATATCCATACACCACGATTCATAAAGGTGAATCTACCACGGGTATATAAAAATTCCCGGCATGATTTACTCTTTTTTGAGTATTTGACGATAAATATTTAACGGCGGGCATCATCACAAGCTTTGTGATTGAAGAAGCAATAGAGGAAATTAAAAAAGGCAATCCCGTGCTAATATTTGATGCAGAAGGAAGAGAGGAAGAGACGGATATCGTTTTTGCATCTCAATTTGTAACACCTGAAAAAATAAGATTTATGAGAAAAGAAGGGGGTGGGCTCATCTGCACAACTCTTCCCATAAGAATTGCTAAAATATTCGGACTGCCGTACTTGCACGAGATATTCTACAAAAGCGGATATAAAATCTTTGACTACGTGTCTGAAAAAGTGAGATATGATTCTCTTCCTGCGTTTTCAATAACAATAAACCATGTGGACAACTACACAGGGATATCCGATAGAGAACGGGCAAAAACAATAGTGGAATTCGCAAGATTTGTATCCTCTGTGGAAAATATGGAGAATCCCATGGCCGAGTTTGGACGGAGATTCATCTCTCCAGGCCACGTGCATTTGCTAATATCATCAGGACTTGAAAGAAGAAAAGGACACACGGAGCTAAGCACTGCAATCATGGAATTGGCCGGGATAGTGCCCTCCGCCACCATAGTGGAGATTCTTGGTGATGACGGATATTCATTAAGAAAAGAAGATGCGATAAAATTCGCAGAATCACACAACCTGATATTCATTGAGGGCAAAGATATAATCAAGGGGTGGCAAGAATGGTCAGAGTGATGGCCACAGGGGTATTCGACATTCTACACCCCGGACATGTAATTTTTCTGAAGGAAGCAAAAAAGCTGGGTGATGAGCTTGTTGTGGTTGTGGCGCGGGATTCCACGGCGGCAAAGTTGAAACACATGCCTATCATGCGGGAGGAGGCAAGAAGATTTTTGGTGGAATCACTTAAACCAGTAGATAGAGCAATATTAGGTAACGAAGATGACATGTACCGCACGGTAGAAGAGGTAAAGCCAGATATCATAGTCCTGGGGTATGACCAAAACTTCAGGGAGAAAGATATAATAAAAGAATGCAACAGAAGAGGTATAAATGTGCAAGTTGTGCGCCTTGAGAAATACGGTGAGAGTGATTTGAATGGCACTCGCAAAATAATAAGCAAAATCGTAGAGAGAAAAGGTGATCTCTATGCAAAAGATAGGAATCGTTGATACTACTTTCTCCAGAGTGGACATGGGCTCTTTTGCAGAGGATGAACTTAAAAAGATGGGTACTGGATTCAAAATTATACGGCGCACAGTACCTGGAGTTAAGGATTTGCCAGTTGCAGCTAAAAAACTTATAGAAGAGGAGAATTGCAAAATAGTGATTGCATTGGGCATGCCAGGTGGTAAGCCGATAGATAAGCAATGCGCCCATGAGGCATCCTTGGGACTTATTTACGCACAGTTGATGACAAACACACACATTATAGAAGTTTTTGTACATGAAGACGAGGCAAAAGATGAGAGAGAGCTTGCGTGGCTCGCAGAAAGAAGAGCAAGGGAACACGCCCAAAACGCATACTATCTTTTGTTTAACCCAGATAAGCTCAGAAAATTAGCTGGAACAGGGCAGAGACAAGGGTTTGATGACGTGGGTCCCGTAAAAGTTAGTGGATATAGGCATTAGGAGGTGAAAGAAATGAGCAATATAAAATTGGGAATAGTTGTTAGCGAATTTAACTACGACATAACCATGATGATGCTGGAAAGGGCAAAAGCGCATGCGGAATTTTTAGGTGTGGAAGTTAAATACGTAGTCAAGGCACCAGGCACTTTCGATATTCCGCTCATGGTAAAGAAACTGTTAGAAAAAGATGTAGATGCTGTTGTAACCCTCGGTGCAGTTATTGAGGGAGAAACCGAGCATGACGAGATAGTGATGCAAAATGCCGCAAGGAAAATAGAAGACCTTAGCGTTGAATACGGCAAGCCAGTGACCCTAGGAATATCAGGGCCAGGCGAATCAAGATTGCAGGCAGAAGCAAGAATAGAAAAAGCAAGGGACGCAGTAGAAGCTGCCGTTAAAATGGTAAAGAGATTACGAGAACTTAACTAAAAGTTGAGATAATTTTAAATATTTCTTTTTACTAATAATAAATATGACACGCCTCATACGAGGAAATCAAAGGTTTGTGAGAATATTCTTAGAATACGAGTACATAGAAGAGATAGTAAAATACGAAGTGAGCATCTCCGAGCAAATAAAAAGAGATAGAAATATTTAAACTATTTTTTGAGAGATACTATATACACGAAAATTGTGCCTTTTTGGGGGCATATACCCTTTATAATGTTTTTGGCCGGCAATCGAATACATCCAATCTATGACAAAGAAGATTTGATATCATTTGTATGATTGTTTACGCAAGTATACCCAGTAATTTCCAATATCTTTTGATTCATCTATTGACTTAAGAGAATTTGTACCATATAAATCTTAAAGAGTACTGTTAACTTGGTAAAATTCAACGAGAAGTTCATATTTCGAGACATCGGTCGAAAAACCCCACGAAGATTTTACAATGGTCAACATTGAAAAAGTAGTACAGTAGTCGTTACTGAGTAAGCAATTATTGCAAAACTTTAAAATCACATATAGCAACCTACTGCAGCTGGAATTTTTCCCCCCCCGTGAAACGATTAAATATGGCCTGTCTTTTCACCCAATATGGTTGTTGTACTTCTTGCTGGCATGCCAGGAGCTGGAAAGGAGGAGTTTGTAAAAGTTGCCATAAAAAACGGTTATTCCGTGATAAGAATGGGTGATATTGTTAGAGAGTTTGTTTCATCTCAAGGACTCAATTTAAATAATGATATCGTTGGTAAAATAGCCAGTAACGAAAGAGATAAACATGGCGAGGCGATATGGGCAAAACGGGCTGTGGAAAAGATAAGAAAAATGAACACAAGCAAAATTGTTATTGACGGAATAAGATGTCCCGAAGAAGTCCAAGTGTATAAGAAAGAATTGGGAGACGTCATCGTAGTAGGCATATTTGCCCCTCAACACATACGATATGAGAGAATATTAAAAAGAGGAAGAGAAGATGATGTTAAAACCTGGGACGAATTCATTGCAAGAGAGGATAGAGAGCTCTCCTGGGGATTGGGTAACGTGATTGCAAGAAGCGATTATATGATTTTAAATACAGGAACCCTACAAAAATATTACGAAAAAGTGGGGAAGTTTTTAAAAGATATAGAAACGGGAGATAAATAAAGCAAAATTTTATATCCCAATAGTTATCCCCTTATCACTTAAGAGGTGATATGCATGAGCAAACTGGCAGATGTGGAGATAGTTAGGGAGGGCGATCGATTCTACGGGCGCATTATAATGCCTGACGGGAGCGTAACCAAAATTGAGAGCGAGAGATTTGAAGAGATTTTGAATCAAATTGCAACTGAATTGCAAGACAGGTTTGGATTCCTGTAATCACCTGATTTCTTAATTTTATATTTAGTTTAAAATTTTTATTAAGTAAATCCATTATTATGTAAACTGAATAAGTTTACAATAGAAACTTAATAAAGATAATTTTAATAAAGTACTCGGTGCAATAGCCAACTTTCGCTTACTAATAAAACCTTTAAATTTAAAAGCAAGTAACTCATTATAGATATGTGGAGTCTATAGAGAGAAAAATAAGAACTGTTGTAAAATTTATTCGAAAAGGATACAACTGTAAAAAAATAGAGAAAAAGATAAAAATCAGAAATGGGATAGATGAAATCTGCGAGATTGCAAAGCTAAGAATCAGGGCTAGAGACAAGTTCAGCGTTACTAACCTGTACTTCGATGAGTACGGTCTCAGATATTCAACACCGGAAATTGTTGGGCAGTACAGGGCAAATAGAATCAAAGAAAAAACAATTGCCGACCTCAGCTGCGGGGTAGGATTACAAGCAATATTTTACTCTTTTACAAACAAAGAGGTATTGGGTATCGATATCTCCAAAAAAAGAATCAAGTATGCAAAACTTAATGCCAAGGCGTACAACGCAAATAATATTCGCTTTATCTCAGAAAATTCTCTGACTAAAGAAATATACAGCATGGTTAGAGATTATGACATATTGTATTCGGATCCTGCCAGAAATGAAACGGAGAAGGAGAGAAGCTTAGAGTCTCTTTTACCCCCTCCTTTAAAAATTATGGAGATACATGGTAAAGAAAGAAACTACGTGTTTGATTTACCGCCCCAAATATCCCTTAAAAAAATACCAAAAACATGGGGTAAGGAGTTCATATCAATTAACGGCCGTATAAACAGGTTCACTGCATACATAGGCGACACAAAAACACATGACAGAGTTGCAGTAACGCTACCCTCTGGAAAAATTTTTTGGAGCGACAAAGAGATTAACTGGGAATATTACGATAATTTAAAAATAAAAGAAGTATTGTTAAGTGATTTTATTTATATTGTTGATGAATCTCTTTACTACAGCCATTTATTAGAAGAATTTTCAGAGGAAAGAGAGATAAACTATCTCCAAATTGGGAAAAGAAGAACATTAGCCACAGGGAGTTTGAAAAAAGACCCCTTCTTGCGTGCATTTGATGTTATTTGCAAATCCACATCACTTGAGGACATCATTCGTTGCATGAAAATGAATTCTATAGGTCAAGTTACCCTTAGGTTTAAGGTGTCCCCTGAAGAATATTGGGCCACAAGAAAAAAAATAGAAGAGAAATTGAATGGGAAGGTAAAAGGTTCTATTTTTCACATAGGAGATATTTGGGTAGGAACAAAAAATGTAACATAACATAGGTTATGTTTCATTATTTCATCGTTTTCACACACCATCGTTTTTCAACGGTTTAGGGTGGGGTAAAAAACAAATAAATTGCAATCCGTAAGGTCGATAGAATTATTACCATCTTCCTCATATCTGTGGGATAATGAGCCTTGAAGATTACCACAAATTAATATCAGATATTATGAGCTTCGATTCATTTGTAAAAGAAATTGAAAAGAGAAGGGACAAATACGGTGACCTGTTAGACGATGAAGCTATTGGATATTTAATAGTTGATGAACTTGGCAGAAATCCGGGTAATAAAATGAAAATATCGGATATATATGATGGATTAAATGCCACCTTAGAGGTGGAAATCACCAGCATAGGAGAGGTAGAAAATATAAAAAATAAGCACCGACTTTTAAGAGTGGGAATTTCAGATAACTCTGGGACATGCCAGCTGGTTTTATGGAATGAAGAAATAGATAAAGCCTTGCCAGTTTTAAAAATTGGAAAAAAAATCAAGATCATAAACGCCTATGTAAAAGAAAACATGTACGGATTGCAGGTTAGCCTGGGAAAGTGGGGCATATTGATTGCAGATTGATTTAATAAATACAATAACTTAACAAATAATATTTAATAAGGTGGTAAACGTGATGGATAGAGAAAAAGCAATAAAAAAATATGAAACAGCCAAAAACAATGGAGAAGTAGATAAAGACATAATACCTCTTTTAGACAAGATTAACTCGCTCTCTGAATACTACACCACAAGCAGCTGCTCGGGGAGAATTGCAATAATGGAAATCCCAGATATAGGCGATAAAAAAGGCTCTTCTTTTTTAGGAAAATGGCACAGAGAAATCGATTATGAAGAGGTTAAAAAGGCCATAAAAAAATACAATAAAGGATATCTTTACTTTTTTGTACAATCATCCATATACCATGTGGTAGCTCAGAACACGGATGCTGCAGAGAGATTAATTCAACTTGCCAAAAATTGTGGGTTTAAATATTCATCAATCAGGGTCATCAAGGATCAGGGCATTCTGGTAGAAATATTAGGTACCGAGCACATACAAATACCAATGGGTTTAAATGGCAAAATAAAAATTTGCGAAGAAGACATATTATTATTTTTTACAGACATAGCTAATACAGTATTAAAACGCGTAAAATCTAAAAATCGTTGTTTAGAAGAAAAAATCAGCTCCCTTCTTCTTTCCTCTTCTTAATTTTCCAGTATCTTGTCACGTATCCCGCCAGCATGTTTCTAAGTCTCTTTGTCTGAACATCCGTAAGAGTGGATACTACCTTCTTATTATGATCAAAATCCCCACTAAATTTATCGTTATACTCGTCCACAAGCTCTCTCGCTATTCTCTTTATATTCGAAGGTCTAATGCTTCCCATAATAGGCGAAATTTACTGCCCATTTATATACTTTTTCATCGGATGCAAGATAATTTAGTTTACTAAATCACTAAAGTAACGCTTTAATGTTAATAAAGTTAACATTTAGAAATAAAATCAGCCATGCCTCTCGCAACGGCAAAAACAGCAACATAATCTGGAACACAATCCTCCCCATCCAGAGCACTAACATCAAAAGGAAGTTCTATTTTATTTTTAGATACAATCTTACTTTCATGTATTTTAAATTCATCAGGTATTACATAATTTAACAAGTTCTCAGGATTAGATGGATTAAAATTTTTAAATTCATCATAAGATAACATTCTAACCATAAAACCAGTCTTTCCATGTATTGAACCTATAAATCGTATTAACCTATGTATATCTGTTGTTACAGGCTCATCTGTTTCTCCTTTAATACTAATCTTATTTTTAATGTATTGTAGGTAAATATCCCTTGGATAATCTTCCAAAATCTGTAGTTTTGTAGACTCTTTACTGCTGGCGAGATATGAC